>NZ_JAEUOL010000081.1 GCF_016789985.1 Accumulibacter sp.
TTGAACCGATTGGATATCTTCCCCCTGCCGAAGCTGAAGAAAACTACTATCGGCCATTCGCCCGTCAGGCCACCACCCCGGCCTGACTTAACCCAACGGGCCTCCACGAAACCCGGGGCGATTCAGGTTCGCACCCACTGGAAAAGCGCCGCCTTTGCACGGCACACGTCGAACTCGGGTGGCCTGGCCCATGTACGCGGCGTGCCCCGTGTAAAATTGTCCGGCTGATTTCACCGGAGACCACCATGCATGTCACGCTCGTCCATGTCCACGTTCGTCCGGAATCGGTCGATGCCTTCATCGTCGCTACGCGTGCCAACCACGCAGCCTCGCTCGGCGAGCCGGGCAACCGGCGCTTCGATGTGCTGCAGGCACCCGACGATGCGTCGCGCATCATCCTCTACGAAGCCTACGCCTCGGCCGCGGACGCCGCGGCACACAAGGAGACGGCGCATTATCTCGCCTGGCGCACGGCGGTCGCCGACATGATGGCCGAAGCACGACGGGCCGAGCCGATGAACGGACTGTTCCCCGCATGATCGACATATTCCCGTCCTTCTCGATCGCCCGCCTGCCTCGCATCGAATTCGGCAGCGGCGCCCTGTCCCGGTTACCGGACATCGCGGCCGGCTACGGGCGCGATCTGCTGCTCGTCACCGGCCAGCGTTCCCTGGTCGAATCCGCCGCGGGGAAGCGGCTGTTTGCACAACTTGCGCAACGCGGGCTGTCATGGCAACAGGTACGGGTGTCCGGCGAGCCGTCGCCAGGGTTCGTCGATGCAAGCGTGACTACCTGGCGGGACAGACGATTCGACTGCGTCGTCGGGATTGGCGGCGGCAGCGCGCTCGATGCGGCGAAAGCGATCGCCGGGCTGCTGCTGCCCGGCAACCCGGTACTCGAGCACCTCGAAGGGGTCGGCCCGGAGCTGCCCTACCTTGGGCCTTCAACCCCCCTGATCGCCGTTCCGACGACCGCCGGCACCGGCTCGGAGGCAACGAAGAATGCCGTTCTGAGCGTGCCCGGCGGTTTCAAGAAGTCCTTCCGCGATGACCGGCTGGTCGCCGAATGGGCAATCGTGGATCCGGATCTGCTGGCCACCTGTCCGCCGGAACTGATCGCTGCCAATGGACTCGACGCCTTCACGCAGCTCCTCGAGTCCTTCGTGTCGACGCGCGCCAACCCGCTAACCGATGCGCTGGCCCGCTCGGGGATCATGGCCGCGCGCACGGCGCTGCCCGCGCTGCATCGTCAGCAATCCGCCACGGCGCGCGCGCAGATGGCTTACGCCTCGTTGCTCTCCGGCATCTGCCTGGCACAGACCGGGCTGGGCGCGGTGCATGGCCTGGCCTCGCCGCTCGGCGCCTTCTTCCCGATTCCGCACGGTGTCGTCTGCGGCACGCTGCTGGCCAGCGCGACCGCCAGCAACATTGCCGCCCTGGAAGCGCGCGAACCGGATAACCCGGCGCTTCCGAAATATGCCGAGATCGGCCGTCGCTTCGCCATGCAGAAGGGCCTCAACGGCCCCGACGCCCGCCGTTTTCTGGTGGACACCCTGCGCCACTGGGAACTGGAACTGGCGTTGCCCCGCCTGTCGGCCTACGGCATCGGCCAGGCGGATCTGTCGCGCGTCGTCGCCGGCAGCCGCGGCTCAAGCATGCAGACCAACCCGATCGTCCTCAGCGACGCCGAACTGAGCGGGATTCTTGCCGCGCGGCTCTGACTCAGGCCAGGCGGGCCGCCGCCGCAATGCCGGCCAGGTAGTCGGCGTCCTGTCGCAGGCTGGCGCGGTCGCCCGCCGGGGTCGCCGGTGATAGACGCCGTACCCTTTCGGCGCGTCGCGCATCGGGCGCCGGTCGCCAGTCGGCGAGCAGTTCGCCGACCGCATCCGGCGAGTTGCACACCAGCAAAAGGTCGCAACCCGCTGCCCAGGCCGCCGAGCAACGCTCGACGACACCTCCGGCAACACTGGCACCGGCCATCGAAAGGTCATCGCTGAAAATGACGCCGGTGAAGCCCAGTTCCTTGCGCAGCAGGTCGATCCAGAAGGGAGAGAAGCCGGCTGGCCGCGCGTCGAGCAGCCGATAGATGACATGTGCCGGCATCACCGCATCGAGTTCGAGCCGGCGGTAAGGCTCGAGATCGGGCGCCATCTGCTCCAGGCGGCGTTCATCCATCGGCAGATCGACATGCGAGTCGGCCCGCACCCAGCCATGTCCCGGGAAATGCTTGCCGCAAGCGGCCATGCCGGCACGGTGCAGGCCCCCGATCAGTGCCCCGGCCAGCTCGATCACCGCCGCCGGATCACCGTGAAAGGCGCGATCGCCGATGACACTGCTGCGCCCCCAGTCAAGATCGAGCACCGGGGTGAACGACAGGTCGACGCCGCAGACGCGCAGCTCGACGGCCAGCACGTAACCAATGTGTCGTGCCGCCAGGCGCGCGGCTTCCGGCTCCTGCTCCCACAGTTCGCCGAGGCGACGCATCGCCGGCAGGCGAGTAAAGCCTTCGCGGCAGCGCTGCACCCTGCCCCCCTCGTGGTCGATGCCGATCGGCAGGGCCGGCGAGCGCAGCGCATGCACCTCGGCGGTCAGTTGTGCGAGCTGCGCGGGCGACTCGTAGTTGCGCGCGAAGAGGATCAGGCCACCGACCAACGGATGACACAGGCGTTCACGTTCGAAGTCGGACAGGCGGGGCCCGGCGAGATCGACCATCAGCGGACCGAGCGGGAGCATTCTTGGGGTGTTCATGACTCTTCCATGATCACGAAAGCAACGGCGTAGTCATGCTCGTCGCTGATCGACAGATGGGCAACAAGCCGGCGTTGCGCCAGATGGGCGGCCAGTGCTGCCGCGTATTCGAACCAGGGACGACCCAGCGCATCATGGGCAACGCCGATGTTGGACAGCGTGGCCGGCGCGGTGAGGCCGATGCCCAACGCCTTGCCGAAGGCTTCCTTGGCGGCGAAACGCTTGGCCAGAAAGCGCGCCGGATCATGCACCCCGGCGAACTCGGCACACTCCCGCGGCGACAGAATCCGGTTCAGCGCGCGTTCGCCATGTCGTTCGTACAATCGAGCCAGGCGAGCCACGGCGACGATGTCGGTGCCGACCCCGGCAATCATCTGGCGCGCGCCAGGGCCTGTGCCTGCGCCTCGCGCAGCAGGCGCTTCATTTCGCCCACCGCCTCGCGCAGACCGACGAACACAGCCCGACTGATGATGGCATGCCCGATGTGCAGTTCCCGAACTCCGGCCAGTTGCGCCACCGGCTGAACGTTGAAGTAGTTGAGGGCGTGCCCGGCATTGAAACGCATGCCGAGCTGGCGGATCGCCTCCCCCGCCCGGCGGATCTTTTCAAGCTCGGCGAGCACCGCCTGGCTTTCGGCGTCCCGACCCTGAGTGTAGAAGGCGTGCGCATAGGGACCGGTATGAATCTCGCAGACGCGCGCGCCGATCCGGGCTGCCGCCTCCACCTGCGCCAACTCGGCGTCGATGAACACACTGCTCACGATGCCGGCCTCGCCGAGGCGCGCCACCGCCTGGTGCAGCCGGGTTTCCTGGGCGACCACGTCAAGCCCGCCCTCGGTGGTCACCTCGTGCCGGCCTTCCGGCACCAGCATCGCCATTTGCGGCTTGATGCGGCAGGCAATGGCGACCATCTCGTCGGTCGCCGCCATTTCGAGGTTGAGCTTGATCTGCGCCAGATCGCGCAGCTTTTCGACATCGGCATCCTGAATGTGCCGCCGGTCCTCGCGCAGGTGGATGGTGATGCCGTCGGCACCGCCGAGATGCGCCTCGACCGCTGCCCAGACCGGATCCGGTTCGTAGGTGCAGCGCGCCTGACGAATCGTCGCCACGTGATCAATATTGACGCCCAGTTCGATCATAGTTCCTGTAGCTCCCTGAAAATCCTGCGACTGACCAGGCTCCTGCCGCTCGTGTAATGACCGATCAGCGTGCGCATCAACTGCTTGGCCTCGACCAGCGAGCGTGGATCCGAGAAATCGGCGCGCGCCAGGTCGAGCAACGTGCGACCGCTGACCGCCAGCGCCGAGCCGCCCGGTCCGGGCAGGCGCACCGGGCCGCGCTCGATCTCGTACGCGTAGTGCGCCTCGACGTCCACCGCGGCGCCGGCGACATCCGCTTCGAGGGTCAGCCCATAACCCAGTTCCTGCAGCAGGGCATGTTCGAAGCAGCGCAAGTCCGCTTCCCGGGCGCCCTCGGCAAAACGGCGCAGGGTCTCGGCATAAATCGAAAAAAGGCGGGCATGAGCGTCCTCGCGCGGCAACAGATGCATCAGCAGTTCGTTGAGATAGTAGGCGCAGAACAGGGCCTTGCCGGCCAGCAAGGGCTGCCCTCCCTGCCACTCGGCCCTGATCAGCGTCTGCACCTCGCCGCGTCCGGCCCAGGCGACCTCGAGCGGCTGGAAGGCGAGCAGCACCCCGCGCAGGACCGAGCGCGGCCGCCGCGCGCCACGCGCCAGCAGGGCGACGCGGCCATGGTCGCGCGAGAAGACATCGACGATCAGGCTGGTCTCGCTGTACGGGTAGGCGTGCAGGACGAAGGCCGGCTGCCCATCGATCTTGTGCCGCTGATTCAATTTCCGACTCGTTCGCCAAGCATCAGCGAGCCCACCGTCTATTCGTAGCCGAGCGTCTTGAGCAAGCGTTCATCATCGGCCCAGCCCGACCTGACCTTGACAAAGACTTCCAGGAAAACCCGCCCGTCGAACATGCGCTCCATGTCCAGGCGGGCTTCGGAGGCGATGCGCTTGATGACTTCGCCGCCCTTGCCGATGATGATCGACTTGTGTCCCTCGCGGTCGACCAGAATCGCCGCGCTGATCCGCCGCAAGGCACCGTCGACGACGAACCTCTCGACCTCGACCGTTGCCGCGTAGGGCAGCTCGTCGCCGATCAGCCGGAAGAGCTTCTCGCGAATGTATTCGGCAGCGAGGAAGCGCTCGCTGCGATCGGTGAGCTCGTCCTCGGCGAACAGCAACTGATCGTTCGGCAGGTGTTTGCGCGTTTCGCCGAGCAGCGCATCGAGCCGAGCACCACGCTGCGCACTGACCGGCACGATCGCGGCAAACTCGCCCACGGAAGAGAGCCTGGCCAGGTAAGGCAGGAGCTGCGTCTTGTCGGCCAACTGGTCGATCTTGTTCACCACGATGATCAGCGGGCGATCGGCCGGCACGAGCTGGCGTACCGCCCGGTCGCGCTCGTCGAAACGCCCCGCCTCGACGACGAAGAGGACGACGTCCACCGCCGCCAGGGCCTGTCGCACACCACGGTTCATCACCCGGTTGAGGGCATTGCCATGACGGGTCTGGAAGCCCGGCGTGTCCACAAAGACATACTGCGCATCGGGGCGAGTGAGAATGCCCATGATGCGATGGCGGGTGGTCTGCGCACGCTGCGAGACGATGCTGAGCTTTTCGCCGACCAGCGCATTGAGCAGCGTCGACTTGCCGACGTTCGGGCGACCGACGATGGCGATCTGTCCGGAGCGCATCTCGCTCATTTTTTCTCCACGCTGGCCAGTGCGCGCTCGGCGGCCATTTGCTCGGCAGCCCGCCGACTGGCGCCACGCCCCTCGGTGCGAATCTTCAATGGCTCGATGATGCAGGCGACCCGGAACTGTTGCGCATGCGCTTCACCCTCGGTACCGGTCAGCAGGTACTGCGGCAGGGCAATCCGGCTTCCCTGCAGATACTCCTGCAGGCGCGTTTTGGCATCCTTGATGTCCTGCCCGGGGTTCAACCGCTGGAGTGCCGTCTCATAACGCCGGAGGATGGTCTCGCCCGCCGCATCGAAGCCGGCATCCAGCCAGAGCGCGCCAAACAGTGCTTCGAGCGCATCGGCGAGGATCGATGGACGTTGCTGCCCCCCGCTCCTCTGCTCGCCCTCGCCAAGCCGCAGAAAATCGCCGAGAGAGAGCGCCAGCGCCTGCTGGTGCAGACTGTCCTGACGCACCAGATTGGCTCGCAAACGCGACAGATCGCCTTCGGGAAGCGCCGGGAAGCGCTCGAACAGGCTGCGCGCGATCACCGCATTGAGAATGGCATCGCCGAGAAACTCGAGGCGTTCGTTGTGCGGGGAACTGTAACTGCGATGGGTGAGCGCCATCTGCAGCAGCTCGCCATCCCTGAAGGCATAGCCGAGCGCCTGCTCCAGACGGGAAGCGGTCATTGGCCGTAACCACGCCCCGAAGAGGAGTTGCGAAAATCGAGCAGCAGGCTGGCGTTGGCTACCAGGTGAACCCGCTTGGTGTAAGCAAAGGCGATCACCACCTGATTGTCTTCCTTGTAGATCTCCAGGTCAGCCGGCGTGATCGTCTTGATGTGTTCGACTTCGGCGTATTTGCTGAACGCCGCGCGGACTTCGGGAACCGTCCTGCCGGAGGACTCGGCGGCCACTGCCTTGACCACCTTCTTGATCTTGTAGTAATCGATCACTTCGGGCAGCACCCGGATGGCGATGATCGCCACCACGGAGACCACGACGCCCCAGGCGATCAGGCCGGAGAGCGCCAAACCACGCTGACGATTCATATGCTTTGCTCCTTACCTGAACGAGCCGATCCTCGACAGATCGCTGAAGTTCAACCAGATGAAGAAAGCCTTGCCGACAATGTTCTGTTCCGGGACGAAACCCCAGAAGCGGCTGTCGCGGCTGTTGTCGCGGTTGTCGCCCATGACGAAATACTGCCCCGGCGGTACCTTGCAGATCACCCCGGCCGCATTGTAGGAACAATCCCCGCGGTTGGGAAACTGCACCGGACCCGGCACATAGGGCGGCGCGTCGGCGTCGTTGAGCGTCCGGTGCTCCACCACACCCAGTTCCTCGACAAACTGCCGCGAATAGTACAGCCGTTCAGGGTGCAGATAGTCCTCGATCCTTTTGGTCGGCACCGGCTCGCCGTTGATCGTCAGTTTCTTGTTCTGATAGGCCACGGTGTCGCCCGGCAAGCCGACCACCCGCTTGATGTAGTCGAGCGACGGATCCTCGGGATAGCGAAAGACCATCACGTCGCCGCGTTGCGGACTGTTCATGTCGATGATCTTCCAGTTGACCACCGGCAGCCGGATGCCATAGGTATACTTGTTGACCAGGATGAAATCGCCCACCTGCAACGTCGGAATCATCGAACCCGAGGGAATCTTGAACGGTTCGACGAGAAAGGAGCGCAGGACGAAGACGATCAGGATGACCGGGAAGAAACTGGCGCCATATTCGACCCACCACGGGTCCTTGGCGTCGGCCGGCCGCCGCTTGCGCAAAACCAGGGCATCCACCACCCAGATCGCGCCGCTGACCAGCAGCAGAATCAACAGGATCAATGCAAAATTCACTCGCCCACTCCTCTACTTGCCAACCCGCAACACAGCGAGGAAAGCCTCCTGTGGGATCTCGACCGAGCCGACCTGTTTCATCCGTTTCTTGCCGGCTTTCTGCTTTTCGAGCAACTTCTTCTTGCGCGTGATGTCGCCACCGTAACACTTGGCCAGCACATCCTTGCGCATCGCCTTGACGTTCTCGCGCGCGATGATGTTGGCACCGATCGCCGCCTGAATGGCGACGTCGTACATCTGCCGGGGGATCAGCTCGCGCATCTTGGCAGCCAGTTCGCGGCCACGATAGACCGAGTTTGCCCGATGCAGGATGACCGAGAGGGCATCGACCCGTTCGCCGTTGATCAGAACGTCGAGCTTGACGACATCGGCCGCCCGGTACTCCTTGAATTCGTAGTCAAGCGAGGCGTAGCCGCGCGACACGGACTTCAGCCGGTCAAAGAAATCCATCACCACTTCGGCCATCGGCATCTCGTAGACCAGTTGCACCTGCCGGCCGTGGTAGGTCATGTCGATCTGGTTGCCGCGCTTCTGATTGCACAGGGTGATGACGTTGCCGAGATAATCCTGCGGCACGAAGACCGTGGTGGTGATGATCGGCTCGCGAATTTCCTCGATCTTGGACAGTTCCGGCAGTTTGGCCGGATTCTCGACGTTGACCACGGTCCCGTCACGCAACCGGACTTCGTAGACCACGGTCGGCGCGGTGGTGATCAGATCCTGGTCGAACTCGCGCTCGAGTCGCTCCTGGACGATCTCCATGTGCAACAAGCCCAGGAAACCGCAACGGAAACCGAACCCGAGTGCCTGCGAGACTTCCGGTTCATAACGCAACGACGCATCGTTGAGCTTGAGCTTTTCGAGCGACTCGCGCAACGAGTCGTACTGGTTCGACTCGACCGGATACAACCCGGCGAACACCTGCGACTTGATCTCCTTGAAGCCCGGCAAGGCCTTGCTGGCCGGCCGTTCGAGCAGCGTCAGGGTGTCGCCGACCTTGGCTGCCTGCAGTTCCTTGATTCCCGAAATCACATAACCCACTTCGCCGGCACGCAAGCAATCGCGCGCCACCGCCTTCGGCGTGAACACGCCGACCTGCTCGCAGAGATGGGTCGAGCCGGTGGCCATCAGGCGAATCCTGTCCTTGCCGCGCAACGTTCCATCGAACACCCGCACCAGCATCACCACGCCGACGTAGTTGTCGAACCACGAGTCGACCAGCAGGGCCTTGAGCGGCGCAGCGGGATCGCCCTTGGGCGCCGGGATGCGCTCGATGATCGCCTCCAGGATGCCCTCGACACCCAGTCCGGTCTTGGCCGAAGCCAGAATGGCCTCGGAAGCGTCGATGCCGATCACGTCCTCGATCTCCTGGCGCGCACTGTCCGGCATCGCCGACGGCAGATCGATCTTGTTCAGAACCGGCAGGACATCGACCCCGAGTTCGATCGCCGTATAGCAGTTGGCCACGGTCTGCGCTTCGACTCCCTGCGACGCGTCGACCACCAGCAACGCCCCCTCACAGGCGGACAGCGAGCGCGACACCTCATAGGAGAAGTCGACGTGACCCGGGGTGTCAATCAGGTTGAGATTGTAAACCTCGCCGCTGCGCGCACGGTATTGCAGGGCTGCGGTCTGCGCCTTGATGGTGATCCCGCGCTCGCGCTCGATATCCATCGAGTCGAGCACCTGCGCCTCCATCTCGCGATCCGACAGGCCACCGCAAAGGTGAATGATGCGGTCGGCGAGCGTCGACTTGCCGTGATCGATATGCGCGATGATGGAAAAATTACGAATGTGTTGCATTTGCTTCAGGCTTGCGGCAAGCGATCCAAACGGGTTTCATTGGACATTTCAAACATTGGATTTAAGAACACCTCAATTGTCGCTCTGCGCCACTTCGCAGCACCGATGCGGAACCCTGCGGGGCAAGTGAGGCGGGTGGGCGGGAACGCGCTGCCGGCAGAGCCCCGCCTTCGTGTCTGAAGCATTGAATTCGTTGATGTTTCGGTGCTTCGCTGGTTGCCTGCACGACTGCGCGGGCGGCCACGCTACGCGCTCCAGGCAAGGCGTCAAGCTTGCGGGCGGCAGATTATACCTTGAAGTGACCCGATCAGGCGGCAAGCATCGGCGCGACGGGGGGTGCGGCGGTCGCGGCTTTTCGGACAGTCGGATAAGCTAGAGCCGAGCGAACCGAGAGGGCATGAAACATGGTCGTCAAACGCAAGCGGCACGGTGCGCAGTTCAAGGCGCAAGTCGCCATGGCGGCGCTGTCAGGGCTGGCGCGAGACGGTGTCGGACTGGCCAGGGAAATCACAACTCTTGGGGAACACGGGCAGGCCGCGGTGCTCGGTGCAGGCGAAGGACTGGCGCAGCGGAGAGCGAACCCGATCAGCGGACGACTCCCCAGCCCGGGGCTGGTCATGGTTCTGGCCCTCGTTCGCGCTGTGGCGATAGACTGCGCCTTCAGGTGCAGGTGCCATACCCGCACCGCAACAACGGCAGCCCGCGGCCCGCTCTCCACGCAGAGACACGCTCAGAACATCATGCGCGCGAGCAGCAAGCCGGTGGTGACGGCAACCCCGGTTGCCACCAGGCCGGGGATCATGAACGAGTGATTGAGCACGTACTTGCCGATCCGGGTCGTTCCCGCCAGATCGAAGTTGATCGCCGCGATCAGCGAGCAGTAGGTGGGGATGAAGAAATAACCGTTGACCGACGGAAACATGGCGATCAGGAACTGCGGCGGGATGCCCAGGGCGATGCCGAGCGGCATCAGCGCCCGCGTCGTCGCGGCCTGACTGTAGAGCAGCACCGACGCGAAGAACAGACCGAAGGCGAACGTCCATGGCGCGGCTTCGGCCCAGTTCCCGATCGCCGGCACGATGACCTCCTTGTGCGCCGCGATGAAGCTGTCGCCCAGCCAGGCCAGACCGAAGATGCCGATCACCGCCACGACGCCGGCGCGCAGGGTTGCGGTCTTCGGCACCTCATCGACATTGACCCGGGTCAGCATCAGCATGAGCGCCGCAACCGCCATCATGATGATTTCGATGACGATCGGCATGCCGAGTGCGCTCTTGGCTCCGGGCAGTTTGCGTAATTCGGGGAAAAAGCCGAACAGCACCACCAGAGCAACCCCGGCCAGAAAGAGCCAGGCCGAGAGCCTGGCTGCCGGTTTCAGCGGCGGGCGATCGGCGGTCGCCATCGGAGCCGGGATCTGGCCGGCGCGCAGGCGTGCCTGATACTCGGGATCATTCTTCAGATCCTGGCCAATGAACATCGAGACGATCGCCGCGACGACGACGCCGGTCAGCGTCGCCGGAACACAGACCATCAGGATCTGCGGCAGGCCCCATTCGGTCATCCCCTTCTCGGCAAACAGCCCGATCATCGCCGCCGTCGCTGCTGCCACCGGGCTGGCGGTGATCGCCTGCTGCGAGGCAATGGTGGCGATGGCCATCGGTCGTTCGGGACGAATGCCGTTCTGGTGCGCGGTTTCGTAGATCACCGGCAGCAAGGGATAAACGATGTGTCCGGTGCCGGCCACGAAAGAGAAACTCCAGGTGGTCAGCGGCGCGACGAGGGTGACGTACTTCGGGTTGGCGCGAATGATGCGCTCGGCGACACGCACCAGGAAGTCGATGCCACCGGCGGCGTCCATCACCGACGCCGCCATGATCACCGCCAGGATGATCAGCATGACGTCGATCGGCGGCGAGGTCGGCGTGACCCCGAAGCCAACCACCAGCACGAGGAGTCCTACGGCACCCCAGAGTCCGAGTCCGACGCCGCTGGAGCGTGCGCCCATCCAGATCGCCGCGAGCACGACGACGAACTGCATGATTATGCTGAGGCTCATGATTTACTCTCCAATTCCGCGCTGAAGCCCTGGCGGCCACGGTTTCCGTGCATCAGTACCGATGCGCCAACCCGTCGCCCACCAGTTGGTTGATAGAGGAAAGACCTATTCGGCTTGCGGGCTGATCAGGTTCTCGAAGGAAAAAACCTCGTCCCACTGCTGCTGGCTCATCAGCTTGCGTTCGACGACCACGATCTGGTGCAGGGATTTGCCGCTTTCGTAGCCCGCGCGAGCGATCTCGGCACATTGCTTGTAACCCAGTGTCGGTTTGAGCACGGTGACGATTCCCAACGAGTTGAGCACCATGTCGCGCGCCTGCTCGACATTGGCGGTGATCCCCTGGACGCAGTTCACGCGCAGGCTGTTGACCGCGTTCTCCATCGTGAAGATCGAGGTGAACAGGGCGAAGGTGATGACCGGTTCCATCACGTTGAGCTGCAGTTGCCCGGCCGACGCGGCGAGGGTCACGGTCAGGTCGAGTCCGATCACCAGGAAGCTGGTCTGGTTCACCACCTCGGGAATCACCGGATTGACCTTGCCGGGCATGATCGACGATCCCGGCTGCATCTGCGGCAGGTTGATCTCGTTGAGACCGCAACGCGGACCCGAGGCGAGCAGCCGGATGTCATTGCAGATCTTGGTCAGTTTGGCCGAGGTACGCTTGAGTACGCCGGACAACTGAACATAGGCCCCGGTATCCGAGGTCGCCTCGACGAGGTCGCCGGCGAGAATGAAGCGGGTGTCGGTCAGTTCGGAGAGGTAGCGCGTCACCAGTTCGGGGTAACCGGCCGCCGCCGTCACCGACGTGCCGATCGCCGTGGCGCCCAGGTTGATCTCGTGCAGCAACTGGCGCACTTCGGCAATGCGGCTGACCTCCTCGCCGATGGTCGTTCCCCAGCCATGAAACTCCTGGCCGAGCGACATCGGCACGGCATCCTGCAGGTGGGTGCGTCCCATCTTGAGCACCCGCTCGAACTCCCTGGCCTTGGCGTAGAAGGCATCCTGCAGGCGCCGCAGGGCGTCCATGTAGCTCGCCAACCGGAGAATCAGCGCCAACCGGAACGCCGTCGGGTAGATGTCGTTGGTCGATTGCCCGTAGTTGACGTGATCGTTCGGATTGACATGCTGATAATCGCCCTTGCGGTGGCCCAGGCTCTCCAACGCGAGGTTGGCGATCACCTCGTTGGCGTTCATGTTGGTCGAGGTGCCGGCCCCCCCCTGAATGAAGTCGGTCACGAACTGTTCGCACATCTCGCCGGCAATCAGCCGGTCACAGGCGCCGACGATGGCATCGGCTACCCGCGCATCGAGCACACCCAGATCACGATTGGCCAGCGCCGCCGCCTTCTTGACATAACCGAAAGCCTTGACGAAGTACGGCTCCGCCGCCATCGGGATGCCGGTGATATGGAAATTCTCCTTGCCGCGCAGCGTCTGCACACCGTAATAGGCGTTGTCCGGCAACTCCTTCTC
>NZ_JAEUOL010000118.1 GCF_016789985.1 Accumulibacter sp.
CAGGCGCTCAACCAGGTGCTCAGCCTGCAGGGCAGCGCACAGCAGATCGGCGGCATCGTGCAATTGATCAAGGAAATCGCCGATCAGACCAATCTGCTGGCGCTCAACGCGGCAATCGAAGCCGCCCGCGCCGGTGAGGCCGGTCGCGGGTTCGCCGTCGTCGCCGACGAGGTACGCAAACTGGCCGACCGAACGACGCATGCCACTACCGATATTTCGCGGCTGGTCAACACCATCCAGGGCGAAACCGTGTCGGTGCAGCAGATCATCGGGCAACTCGCCGAGCAATCCGATTCGTTCAGCGCGCAAGGCAGGCAGGCATCAACGACGATCGGCGACCTCAACGGTCTGGCGACACACGTGGAACGGACGGTTGGCGTTGCTGCGCTGCGCAGTTTCACCGAACTGGTCAAGATCGACCATCTGCTGTTCAAGTTCGATGTCTACCAGGTTTTCATGGGCGTCTCCGACAAGGGGCCCGGCGACTTCGCCAGTCATGCCAACTGCCGTCTCGGCAAATGGTATTACGAGGGCGAGGGCAAGACCGCTTTCTCGCAACTCGACGGTTACCGGGCGCTGGAGACGCCGCATCTCGATGTCCACCGGCACGGACGCAGCGCTGTCGAGTCATGCCGGGCAGGCAACTTCGGCGTCGGGGTAGACGCCATCGAGCAAATGGAAGCGGCCAGCATGAGCGTGCTGCAATGCCTCGAACGAATGGCGCAGGATGGTTCCGCCAGACCGGACCGCCTGTTTGTCGAACGCTGACCCGGCACCGCTGCCCCGCATCTGATGGTCACACGCAACACCCTCGCCACAGCTCGCCACATCGTCGTCGAAGGCCCGATCGGCGTCGGCAAGACCAGTCTTGCGCAGCGCCTCGCCACCCACCTCGACGCGCAACTGCAGCTTGAACAGCCCGAGCAGAATCCCTTCCTGAATCGGTTCTATGAGGACCAGGAGCGCTTTGCCCTGCCGACCCAGCTCACCTTTCTGATGCAGCGGATCGACAAACTGCGCGAAACGTCACCACCGGAAACCGGGCAGCGCCCCCTGATCGCCGACTTCCTGCTCGAGAAGGACGCCCTCTTCGCACGGTTGACGCTCGCCGAGGACGAGTACGCGCTCTACCGTCAGATCTACGCGCATCTTTCCCCACAGCCGGCCCGACCCGATCTGGTGATCTATCTGCAGGCCGGACCGGAAACGCTGATCGCCCGCATCCGCAAGCGCGGCCGCGATACAGAACGCCGCATCGGCGATTCTTACCTCACGCTCCTGACCGAAAGCTACATGCGCTTCTTCCATGCCTACGACGCAGCACCCGTGATGGTGGTCAATTGCGAGAAGATCGATTTCGTCGACTGCGACGATGACTTTCAACTGCTCGTCAAGCGCATCGAAGCCATGCGCGGACAGCGCGAATTCTTCAACCGTGGAGAGTAAGGAGAGCAAGTCCATGTCCACCCACGTTGCGACGCGCCGCCTGACGCATGTCGATCTCGGCAAGATGCGCGCCAATGGCGAAAAGATCGCTGTTCTCACCTGTTACGACGCCAGCTTCGCGCAGCTTTGCGATACCGCCGGGGTCGACGCCCTGCTCATCGGCGACTCGCTCGGCATGGTCCTGCAGGGCCACGACTCGACCCTGCCAGTGACGCTGGCCGACATCGCCTACCACACGGCAAGCGTCGCGCGGGGCAGCCGGCGCCCCCTGGTCATCGCTGACATGCCCTTCGGGAGCTTCCAGGAAAGCCCGCAGCAGGCCCTGCGCAATGCCGTCACGCTGATGGCTGTCGGCGCGCAGATGGTCAAGCTGGAGGGCGGTGTGGACATGGCCGAGACCACCCGCTTCCTGACCGCGCGCGGCATTCCAGTCTGTGGGCACGTCGGTCTGACCCCGCAATCGGTGCACCAGCTCGGCGGCTACCGCGTGCAGGGCCGCGATGATTCCGGTGCCGCGCGCTTGCTCGCCGATGCCCTCGCCCAACAGGAAGCCGGCGCCGGCCTGCTGGTCCTGGAGGCCATCCCCGAAGCGCTGGCAGCGGAAGTCACCGGGCAGCTCTCCCTGCCGACCATCGGCATCGGCGCCAGTCGGCAGTGCTCGGGGCAGGTGCTGGTGCTGCACGACATGCTCGACATCTCGGCCGGCCGGAAGGCACGCTTCGTGAGGAACTTCATGCTTGGTCAGCCGTCGATCGCGGCGGCAATCGCCGCCTACGTCGTGGCGGTCAAGAATGGCAGCTTCCCGGCGGCCGAACATTGTTATTGAACAGCCAGCTCCCGCAGGAGTGCAGCGGAGTGCGCCGGGTGGCAGGAAGTGACCGGGCCAACGGCACGACTCCCGCCCGACCATCTTGAAGAGGTTCAGCAAACTCATGCAGATTCACTCGTCGATCCCCGAACTGCGCAACGCAGTGAAACAGCGCGGCCGCATCGCCTTCGTACCGACCATGGGCAACCTGCACGCCGGCCACCTGGCCCTGATGCGCGAGGCACGCGCCCACGGCGACACCGTGGTGGCGAGCATTTTCGTCAACCGCCTGCAATTCGGTCCGAACGACGATTTCGATCGCTACCCGCGCACCTTCCAGGCCGACTGCGCGCAGCTCGAGGCAGCCGGAGTCGACCTGCTGTTCGCACCCAGCGAAACGGAGCTCTATCCCGAGCCGCAGGAATACCACGTCGATCCACCGGGCATCCAGCATCAACTGGACGGAGCCTTCCGGCCCGGTCACTTCCGGGGCGTCGCCACCGTGGTGCTCAAGCTGTTCAACATCGTGCAGCCGCAGGTGGCGCTGTTCGGCAAGAAGGACTACCAGCAGCTCATGGTCCTGCGCAACATGACGCGCCAGATGGCGTTGCCGATCGAAGTGATCGGCGGCGAGACCGTCCGCGCCGAGGACGGCCTGGCGCTGTCATCGCGCAATGGCTACCTGTCGGCCGGCGAACGCGCCGAGGCGCCGCGCCTGCATCGCCTCCTGCTACGCATCAGCGCCGCGGTGGCGTCCGGTGAGCGCGATTTCGCCAGGCTCGAACGCGGGACGGCCGAAGAACTCGACCGCAACGGCTGGAAGACCGACTATGTTGCGGTGCGGAGACAGTCCGACCTGCAAGTTCCGCAGGTACCCGCAGAAGAGGCGCTGGTCGTCCTCGCCGCAAGCCGCCTGGGCGGTGCGCGGCTGATCGACAACGTCGAAATCCCTGTCACAAGCGGCGTTGACAGGCCGCCATTAGCCGCTACAATTCGCTTCCCCAAACTCCCAAACCGGTGATTCCATGCAGAGAACCATGCTGAAGTCGAAGCTGCACCGCGTCAGCGCCACGCACGCCGAGCTTCACTACGAAGGGTCATGCGCGATCGACGAAGACCTGCTCGATGCCGCGAACATCCGCGAGTACGAACAGATCGACATCTGGAACGTCAACAACGGCGAACGCTTCACGACCTACGCCATCCGTGCCGAGCGGGGATCCGGCGTCATCTCGGTGAATGGGTCGGCTGCGCGACGCGCCGCACCGGGTGACATTCTGATCATCGCCAGCTTCGCGGTGTATAACGAGGTCGAGCTCGTCAAGCATGCGCCGCTGCTGATCTACGTCGATACGCAAAATCGCATCGTGCGCATGGCTGGCCAGATTCCGACGCAAGCCGCCGCTGCCTAGCGGCCGCTCCGGCAGCCGGCCGCAGGAAAAAGCCGTGACCCTGATCACGGCTTTTTCGTTTACAGCGCAGCCGCCCGGCCGCAACAGCTTCCGCAGCTCACACGCCATCCACCAGCGCCCCCGGCTTGCGCGGGCGCCGCGGCCGGCTGGCCGGCTTCCTGACCGGCGGCGCCTCAGCCGCATCGCCGGCCAGCGCGTCTTCGGCAGGCACGACCACCGCCGCCGCGGCCACAACATCAGGCACCGGCATCTCCACTGCCTCCCCGACCGGTAACACCTCATCCCGCAGACCAGTCACTGGCTGCGGCAAATCGACCGCCGGCAGGTCGTCGTGCAGCGTCGGCGCCAGGCTCTCGCTCGAGGCGGCAGCCGACGGCTCCTCGACCGGCCCACCGGAGACCGCCTGGTTGCCGGCTTGCCGGTTTCCCTTGGCCTCGCGCAGCCGCTTGCCGGCTTTGTCGGCCGGCTTGCGGCGATTCTCCCCCTTGCTGCGACGCGCGCTCGACTCGTCGACCGGCTCGCTGGGCGCCTCAAGGCTTGCGCTCGCAGGTTCCGACGAGATGACCGACAGCGGCTCGGTCAACGCCTCAACCGGCACTTCCGGAACCACTTCCGGACACGCCACGACACCATTCCGACGAAAGACATAGGTTCCCGATTTCTCGTCACGGCCGATTTCGAGCAGACCGCGCGCCTGCGCCTCCTCGAGCAGATTGCCAAAGGCCCGGAAACCATAGTACGACTCGTTGAAATCGGGCTTGCGCCGCTTGATCGCCTCCTTGAGCATCGAAGCCCAGATCTTGCCGCTGTCGCCCCGCTCGTCGACCAGTGCATCAAAAGTGGCGACCGCCAGTTCGATCGCCTTGCTGCGGCGTGCCTCGAGTTCAGCCCGGCGTTGTGCATCCTCTTCCGGCGTGCGCCTGACCACCGCCTGCGCTTCCTTCGAGTCGCGCCGGGCCGAGCGCTGCATTTCGCGCACCAGGTCATCGTAGAAGATGAACTCGTCGCAGTTGCCGATCAGCAGGTCCGAAGTCGACTGCTTGACGCCGACACCGATCACGTATTTGGCATTCTCGCGCAGCTTCGAGACCAGCGGCGAGAAATCCGAATCACCGCTGATGATAACGAAGGTATCGACATGCGACTTCGTGTAACACAGATCGAGCGCATCGACGACCAGCCGGATGTCGGCCGAGTTCTTGCCCGACTGACGCAAGTGCGGGATCTCGATCAGCTCGAAACTGGCCTCGTGCATGGTGGACTTGAAACCCTTGTAGCGCTCCCAGTCGCAATAGGCCTTCTTGACGACGATACTGCCCTTGAGCAGCAGGCGCTCGAGCACCGGTTTGATATCGAACTTGTCATACTTGGCATCACGGACGCCCAGCGCGACATTCTCGAAGTCGCAATAGAGTGCCATGATGGCGGTTTCGGGTGCGACGGCC
>NZ_JAEUOL010000150.1 GCF_016789985.1 Accumulibacter sp.
GTCGAGCACCACGGCGGTCTGACCCTTGCCGAAGTGCCGGTACTTGTCCGAGAAGGGGATCGGTTCAGCGACCGACGAGGGCAGGGGCGTATCGATCAACAGATGATGATGGCCGCTTTTTTCCCGTTTGTTGCCGGCAGGGATCACCCCCATGCCACGGATGCCGAATTCTACCCAGAACGGACTGCGCACCTGGAACCCATCACGCAGGTTCGAGAAGGTTACAGGGGTCGATTCGGCAAACAGGCTGACGGAGGTTCGATCCGCCGTGTATTGCAGCCAGCAGCGGCGTTCGAGTGGTTCCTCCGGCAAGGACTTGGCGAGCACAGCGTCGGAGAGCAGCAGCAGGGTCACCATTGGGATAACTCTCAATTCTTTCATCAGCGTCCTCCCTTTCTCCGGCAGGTGACAGGTGACCCAGTGCGGCCGGCCATCGACGGCTTTGCTAACGATGGGCCAGTACGGACGAACGGACCCGGAGGGTTGCAGAACATCGACCGCCCTGCCTGAGCGGTCGATGTAAACGGTGTGACGCGGCAATGCTGCTGGTGAGGAATCTTGCCATCGCTGCGGCGGATTCTACAGTATCAATCGTCCGCCGAGAAAAGGGCAGGCGGACGCATCGCGCGGGGTGTGGCGCGAACTCCTCGCCGCGTCCGACTAAACGGCCACTGGAAAACATTCGACTCCAGGGCCGAGCATTGCTATTGTGATCAACGCAGTGTTTTTCACGTTTTCAAGCGGGAGTACTCACAGTGGGCAAGAAGCTTTACATCGGTAACCTGGCTTACAGTATCGGCAAGAGCGAACTCGAACAGTTGTTCACCAAACATGGCACGGTGGTTTCCGCGCAGGTGATCAGCGATCGCGAAACCGGCCGTTCAAAGGGTTTTGGTTTCGTCGAAATGGGCTCCGATCAGGAGGCGCAGGCGGCCATCGCGGCACTCTCGGGGAAGAGTCTTGATGGCCGTGCCCTGACCGTCAATGAAGCACGTCCGCAGGAAAGCCGCAGCGGCGGATTTGCCGGTGCGCGTCGTGGTGGCGGCGGCGGTCGCACGGGTGGCCGCTACTGATCGGATCTCCCTTGCGTTTCAGGCGCTTTGGCCGGGTCAAGGCGCGCCTCTCCAAACAGCAACCGGTGTCGCCGCGAGCGCGGCAGTGAAAGGACACGCTTTGGCAAAGCCAAACTATCAGTTTGAAAAACGTCAGCGAGAGCTGGAAAAGAAAAGGACGCAGGAAGAGAAGCGACAGCGAGACCTGGTTGCCAGGAGCCTTCCGGAAGCGGCGACCGAGCCAGGCTCGACAGCGCTGCCGGCAGCGCCCGAGAACGACGACGGATCTCCACCGGGCTAAGCCGTCCGGTCCGGGAAGGCATGCATGCGGGGTGCTGCCTGCGCCGGTCGGTGCGCGCCGTGGCCGGTTGACCGGGAGTCGGTTGGCGGGCAGGCGACCTTCGATGACCGCTGCGGCCTGTTTGCTTCAGCGCCCAGAGCGGTGCTGGCTATCCGGCCCTATTCTCTTCAGATTGCGCCAGCGGCACGCAAGGCGCTGATTTCGTCAGCTGAATAGCCGAGTTGTTGCAGCGTCTGGTCGGTGTGCTCGCCCAGCCGGGGACCCAGCCATTCGGTGCTGCCGGGGGTTGCCGAGAGTCGGGGAACGATGCCTGGAATGCGGAACGGCTTGCCGTCGGGGAGTGTGGCGGACTCGATCATCTGTCTGGCCAGGTAATGTGGGTCGGTGAACATGTCGGCCACCGAATAGACGCGCGAGGCAGGCACTTCGGCCGTCGTCAGGACGCGCAGTACTTCGGCCTCGTCGTGTGCCGAGACCCATGCGTCGATTGCAGCGTACAGTTCGTCGCGCCGCGCGTCACGCCCCGTGTTGTCGGCCAGTTGAGGATCCTCGGCCAGATCGTCGCGGCCAATGGCCAGCATCAGCCGGCGGAAGATGGCGTCGCCATTGGCGCCGATCGCCACGTGCTTGCCGTCGCTGGTGGTGTGCGTGTTGGAGGGGGTGATGCCGGGCATGATGTTGCCGGTACGCTCGCGTACGAAGCCGAAGACATCGAATTCGGGGACCAGCGACTCCATCATCGCGAACACCGCTTCGTACAGTGCGACGTCGACCATTTGCCCCTGACCGCCGTTGTGCTCCTTGTGGCGCAGCGCCAGCAGCGTGCCGATCACTCCCCACAGCGCGGCAATCGAATCGCCGATCGAGATGCCGGTCTTGACCGGCGGGCGGTCCGGGAAGCCGGTGACGTAACGCAGCCCGCCCATCGATTCACCGATGGCGCCGAAGCCCGGCTGCTGGGCGAGCGGGCCGCTCTGGCCAAAGCCCGAGAGGCGCAGCATGACCAGACCGGGGTTGATCGTCGCCAGTGTCTCCCAGCCGAGACCAAGTTTTTCGAGTACTCCCGGGCGGAAGTTCTCGATCACGATGTCGGCCTCGGCGACGAGCTTGTGGACGATTTCGCGGCCGGCCGGATGCTTGAGATTAACCGTCACCGATTTCTTGTTGCGCGATTGCACGTACCACCACAGCGAGGTGCCTTGATAGAGTTTGCGCCACTTGCGCAAAGGGTCACCGCCGTCGGGCGATTCGATCTTGATCACCTCGGCACCGAATTCGGCCAGGATACGGGCGGCGAAAGGGCCGGCAATCAGACTGCCGAGTTCGATGATCTTCAGGCCGGTCAGAGGTTTGGTCGCAGGATTCATGAGCGTGCATCTGGCAGATGGGATCAGTCCCGCGATTGCCGAGGATGTGCCGGTGTCGCCTCCCGGCCGGCGCGTCGACAAGGACTGTCGAGAAAACAATGGTGACCCGCAAGACAGCGAGCGGGCGTGCGAAGTCGGACGCTATCCGGAGCAGCAGCTCGACACACTGAAGAGGCGGGCCATCCGGGCCGGCGATCAGCCAGTTTCCGACGCTGAGCGGCATTGAATCTCTTGCCATGAAGGCGTCCGGGAAATGCTTGCTGCCGGTGTTCGACCAACAACAAGGCCCCCTAGCGGGGGCCTTCTCAGTGGAGCAGGTGGGGGATACCCCTACATGCGGGCGATCATCGCATCGCCGAATTCGGAGCAGGAAACCTCGGTCGCTCCCTCCATCAGTCGCGCGAAGTCGTAAGTCACAACCTTGTCGCCGATTGCCGCTTCCATCGACGCGATGATCAGGTCGGCCGCCTCGAACCATCCCAGGTGACGCAGCATCATTTCCGCCGAGAGAATCAGCGAACCCGGGTTGACCTTGTCCAGCCCGGCATACTTTGGTGCCGTGCCGTGCGTCGCCTCGAAACAGGCGTAGAGGTCGGAGATGTTGGCGCCGGGCGCGATGCCGATACCACCCACCTGTGCGGCCAGCGCGTCCGAGATGTAGTCGCCGTTCAGGTTGGTGGTGCAGATTACGTCGTACTCGGCCGGGCGCAGCAGGATCTGTTGCAGGAAGGCGTCGGCGATGGAGTCCTTGATGACGATGCCGCTCGGCAGCTTGAGCCATGGTCCACCATCGATCTCGACACCGCCGAATTCGTTCTTGGCCAGCGCATAGGCCCAGTCACGGAAGCCACCTTCGGTGAACTTCATGATGTTGCCCTTATGAACGATGGTCACCGAGCGGCGCTTGTTGGTGATTGCGTACTTGATGGCTGCCCGCACCAGGCGCTCGGTACCCTCCTTCGAAACCGGCTTGATGCCGATGCCCGAAGTGCCCGGGAAGCGGATTTTCTTGACCCCCATGTCTTCCTGCAGGAACTTGATGACCTTCTTGCAGCTCTCGGAGCCGGCTTCCCACTCGATGCCGGCGTAGATGTCCTCGGTGTTCTCGCGGAAGATGACCATGTTCGTCTTTGCCGGGTCCTTCAATGGCGAGGGAACGCCACGGAAATACTGGATCGGGCGGACGCACTGGTAGAGGTCGAGTTCCTGGCGCAGGGCGACGTTCAGCGAGCGGATGCCGCCACCGACCGGCGTGGTCATCGGTCCCTTGATCGAAACGGAATACTCCTTGAGGGTGTCGAGCGTCTCGGCCGACAGCCAGACGTCCGAACCGTACATCTGGGTCGACTTCTCTCCGGCGTAAACTTCCATCCAGTAAATCTTCTTGGCGCCGCCGTAGGCTTTGGCAACGGCCGCATCGACCACCTTGATCATCACCGGCGTGATGTCGATGCCGATGCCGTCGCCTTCGATGAAGGGGATGATGGGGTTGTCCGGGATTGCCTGCCCCGGGATGATTTTCTGGCCGCCTTGCGGGACTTTGATCAGACTTGCGCTCATGCCAACTCCATATAGTGTGGTTTGGTTGTATCCGATTCGGGTGCCAGCACCGGTGCCATGCTGCTTCCGGTGGTGGCCCGGGAGCGGTCGATCGGACGATGCTGCGTACTTGGGCACGAGGGATCTGTCTGAAGCAAACTCTCCGCGGCACCACGCGCAATTATGTCGTAAATGCAGGTGATCTGCCAGTCTATCGAGTGTTCTGCGTGGCGATTCGGCGCCGGCCCGCGGGTGGCAGTCGCCGCCTGGTGCGGTGCACCAGGCCCGATGCTACAATCCGCCAGAGCAGACCGACAGACCAACAGACCAAGCCAAATGGACATCCTCACGGTTACAAACGCGCCCGCCGAACGCCTGGTCGAGGCGATGATCGATGGCTTCAACCGACACTATCGCCTGATCCGCCGCTACGGTCAGCAAGCCAAGCTGCTGTTCGAGGCGGCTGACTGGAAGGGGGTTCACGAAGCCGTCCGCGAGCGCATTCGTTCCTACGACGACCGTGTCCGAGAGACGGCCGAACTGCTCTGTGCCAACTTCGGTGCTGCGGCGCTGGACGATCCGACCTGGCAGCAGGTGAAGCTGTTCTACATCGGCCAACTGATCAACCACAAGCAGCCCGAGCTTGCCGAGACGTTTTTCAACTCGGTCTGCTCGAAGATCCTGCATCGAACCTATTTCCACAACGACTACATCTTTGCCCGGCCGGCCGTGTCGACCGAGTACATCCAGTCGTATCCGCCGACCTATCGCAGT
>NZ_JAEUOL010000153.1 GCF_016789985.1 Accumulibacter sp.
AGTTCCTGCCTGGCGACAATCTGCGCCACCTGCGAGTACAGGAGCTGGACCCGGCAGCCGGCGGCCAGCAGGCATTCGAGCAGGCGCAGGCCATAGGGCATGCCGGAGGCGCCGGTAAAGGCGAGACAGATGATTTCAGGCATGTTCGACCTGGCTTTTCACGATCGGCAGGTCGATAAGCAGACGCGTGGCGATCAGGCCGTTGATCATGCCGAAAACACAGGCAGCCAACGCGAAGACCGGCAGCAGGAGGAAAAGTCCGTCATGCGGAATCAGCCACAGGCGCGCCAACGACAACTGGCCAGCGATATGTGCAAAGGCCGCCAGGATACTCCAGCTCACCGGCCCGAACCAGCGGCGCGGCAGGCGGCAGGCGAGCGACAGGGTCAACAGGCTGCATAGTGCACCGCACAGGCTCATGAAGAAAGCGGGCGAAAGAAAGGATCCGAGCAGCAGACTGCCGGCAAAGACGCGCAGACCGGTAACCCAGGCGGCAGCGGCCCAACCGTGCCGCGCCAGAACGATCAGCGTCACGATGTTCGCCAGACCGGGCTTGACGCCGGGCAGCGGCAAGGGGATCGCCGCGTCGACCAGCGACAGACCGATCGCCGCCGCAGCGAGCTGCGCGATGCGGTGGTCTTCCGGCGTCGTCGTGAGCCGGATCAGTGGCTGGCGGTCGGACACCCGACGGGTCCGGGTCTCTCGACCTGCCATGTCTTCAATCACCGACCGTCCGGCGACCCTCACGGCTCAGAAATCGCGCGGCCACGCGAGATGAAGGCGACGGAGTACCCGGCCTGGAAGCGCGAATGCAACGCTTCGATGGTCGGTTGCGATACCGCGGCGGCGGCATCCCATTTGATCGCATAGTTGGCACCGGAACCGCCGAGACTCTCGCGCAGTTCGATGAACAGTTCGAGGGTACCAAACGGCGGAATGACCCTGGGGGTCGGCACCGAGTTGCGCAACAGAGCGCCATCGGTGTTGTAGTAGTTCGCGGAGACAACGCGGATGGGGTTGTTGGGATCGGTGTTACGCACACTGACCAGCACCGACATCAGGCTGGTTTCGGACTTTCCCTTGGGGCCGATGTTGCCGTGCCGGATCTCGGAGTAGATCGGCAGGTACACGGTTTGTCCCTTGGTCAGAGGCTCGATCCCCTCGGCCAATGCGGGCGCCAGCATCACGGCAAGAAGCCACGCGGCAGCCAGCCGGCAACTCCCGGTTGCGGTGAGACGAAGGCGGGCGGCAAGAGAACGGGCAAGCAGCATGGCGGGTTCCTCGGTAATTGAGATCATGTTGATGGTCGAATTCCGATACGGTGCGGCCACATGGCCCTTTGTCGGCCAGTGCCGCCGGCGGGTGGCGGGGAAGAGGGGCCGGTGCTCATCAGACCAGCCGGACCCTGAGCTCGCCGACTCCGGCCACGCCGGCCTCCAGCACATCGCCGCGCAGCACGGTCGATACGCCGGCCGGAGTACCGGAAAAGATCAGGTCTCCTGGCGCCAATGCGACATAGGTCGAGAGGTTGGCGATGACTTCCGCGACCTTCCACGACATCTGTCCAAGATCTCCGCTCTGCCGCAACAGGCCATTGACCTTGAGCCAGATCGAGCCGCTCGCCGGATGGCCTGCTGCCGCCAGCGGGACGATGGCGCCAATCGGCGCGCTCTGGTCGAAGCCCTTGCCCATGTCCCAGGGATGCCCCTTTTCCTTCGCCCGCTGCTGCAGGTCGCGCCGGGTGAGGTCCAGACCGACAGCGTAACCATAGACGCAAGCCAGCGCCGCCGATGCCGGAATGTCGGCACCGCCGGCGGACAGGGCAACCACCAGCTCGACCTCGTGCTGCAGATTGCGGGTGGCCGGAGGATAGTGGACGTCGCCACCTCCAGGGACCAGTGCATCGGCCGGCTTGCTGAAGAAGAAAGGCGGTTCGCGCGTGTCGGCACCCATTTCGGCCGCGTGATCGGCGTAATTGCGCCCGACACAATAGACGCGGCGCACCGGAAAGTGGACATCGCGACCGACCACGGGGACAGTGACCTGCGCTGCAGGGGGGAAAACGTGGCTCATGCCTGCTCCTTGAGGTGCTTCAGACGGGGTTGTCGATATCGACGAACTGGCAGTCGAGACCAAAGCGTTCGTTCAGATGCCCGGTCAGTGCCAGCACACCATAGCGTTCGCTGGCATGGTGTCCGGCAGCAAGATAGGCGACACCGGACTCGCGCGCCAGATGAACGGTGGACTCCGCTATTTCGCCGCTCAGGTAGAGGTCGACGCCGGCAGCGATGGCCTGTTCGAACATTCCCTGCGCTGCTCCCGAACACCACCCGATGCGTCTGACTGGTCGCTCGCCCTCACCAATCAACAATGGCGCACGCTGCAACTCGCGGCCGACCCGTTCGGCGACCTGTGCAACACTGCTCGGGCTTGTCAGATGACCCAGCCAGCCGATCTCCTGCTCGCCAAAGCGCCCGTCGGCAGTCCACCCGAATCGCCTGGCCAATTGGGCGTTGTTGCCGAACTCAGGGTGACCGTCGAGCGGCAGATGATAGGCGATCAGGTTGAGGTCATGCTGCAGCAGGGTTTGCAGACGCGCCTTGCGAATCCCGCTGACCCGGCCATCCTCGCCGCGCCAGAACCAGCCGTGATGAACCAGGATGGCATCGGCATTGCGTGCGATGGCGGCGTCGAGCAGCGCTTGGCTCGCCGTGACACCGGTCACCAGGCGCCGGATCTCCGGGCGTCCTTCCACTTGCAGACCGTTTGGGCAATAATCCCGGAAGCGCCCTGCCTCCAGCAACTCGTCCAGGTAGTGTGTCAATTCGTCGCGTTTCATCCACTGACTCCGATTTTTCGCCCATGCGCAGGCTCTGGCTGATTTTTGCACAAACGGTTACGGTTAGTCTCGCCGTTCTCTTCGTGGTGAGCACTTTGAAACCGGAATGGCTGGGCCGGGCAAACCCCGGTGGGGCGAGTGTCGTCGCCCTGCGCGAAGCAGCGCTGCCGGCAACGCCGGCCGCCACTCCTTCCTTTCGTGAAGCGGCGAACAAGGCATTGCCTTCGGTGGTGCATGTCTTCACCTCGCAGAAAATCCGGGCCCGCCGCAACCCGCTGCTCGACGACCCGGTGTTCCGGCATTTCTTCGGCGACGGCAGTGAGGGTGACAGTCCAAAAACCGCTGGCCTGGGTTCGGGGGTCATCGTCAGCTCGAGCGGCTATGTTCTCACGAACTTTCATGTCGTCGAAGCGGCCGATCAGATCGAAGTCGCACTCAGTGACGGGCGCAGCCTGAACGCGCGGCTGGTCGGCAGTGATCCCGAGTCCGACCTTGCCGTTCTGCAGATCACCCAGCAGAACGGCAAGGATCTGGCGCTGCCAGCGATCACCCTGGGGACGATGGACAACGTCGTCGTCGGCGACGTGACGCTGGCGATCGGCAACCCTTTCGGCGTCGGTCAGACGGTGACCATGGGAATCATCTCCGCACTCGGTCGCTCGCACCTGGGGATCAACACTTTCGAGAATTTCATCCAGACCGACGCAGCGATCAACCCGGGCAACTCGGGTGGCGCCCTGGTCGATAGTCAGGGCAATCTGATCGGAATCAACACGGCCATCTACTCACGCTCGGGTGGCTCACTGGGCATCGGTTTTGCAATCCCCATCTCGATTGCGCGCAATGTCATGGAGCAGATCATCCAGAGCGGTAGTGTCACCCGGGGCTGGGTCGGCGTCGAGGCACAGGAGATCACCGCCGACCTGGCCGAGTCCTTTGGTCTGCCCGATACCAGCGGCGCCCTGATTGCCGGCGTCCTGCGGGGCAGCCCGGCCGATGCCGGGGGGATCAAGCCGGGCGACATCCTGCTGGCGGTCGATGGGCGACCGGTCAAGGATCCGCAGGGGATGCTCGACCTGATCGCCAGCCAGAAGCCGGGCGACAGCGTGGTCTTCAAACTGCGCCGCCAGAACAATGTGGTCGACGCCACCATCAAGATCGGCAAGCGCGCTCCACCGCGCCGCGAGCGGGAGTAGGGAACAGGCAGATGTGTCAGTTGCTGGCCATGAACTGCAATGTCCCGACGGACATCTGCTTTTCCTTTGCCGGCTTCCAGGCGCGCGGCGGCGCCACCGACGTGCATGCGGACGGCTGGGGAATCGCCTTCTTCGAGGGGCGCGGCACACGCGTGTTTCTCGACCCGCAACCGTCCTGTAGCTCGCCGGTCGCCGAGCTGGTACGCAGCTATCCCATCCACTCGAAGAACGTCATTGCCCACATCCGCAAGGCCACCCAGGGTGTGGTCGCGCTCGAGAACACCCACCCCTTCATGCGCGAACTCTGGGGGCGGTACTGGATCTTCGCCCACAACGGCAATCTGCCCGATTTCTGGCCGCAGCTCGACGGCAGCTTCACCCCGGTCGGCCAGACCGATAGCGAGCGCGCCTTTTGCTGGCTGTTGCAGAACCTGCGCCAGCGCTTTGGCAGCCATGCCCCTGACCAGGCGGAGTTGTTCGACGAGCTGCATCGGCTGACTCTGGACCTCGGCGGGCGCGGTGCATGCAACTACCTGCTGTCGAACGGTGACTGCCTCTTTGCCCATTGTTCCACCCACCTGAGCTACATCATCCGCCAGGCGCCATTCACCGTTGCCCACCTGCGCGATCAGGACCTGAGCATCGACTTCAGCGACGTCACGACACCCGACGATCGCGTCGCCGTGATTGCCACGGTGCCGCTGACCGACAACGAATGCTGGACGACGATACCGCCGGGCAGCCTGTGGCTGTTCGCAGAGGGGGCGGCGGCGCGGCACCGGCGCACCGTCAGCGGGCCGGAGAAAGCGCCGCCCGGTTGACGACGCTGCTTGGCCGCCAGTGCCAGTGCGGTGGCCAGACAGCATTCAGGCGTCGGGCTTGCGCTCGGCGTCCTGCCGCTCGGCCAGGGTCCTGGCCGCCGCATCCATTTCCTCGGCCGAGGCCGGCGTCCATTGAGCAGCCGGGTTGATCGGGGTCTGGGCAGCCGGCCCGACCTCCGGGACGGCGGTTCGTGCGTTCTTGCCCAGGAAACGCGCCAGAAACAGACCGAACTCGAAGAGGAGGCACAACGGAATGGCCATCATTAGTTGCGAGATGACGTCCGGTGGGGTAAAGATGGCGCCAATGACAAAAGCGCCGACGATGACGTAGGGACGCCACTCCTTCAGCTTGTCCACGCCGACGATGCCGGCCTGAACCAGGACGAGCACCACCACCGGCACCTCGAAGGTCACTCCGAAGGCAACAAAGGTGGTCAGCACGAACGACAGGTATTTCTCGATATCGGTCATCCAGGCGACGCCCTCCGGCTGCACCGAGGCCATGAAGCCGAAGACCGCCGGGAAAACGAGAAAATAGGCAAACGCCATGCCGACGAAAAAGAGGACCACGCTGGCGGCGACCATCGGCAACGCCAGCCGCTTCTCGTGGGCATACAGGCCGGGCGCAACGAAGGCCCAGATCTGGTAGAGCACATAAGGCAGCGCAATCAGGAAGGCAACCATCAGCGCGACCTTCATCGGCACCAGAAAGACCCCGATCACATCGGTCGCGATCATCTGGCCGCCTTGCGGCAGTTTCGCCAGCAGGGGATGCGCGAGCAGCGCATAGAGTTCCTGCGCCCAGGGAAACAGGCAGACAAAGACGATTCCGATCGACACCAGTGCCCGGATCAAGCGGTCGCGCAGCTCGACGAGATGGGAGAAAAAGGAGTCTTCGGGTAGATTCATCGTGCGTTCAAACGCCCGCACCCGGCTTGTCCGGATCGACCAGCCTCACCGGGTTGCTCGCCGCGATCGGCAGCGCGGCGGCGCCCGGCTCGGCACCGCCCAGAGGTGTGTGCAGGTCGCCACCGACGGCTTCCGCAGCCTGGCTCACCGCCTGTTTCGCCGCCTGGATCTCGCTGGTCAGGCTCTGCTCGACGCCGCGCGCCGATTCCTGGATCTCGCTCTGCAGTCGCCGCAGTTCTTCAAGCTGCATCTCGCGGTTGATGTCGGACTTCACCGTGCTGACGTAACGTTGCAGGCGACCGAGCATGTGTCCGGCAGTACGCGCGACCTTGGGCAGCCGCTCAGGACCGATCACCACCAGGGCGACGATGGCAATCACCATCAACTCGGAAAAGCCGATATCAAACATTTGTGGTCATCTGTCTGGCCAGGCAGGCGGGACGCAACACGTGCAACCGCGCTACGGTGTCCAGGCAAACCTGGCGCGCCACCGGCACGCGGGCGGTCAAGTCGCTGCGCTCCGCCTAGCTTCTGGTCTTCTCCCGGATCTCGCCCTCAATGGTCTGACCCGTCGTGACCTGGGGAGGCGGGGAAGGCGGGGAGCTGGTCTCGACCGGCTTGCTCTCCTCTGTCGTGGCATCCTTGATCCCGTCCTTGAAGCCCTTTACCGCGCCACCGAGATCAGCACCGAGGTTGCGCAGCTTCTTGGTCCCGAATATCAACAGGACGATGACGAGAACGATCAACCAATGCCAGATACTGAATGAACCCATGTCAGGCCTCCAATAAGGTGTAACTCGATGCCATCCCGGCGCCCGATGCGCGGCACGCGGGGGATCGGAGCGCAACGCCCATCAGACTCTCTTGAGCATCGGCCCGACCGGATCCGGGCCACCGACGATGTGCGCGTGCAGGTGCTGCACTTCCTGATGCCCGATGCGCCCGGTATTGATGATCACGCGAAAACCGTCCGGGCTGCCCTGCTCGCTGGCCAGGCGATTGGTGACGGCGAGCATCCTGCCGAGCAGCGGGATATCGGCCTCGCTGGCGGTAGCCAGCGAAGTGATATGGCGTTTCGGAATGACCAGCAAATGCACCGGGCGAGCCGGGTTGATATCGTGGAAAACCAGAAGCTCGTCGTCTTCATGGACCTTGCGCGCCGGAATCCGGCCGGCGACGATCCTGCAAAACAGGCAGTCATCCATGCTTCAGCCTTTCCGGGACTTCTTCTCGTCGATTCCCGAGATGCCTTCGCGCCGCCGCATCTCCTGCAGCACGTCCTCGATCGACAGACCATAGAAGGCAAGCAGCACCATGATGTGATAGAGCACATCGGAAGATTCCCAGACCACGTGCAGGCGGTTGCCCTCCTTGCCGGCCATGATCAGTTCGGCACATTCCTCGCCGATTTTCTTCAGAATCGCATCCGGACCCTTGGCCATCAGCTGTGCTGTGTACGAGGTTTCCGGGTCCGCCTTGCGGCGTTCGAGCAACGTTTCCGAAATCCGGTGCAACATGTCCATGTTCATTTACCGTAAATGTCCCTGGGGCTCTTGAGTACCGGGTCGACCGCAACCCAGACATCCCCCTGCAATTGATGGAAAAAACAGCTTTCGCGGCCGGTATGGCAGGAGATACCATCCTGCTGGTCGATCGACAGCAACAGCACATCACCGTCGCAATCGGTGCGTATCGAACGTACGCGCTGCGCATGCCCGGATTCTTCACCCTTCCGCCACAGGCGTTGGCGTGAACGCGACCAGTATACCGCGGTCCCGCTGTCAACCGTCGCCTGCAGTGACTCTCGGTTCATGAAGGCAAACATCAGCACCCGGCCACTGACCGCATCCTGGGCGATGGCCGGGATCATGCCCTGCGCGTCCCATTTGAGGGCGTCAAGCCAGGGCCGGTCGGGGTCCAGGTCGCTCACAGACGGACCTCGATGCCCCGTTCGTGCAGATATTCCTTGGCCTGACGAACGGTATATTCACCGAAATGGAAGATGCTCGCGGCAAGCACGGCATCGGCATGCCCGGTGACCACCCCCTCTGCCAGGTGCTGCAGCGTACCGACGCCGCCACTGGCAATCACCGGGATGTCTACTGCGTCGGAAATGGCGCGCGTCAGCGGCAGGTCAAAGCCGTTTTTCGTCCCATCACGGTCCATGCTGGTGAGCAGGATCTCGCCGGCACCGAGTTGTTGCACCCGACGTGCCCAGACGACGGCATCGATCCCGGTGTTCCGGCGTCCGCCGTGAGTGAATACCTGCCACACCCCGGGCGCCGACTGCTTGGCATCGATCGCCACGACGATACACTGGTTGCCCACCTTGGCCGAAGCCTCGGCCACCAGCCCGGGATTCTCGACCGCGGCGGTATTCATGCTGACCTTGTCGGCCCCGGCATTGAGCAGGCGACGTACATCGTCGACCGAGCGCACGCCGCCGCCCACGGTCAGTGGGATGAAGACCTGCGCGGCACACGCCTCGACAACATGCAGAATGATGTCACGCTGGTCCGACGAGGCCGTGATGTCCAGGAAGGTGACCTCGTCGGCACCCTGCTCGTCGTAGCGACGCGCAATCTCGACCGGATCCCCGGCGTCACGCAGATCGACGAAATTGGTGCCCTTGACGACGCGACCGGCCGTGACGTCAAGACAGGGAATGATGCGTTTGGCCAGACCCAAGTCAGTTACCGCCCTGCTTCCGCCGGCAGGCGGCGACGCTCATCGATTGCTGCCACGGTCGGCGGTGGCCTGGGCCGTGGCAAAGTCGAGCGACCCGTCGTAGATTGCCCGACCGGCGATGGCTGCGCTGATTCCTTCCTGCTCAACGGCACACAGTCGCTCAATGTCTTCCACGCTCGACAGACCGCCGCTGGCGATCACCGGAATCAACAAGGCCTGCGCCAGTTTGACGGTTGCCTCGATGTTGATACCGGAAAGCATGCCATCACGTCCGATGTCGGTATAGACGATGGCTTCGACGCCGTAATCCTCGTACTTTCTGGCCAGGTCGATGACATCGTGGCCGGTCATTTTCGACCAGCCATCGACCGCCACCTTGCCATCCCTGGCATCGAGACCAACGATGATGTGACCGGGGAAGGCACCACAGGCATCGTGCAGGAAGCCGGGATTCTTCACCGCAGCGGTACCGATGATGACATAGCTGACCCCGTCGTCAAGACAACGCTCTATGGTATCGAGGTCGCGGATGCCTCCCCCGAGCTGAAGCGGGATGTCGTCCCCCACCGCCTGAACGATTTCCTTGATCGCCCTTTCATTCTTCGGCTTGCCGGCAAAAGCGCCATCCAGATCGACCACATGCAGGCGCCTTGCTCCCTGCGACAGCCAGTGACTGGCCTGCTCGCCCGGCGAATTGGAGAAGACGGTTACCTGGTCCATGAGACCCTGTTTGAGCCGGACGCACTGTCCGTTCTTGAGGTCGATCGCGGGAATGATCAGCATGTCGATGGTAGAAAAATGGATTGATACAGATGAGGCGCAGGTAATCGGTCAGGGTTTCCAGGCGACGAAATTGGCAAGCATGACGAGTCCCGCCGGCGAACTCTTCTCCGGGTGACACTGAATGGCGAAGATATTATCCCGCGCCACCGCACTGGTAAAGGGGATGCCATAATCGGTGATGCCCACGACGCAGCTCTCGTCGGTGGGCGCAACGAAATAGCTGTGCACGAAATACATCCGCGCCCCATCGTCGATCCCTTTCCACAAAGGGTGCGCGCGTCTCTGCCAGACCTCGTTCCAGCCCATGTGGGGCACCTTGAGGCGCTTGCCCGCAGCGTCGACCATGCGGCTGGCGGGGAAGCGACGAACCACACCCGGCAGGATGCCGAGCCCAGACACATTGCCTTCCTCACTGTGCTCGAAGAGCATCTGCTGACCGATGCAGATACCGAGAAAGGGTTTGCTGGCGGCTGCATCGAGCACCGCCTGGTGCAGACCGCGCACCTCGATCTCGCGCATGCAGTCCGGCATCGCCCCCTGGCCAGGGAAAACGACCCGCTCGGCGCCGCTGACCACTGCCGGATCGGCCGAGACAAGGATTTCCCGGCCCGCGGCCACGTGTACCAGGGCCTGCCAGACCGAGCGCAGATTGCCCATGCCGTAATCGACAACGACGATCGCTCCACTGCCACGCTCCGGCATTACAGGGAGCCTTTGGTCGATGGCACGCTACCGCTGGCACGCGGGTCATCCTCGACCGCCATGCGCAGCGCGCGGGCAAAGGCCTTGAACACCGTTTCGGCCTGATGATGCGCGTTGTCGCCGCGCAGGTTGTCGATGTGCAGCGTCAGCGCGGCGTGGTTGACCAGTCCCTGGAAGAACTCGTGAATCAGATCGACATCGAAAGAGCCAATCATCGCGCGCCGGAAGTCGACATGAAACTCGAGACCTGGACGACCGGAGAGATCAACGACGGCGCGCGACAGGGCTTCGTCCAGTGGCACATAGGCATGCCCGTAGCGACGCAGGCCCTTCTTGTCGCCGAGCGCCCCGACCAGTGCCTGGCCAAGCGTGATGCCGATATCCTCGACCGTGTGATGCGCGTCGATGTGCAGGTCGCCGACTGCCTCAATCTCGAGGTCGATCAGTCCATGCCGCGCAATCTGCTCGAGCATGTGATCGAGAAAGGGCACGCCGGTGGCGAAGCTGCCGCGGCCGCGGCCATCGAGGTTCAGGCGAACCGTGATCCGGGTTTCGAGCGTATTCCTGGAAACTTCTGCTTGCCGCATCGGCATACCATTGCATGGTGGCATTGCGCGTCTGAAGAAAGCGCTCGGCCGGGTCGCTGCCAGGCGCCGCCGATCGTTGGCAGACGCACCGTGATCGACAGACGCGCATGATATCATTTCGCGCTTGCCGTGCATTGAAACGGAACAGCCTTTCATGAGCCGCTACTGGAGTTCCCTCGTTCACCGCCTGACTCCCTATGTGCCCGGCGAGCAACCGAAGCTGCCGAACCTGGTCAAGCTCAACACCAACGAAAACCCCTATCCACCATCGCCGCAGGTCGTTGCTGCCATTGCCGAAGAAATGGCCAATGGCGGCCAGTCGCTGCGCCTTTATCCCGACCCGAACGCCGAACGCCTCAAGGAAGCAATTGCCGCGCACTACCGCGGGTTTGGCATATCGGCGGAGCAGGTTTTCGTCGGTAACGGCTCAGACGAAGTGCTGGCGCTGGTTTTCATGGCGCTGCTCAAGCACGACCTGCCGATCCTCTTCCCCGACATCACCTACAGCTTCTATCCAGTGTACTGCAGTCTGCACGACATTGCCCACATCGCGGTGCCGCTGACAGACGACTTCCGGATCCGTGTCGGGGATTACGCCACGGCGAACGGTGGCATCATTTTCGCGAATCCCAATGCGCCAACCGGCTGTCTGCTGTCTCTCGCGGAAATCGACCAACTGCTGGTGGCGCAGCCCGCATCGGTCGTTATCATCGATGAGGCCTACATAGACTTCGGCGGCGAGTCGGCAATCGCCCTGGTCAATCGCCATCCGAATCTCCTGGTCGTGCACACGCTCTCCAAATCCCGCTCACTGGCCGGGCTGCGTGTCGGCTATGCTGTCGGCCACCGGGACCTGATCGAGGCGCTCAAGCGGGTCAAGAACAGCTTCAACTCCTACCCGCTCGATCGACTGGCAATCGCCGGCGCCGTTGCCGCGATGGACG
>NZ_JAEUOL010000158.1 GCF_016789985.1 Accumulibacter sp.
GCCCGAAGAGCGGAGGACGACCCAGCATCGCGGCGCCCCCTCGGCAGGCTGTACCCGCAGGCGATTTCTTCGGGGAAATTTCACTTACCCTCACGAAGGAGTCAGCCCAATGGCACAACGAGTCGAGCATCATCCCCTGGACGCCGCATTTGCGGCTTTGCTGGCCAACGGCCTGGACGGAGCGGGCGAAGCCTTGCGCATTTTGGTCGATGAAGCAAGCAAGATTGAGCGAGTCCACTATCTCAATGCCCAACCTCATGAGCGCACGGCCGATCGCACAGACGACGCCAATGGCTTCAAACCGAAGACGGTCATGACGCGCGTCGGCGAGCAACCTTTGACGTACCCCAGGCGCGCGGCGGTGGCTTCTACCCCAGAGCGCTGGAGAAGGGCTCGCGCACCGAGCAGGCACTCAACATCGCACTGGCCGAGATGTCTGTGCAGGGCGTCTCCACCCGCAAGGGGATCACGGTGCTTCAAGCGCTGCTGGGGCCGGAGGTGTCGATTTCTTCGACGCAGGTGAGTCGTGCCGCCGAGCAGCTCGATGCCGGCTTGGCTGCCTGGCGTTAGCGCCTCCTGGACGAAACGCCCGACCTCTTTCTGGACGCCCGCTACGAGTGGGTACGCGAGGCCGGTCGTTTGGTCGATTGCGCTGTGCTGGTGGCGGTGGGCGTGACCCACAGCGGCCATCGCCGGGTGCTGGGCGTCTCGGTGGCCTTGTCGGAGGCGGAGGTGCATTGGCGTGCCTTCCTCGACAGCCTGCGGGGCTTGAAGGGCGTCAAGCTGATCGTCTCCGACGATCATGGCGGCCTCAAGGCCGCGCGTCGCGCTACCTTGCCCAGCGTGCCCTGGCAGCGCTGCCCGTTCCATTTGCAGCAGAACGCGCAGTCCTATGTCACGCGCCTGGATCAGCGCAAGTCGGTAGCTCAACGCATCCGGGCGATCTTCAATGCGCCCGATCGCGTCGAGGTGGAGCGATTGTTGAAACAGGCGGTTGATGCGTGCGTGGGCGACCGAGGCACCCAAGCTGGCGCAATGGGCGGAAGTGAATTTGCCCGATGGCTTGACGGTCTTCGATTGCGTACCCGCCCATCGTGTCCGCCTGCGCACCACCAACCGCCTCGAACGGATCAACCGGGAGCTCAAGCGCCGCACACGCGTGGCGTCCATTTTCCCCAATACCGCGTCTTGCCTGCGACTGGTTTCTGCCCTTCTGGCAGAATGCGACGAGGAGTGGATGACCGGTAAGATCTATCTCAACTTGCAATCGTGATCACTCTTCCCGAATCGAATCGCCTCGTGCGGATTTACAGAAAAAAAGTTGCGCTGCCTTTTAACAAGATCGTTGTCCTGACGCAGTTGGCGGTTCTCCGCCTCCAGGTGGCGAATGCGCTGCGGGTTGGCCGTCAGTGGTTTGTCGATCCTCGCCTGGCCCGACCGTTCCACGTCAAACTGCGCCAGCCAGCGGCGTACCGTCGTTTCGCCAAGACTCATCTCGCGGCACACCTGCGCCACGCTCAAGCCCTGCTCTCGAATCATTTGCACAACCTGCAGCTTGAAGCCCGGGTCGAACGTCTTGCCTTTTTGACTCATCCATTCTCCCACCCACAGGGGCATCAGCCTCCTATCAAGGTGTCTGTTGAAATTAGATCACGACACCGCAGCTAACCGCAGAGCTCTGTCACCTCTTGGCAGATACAGGGACGTGGGAAGATCAGCGATGGAGGTTGCCCACAAAGATGAAATCCGCACCCGCAAGTGCCGGAAAACTGTTACCGTCCGGAAGTCTGTACGCGTCAACCGCAGTCTGTCCTGTCTTGCCGAATGAGAACCCCCCGATAGGTCCTGGGCGCTAGCCGGATTGGGGAATGGCTCTGCGGCCAGCTTGCGGGCATTGGCGAGCCAGCGATGCGTGCGGGATTGGAAGGAATGATTACCGTCTGGGGAGAAAGACGCATGCTGTCCTTTGAAGAGGCGCTGTCGCGCCTGCTGGCCGCTGTTCAGCCGCTTGCCGAGGTACGCTCACTGCCCACGCTGGCTGCCGCCGGACGGGTGCTGGCGGTGGCCCAGCAGGCAACGGTCGATGCGCCGCCACTCGACAACTCGGCGATGGACGGCTACGCACTGGCGGTGACCGATGTGCCGCAGCCGGGCGTGCGCCTGCCGATTTCGCAGCGGATTGCGGCGGGCAGTGTCGGTGGCCAACTGCAACCGGGCAGCGCGGCGCGGATATTCACCGGGGCGCCGATCCCGCCCGGTGCCGATGCGGTGGTGATGCAGGAGCTTTGCGAACACGCTGCCGGGTCGGTGCTGGTCAATCATCTGCCGCGGGTGGGGGAGAACATTCGCCGCGCGGGCAGCGACATCGCTGCCGGGTGCGAGATTCTCCCGGTCGGACAGCGTCTGCGGCCACAGGATACGGCGTTGGCGGCGTCGGTGGGAATTGCCGCGCTGCCGGTCTTTCGCCGTTTGCGGGTGGCCGTGCTGTGCACCGGAGACGAACTGCGCATGCCGGGCGAGCCATTGTCGCCCGGGGCCATCTACAATGCCAATCGATTCCTGCTGACTGCTTTGCTGCAGCGGCTCGGCTGCGTCGTCCAGGATCTCGGCCAGGTGGCCGACACCTTGGCGACGACACGCCAGGCGCTGCGCGCCGCGGCACTCGACAACGACCTGGTGATCTCCTCGGGTGGCGTGTCGGTCGGTGATGAGGATCACGTCAAGGCGGCGGTCGAGCTCGAGGGTCGGCTCGATTTGTGGAAGATCGCCATCAAGCCGGGCAAGCCACTGGCCTTTGGTCAGCTTGCTGCGGGCGGGCGCAGCGTCGCCTTCGTCGGCTTGCCGGGGAACCCGGTCTCGTGTTTCGTCACCTTCCTGATGCTGGTCCGACCGCTGATCCTGAGAATGCAGGGTGCGCAGCAAGTGGCCCCGGCAAGCTACCTGCTGCCGGCCGATTTCGACTGGTTGCGTGCGGATGCGCGGCGCGAGTTCCTGCGTGCCCGGAGCAACATTGAAGGCAGTGTGGCGCTGTTTCCGAACCAGGCTTCGGGGGTTCTGACCTCGACCGTGTGGGGTGACGGTCTGGTCGACAATCCGCCGCAGCAGGTGATCAGGCGAGGCGACCGGGTGCGTTTCATGCCTTTTTCGGCCTTTCTCGACTGATCCGGGGAGGGGGCATGCTGACCGTTCTCTATTTTGCCTCGGTACGCGAGAAGCTCGGACTGGCAGCCGAGGAACTGCCTCTGCCGACCGGTGTGCAGGATGTCGCTGGTCTGATCGATTACTTGGCCCAACGCGGTGGCGGGTGGGAAAGGCTCGCCGGCATCAGGAATCTGCGCTGTGCGGTCAACCAGCAGATGGTGGCGTTCGACACGCCGATCAAGGAAGGCGACGAGGTAGCCTTGTTCCCGCCGGTGACCGGGGGCTGACGCCGTGGTGCGTGTTCAGGAGGAAGATTTCGAGGTCGGCGCCGAACTGCAATGGTTGCGCCGGGGCAATCCGGGGATCGGCGCGGTGGCGTGCTTCGTTGGTCTGGTGCGCGACGTGAATGAGGGTGGCGCCGTGCGCGCCATGACCCTCGAGCATTATCCGGGGATGACCGAGAAGGCGCTCGAGGCGATCGTCGGCGAAGCCAGGCAACGCTGGGCGATTCTCGATGTCCTGGTGATTCATCGCGTCGGCCGTCTGCTGCCGACCGACCAGATCGTCCTGGTTGCCGTCGCTGGTGCGCATCGTGGCGAAGTCTTCGCCGCCTGCGAATTCATCATGGACTACCTGAAAACCCGCGCGCCATTCTGGAAGAGCGAACTCACCCCGCAAGGGACGCACTGGGTCGATGCGCGCGAAGCCGATGATCAGGCAGCCCAACGCTGGTCCGGCTGAGGGCCGCTGCGGACCGCTGGCAGCCGCGTGGACTCGCAGCGGTCGTCATTGCCTGGTCACCGGATTGCCTCCTTTTGGCCTGTGTCGCATGCTGCTGGCTTCCATACCTCAAGTGTTGGTCCTGCGCTGCGCCGTGTTCGCCTTGCTGACCTGGATGGATGTGTGCAAGACTGTTCAGCAGCCAGCCGTGCGGGCCGCCTTACGCCACGTCGGCCGGGTGGACGACCTCGGGGTGACGCCGGCCGCGAACCGACGGGCTGCCCGTCGCAGCAGTTTTTGAACCAGGAGAACGCCCATGAAGATCGAGCACACGGCATTTGGCAGCATCAGCATCGCTGGCATCACCTATGCGCACGACGTGCTGATTCGCCTCTCCGGTGCCGTGGAGAAGCGCAGGAAGAAACTCTCCAAACAGCAATACGGCACTTCGCACATCATCTCCCGCGACGAGGCGGAATTCGTCTACGAGAAGGGTTGCAACACGCTGGTGCTGGGTGCCGGGCAGTATGGCAACGTCCAACTTTCGCCGGAAGCGGCGACGTTCCTGGCCGATCATCACTGCCAGGTCATCCTGCAGCCGACGCCGGAAGCAATCCGGACCTTCAATCAGGCGGCCGACGGCACCGTCGGGTTGTTTCACGTCACCTGTTGAAGGAAGTTGGCAAGAAGGAACGCGTCAGCGGCGAGCCGTGCAGCCATTTCCCTGGCGCTCCCGTCAGAAGGAGCGACCAACTTTTCGCGGATTGCCGGTCGTCACCGAAATGCCGGGAAAACTGGTCACGCATTGAATTGGCGCCACTCGTCCCCATCATGCCTGGCATCAGCATATTTCTAGCGAGGAGCGCAGCATGCGTTTGGACAAACTGACCACCAAGTTTCAGCAGGCCCTGGCCGATGCCCAGAGCCTGGCGATCGGGCACGATAACCAGTTCATCGAGCCACAGCATCTGCTGCTGGCACTCCTGCAGCAGGAGGACGGGTCGACCGCGTCGCTGCTGGCGCGTGCCGGAGTCAATGTGCAGGCGCTCAAGGGAGCGCTGGCGCAGGCGATCAACCGGCTGCCCAAGGTGCAGGGGCACGGTGGCGAGGTCCAGGTCGGGCGCGATCTGGCCAACCTGCTCAACCTGACCGACAAGGAAGCGCAGAAGCGGGGCGACCAGTTCATTGCTTCCGAGATGTTCCTGCTCGCGCTCTGTGAAGACAAGGGCGAGAGTGGGCGACTGGCCAGGGAACATGGTTTGCTCAAGCCATCGCTCGAACAGGCCGTGGCCTCGGTGCGCGGCGGGCAGGCGGTCGATAGTCAGGAGGCCGAAGGCCAGCGACAGTCGTTGAGCAAGTACTGCATCGACCTGACCGAGCGGGCTCGCCTGGGCAAGCTTGATCCGGTGATCGGGCGCGACGACGAGATTCGGCGCACCATCCAGATTCTGCAGCGACGGACCAAGAACAATCCGGTGCTGATCGGCGAGCCGGGGGTCGGCAAGACGGCGATCGTCGAAGGTTTGGCTCAGCGCATCGTCAATGGCGAGGTTCCGGAAACCCTCAAGAGCAAGCAGGTCCTCAGCCTGGACATGGCCGCGCTGCTCGCCGGGGCGAAGTACCGGGGCGAATTCGAGGAGCGCCTGAAGGCGGTGCTCAAGGAGATCGCGCAGGAAGAGGGGCGAATCATCGTCTTCATCGACGAACTGCACACCATGGTTGGCGCCGGCAAGGCGGAAGGGGCGATCGACGCCGGCAACATGCTCAAGCCGGCATTGGCGCGCGGCGACCTGCACTGCGTCGGGGCGACGACGCTCGACGAGTATCGCAAGTACATCGAAAAGGATGCGGCGCTCGAACGCCGCTTCCAGAAGGTCCTGATCGACGAGCCGACGGTCGAGTCGACGATCGCCATTCTGCGTGGGCTGCGCGAGAAATACGAGCTGCATCACGGGGTGGACATCACCGACCCGGCGATCGTCGCGGCGGCCGAGTTGTCGCATCGCTACATCACCGACCGCTTCCTGCCGGACAAGGCGATCGACCTGATCGACGAGGCGGCGGCGCGGATCAAGATGGAGATCGATTCCAAACCCGAAGTGATGGACAAGCTCGACCGGCGCATGATCCAGCTCAAGATCGAACGCGAAGCGGTGCGCAAGGAGCGCGATGAAGCGTCGAAGAAGCGCATGCATCTCATCGAGGAAGAATTGCTCAAGCTCGGGCGCGAATACAACGACCTCGAGGAAATCTGGAAGGCCGAAAAGTCGCAGGTCCAGGGCAGCGCGCAGATCAAGGAGGAAATCGACAAGCTCAAGCTCGAACTGGCCCACCTGCAGCGCGAAAACAAATGGGACAAGGTCGCCGAAATCCAGTACGGCCGGCTACCGCAGCTCGAAGCCCGGCTCAACGCGGCCGAAAAGTCGGGCGACGGAGGGCAGCAGAACAGGCTGTTGCGCACCGAGGTCGGCACCGAGGAAATCGCCGAGGTGGTCTCGCGGGCGACCGGTATTCCGGTGTCGAAGATGATGCAGGGCGAACGCGAGAAGCTGCTGCAGATGGAGGAACGCATGCACCAGCGGGTCGTTGGTCAGGATGAGGCGGTGCGGCTGGTGGCCAATGCCATCCGTCGTTCGCGCGCCGGACTGGCCGATCCCAACCGGCCCTACGGCTCGTTCCTCTTCCTCGGCCCGACCGGCGTTGGCAAGACCGAGCTGTGCAAGGCGCTGGCCGCTTTCCTGTTCGATTCCGAAGAGCATCTGATTCGCGTCGACATGAGCGAATTCATGGAGAAGCACTCGGTGTCGCGTTTGATCGGGGCACCGCCGGGTTATGTCGGCTACGAGGAGGGCGGCTACCTGACCGAGGCGGTGCGCCGCAAGCCCTATTCGGTGATCCTGCTCGACGAGGTCGAGAAGGCGCACCCAGACGTGTTCAACGTGCTGCTGCAGGTGCTCGACGACGGCCGCATGACCGACGGGCACGGCCGCACGGTCGACTTCAAGAACACGGTGGTGGTGATGACTTCCAATCTGGGTAGCCAGATGATCCAGCAGATGGCGGGCGATGATTACCAGTTGATCAAGCTGGCGGTGATGGGCGAGGTGAAAACCTATTTCCGGCCCGAGTTCATCAACCGGATCGACGAGGTGGTCGTCTTCCACGCACTCGACGAGCAGCACATCCGGTCGATCGCCCGCATCCAGCTCGCCTTGCTCGAGCAACGCCTGGCGCAGATGGAGCTGAAGCTCGAGGTGGCCGACAGCGCGCTGGCGGAG
>NZ_JAEUOL010000175.1 GCF_016789985.1 Accumulibacter sp.
GGCAAGGCCGACCTGGTGCGCGGCGGGCGCAACCTGTCGTCGCGCGTGGTCGAAAACCTTTACTGGGTCGGGCGCTACGCCGAACGCTGCGACAAGACTGCGCGCCTGCTGCGCGTCGCCCTCTCCCGTCTGGTCGATACCGGTGCCGACACCCGGCCAGCCCTGATTGCCGCCTTCGACCTCTGCCGCGTGCTGCAACTGCTGCCGTCGGTCACCGCCGAGCCGGATGCTGCGGCCAAGGCGAAGGGCATCAAGCCCGAGGCCTTACCGCGCGAAGTTCAACTGCTCCATGCGGTGTGCGGCAAGGAGTGGGGCGACGGCCTGGCCGGCGACATTCGTCGCCTGCTCTGGGTCGCGACGCAGGTGCGCGAGCGTTTCTCGCTCGACAACTGGCATGCGATCCACCGTCTGCAACAGTTGTTGAAGCGCTACAGCGATGCGGTCAGCGAACCCGCCCAGCCTGAACCGAGCGAGGCGCTGGCCTTTCTCGATCAGGTCCTCCTCACCTCGTCATCGCTGACCGGTTTTGCCATGGACAACATGACCCGTGATGACGGCTGGCGCTTCCTGATCATCGGGCGGCGCATCGAACGGCTGGTCTTTCTCGCCAATGCCGTGGCCGGCTTTCTTCGTCTGGAGTCGACCCGCGGTTCCGGAAGCCTCGAGTGGCTGCTCGCACTGACCGACAGCATCATCACCTATCGTTCGCGCTACATGACCCAGCCACAGGTGCTGCCGGCTCTCGACCTGATCGTTTTCGACGAGGGTAATCCGCATTCGGTCGCCTTCCAGGTGCAGATCCTGGTGCGCTACCTCGATAATCTGGCACGTCTGGTTGGCGGTCCGCGCGACGAATCGATGCGCTCGGCGCGTCAGCGACTGCAGGGCTTCGACCTCGGGCGCTTCGAGGGTCAGAGTTTCAGCCAGTGCCGTGACTGCGATCCCTGCGTCGATCTCGCCCTGCTGCTGGGTGACGTCGCGCTTTCTGCCGCCGCCTTGTCGGACCGTCTGGCGATGCGCTTCTTCAGTCATGTCGGCGACGTCAGCCGGCAGACCTTTGCTTCGTGATCGCCGTGACCCGGCTACCTGCCCGCTATCACGTGCTGCACGAAACGAGCTACCGCTACGAGAACCCGGTGTCGCTGTCGCGCCAGTTGCTGCATCTGACGCCGCGCGATTGCAACTGGCAGCGCTGCCTGCACCACCGGATCAGCGTCACGCCGGAACCCAGCGCGGCACGCGAGCGTCGTGACTGCTTCGCCAACGTGGTCAGGGAACTGGCGATCGAGTTTCCGCACGACAGTCTCACCGTGCGCGCCGAAAGCACGATCGAGGTGCTACCGCATTTGCCGGCCGATGTCCTGGCGGCCCTGGAAGGCCGCTCCCCGTTCGACCCCGGTTCAGGAGCAAAAGCACGATCAGCCGGCAAGGCGACGGCTTACCTGAGTGCCTCGCCGGCCTGGGAACGGGTGCGTGATGCGCTGGCCTACGGCGCACGCCCCGTTCTGCTCGACGCCAGCTGCTTCCAGTTCGAATCCCCCTATGTGCGGGTCAAGCGCGAGTTTGCCGCCTACGCACGGCCGTGCTTCACGCCCGGCAGGTCGGTACTGGAAGCGGTGCAGGCTTTGATGAGCCGTATCTACGACGAGTTCGAATTCGACCCCGAGGCAACCACGGTGGCCACGCCGGTGCTCGAGGTGCTGGCCGAAAAACGCGGTGTCTGTCAGGACTTCGCGCATCTGATGCTTTCCTGCCTGCGTTCGCAGGGCCTTGCGGCGCGCTACGTCAGTGGCTATCTGCTTACTCACCCACCGCCGGGGCAGCCGAGAATGGTCGGTGCCGACGCCTCGCACGCCTGGGTTTCGGTGTACTGCCCGGAACTCGAAGGCGGTCGCTGGGTGGACTTCGACCCGACCAACAACCTGTTGCCCGACACGCAGCACATCACGCTCGCCTGGGGTCGCGATTTCTCCGACGTCTCGCCGCTGCGCGGCGTCATCCTGGGCGGCGATGCGCATGAACTGGAGGTCGCGGTCACCGTGACACCGCTCGCCGAAGCCTGCGATGAGGCGGCAGTGCTGATCTGAGCCGCCCGCCGGCGGGCGGCGCCGACGGTCCCGGAAGTTGTGGTCCGAAGCATTGACAATTGACACTGATGATCATCTACCGCCCAGTCCTGTTCGTTCTTGCCCTGCTGGTCGGCGCCGACGCCGGCGCCGACCAGGTGACCGTCGCGGTAGCGGCCAACTTCGCTGCGCCGTTGCAGGAGATTGCCGCCGCGTTTGCCAGGCAGAGCGGTCACACCATCGTTCCGTCCTTCGGTTCGACCGGCCGCTTCTACGCCCAGATCAAGGCCGGTGCCCCCTTCGAAGTGCTGCTCGCCGCCGACGACGCGACCCCGCTGCGTCTCGAGCAGGAAGGCGACGGTGTTGCCGGCAGCCGCTTCACTTACGCCATCGGCCGACTCGCGCTGTGGAGCCGCAAGCAGGGACTGGTCGACGAGCGGGGCGAAGTGTTGCGCAAGGGTGGCTTCCGCCATCTCGCGCTGGCCAATCCCAGGCTGGCGCCCTACGGCGCGGCGGGCATCGAGACACTGCGGACGCTTGGCCTGCTCGACACCCTGCAGTCCAACCTGGTCACCGCCGAGAGCGTTGGCCAGGCCTACCAGTTCGTTGCCTCGGGCAACGCCGACCTGGGTTTCGTCGCCCTCTCGCAAGTCTACAAGGATGGCCGCATCGCCGAGGGTTCGGGCTGGATCGTGCCGCGCGGGCTGCACCAGCCGATTCGTCAGGATGCCCTGTTGCTTGTCCGCGGGAAAGGCAAGCCGGCAGCCGAAGCGTTGTTGGGCTATCTGCGCGGCGACCAGGCGAAGGCGATCATCAAGTCCTTCGGCTACACGTGGTGAGCAGGCTCGCCGTCCACGTCCCGGCCGGCAGCGGGCCGCCGCCCGGCGCCCTTCCGGCGTGGCGGCTGCCACCCGGTGGCGCCGGACTGGAGTGGGGGCCGTGTTGAGCCCGGCCGACCTGACGGCCGTCTGGCTCACCCTCAAACTGGCCGGCACGACCACCCTCGTGCTGCTGCTTGTCGGCACGCCGATCGCCTGGTGGCTGGCGCGCAGCCGGCACTGGGCGAGCGGGCCGATCGGCGCGCTCGTCACGCTGCCGCTGGTCCCGCCGCCCACCGTGCTCGGTTTCTATCTGCTGGTGCTGCTGGGGCCGGACGGCGCACTGGGTGGCCTGATGCTGGCCGGTGGACTGGATCTGCTGCCCTTCACCTTCGGCGGCCTGGTCGTGGCGTCGGTGATCTACTCGTTGCCCTTCGTCGTCCAGCCATTGCAACAGTCCTTCGCGGCGATTGGCGAGCAGCCGCTGGAGGCGGCCGCGACCCTGCGTGCCGGGCCCTGCGATACCTTCCTCGCGGTCGTCGTGCCGCTTGCCCGACCGGGCTTCATGACCGCCGGCATCCTCGGTTTCGCCCATACGGTGGGCGAGTTCGGGGTCGTCCTGATGATCGGCGGCAACATCCCGGGCAGCACACAGGTGCTCTCGATGGCCATCTACAATCACGTCGAGGCGCTCGAGTACGAGGCCGCCCACCGCCTTGCGGCCGGCATGCTGGCCTTCTCCTTTGTCGTCCTGCTGCTGCTCCATACGCTCAAGCGGGGGCGCCCGTGGTGAGCATCCGAGCCCGCTTTCGGCTGAGCTACCCGGCCTTCACCCTGGATGTCGACCTCGACCTGCCTGGCCGCGGCATCACCGCCGTGTTCGGCCACTCGGGTTCCGGCAAGACCAGCCTGCTGCGCTGCATCGCCGGACTCGAGCGCGCCGCCGGAGGCTTCCTTGCGGTCAATGGCGAGACTTGGCAGGACGGGGCTCGCCGGTTGCCCGTCCATCGCCGGCCGCTGGGCTACGTTTTCCAGGAAGCACGCCTGTTTGCCCATCTCAACGTGGCCGACAATCTCGACTTCGGGTACCGGCGTGTCCCGCCGGGCGAGCGCCGCGTGGCGCTCGAGCAGGTCGTCGAACTGCTCGACGTCGCCGCCCTGCTCGACCGGCAAACCGATCGCCTGTCGGGCGGCGAGCGCCAGCGGGTGGCGATCGCCCGCGCCCTGGCCAGCAGCCCGCGGCTGTTGCTGATGGACGAACCGCTGGCTGCCCTCGACCAGGCGCGCAAGCAGGAGATCCTGCCGTATCTCGAACGGCTGCACGACGAACTCGAAATCCCGGTCCTCTACGTCAGTCATTCGCCCGACGAAGTGGCGCGACTGGCCGACCAGGTCGTCGTCCTCGCCGGCGGTCGCGCGGTGGCCCAAGGCCCGCTCAGCGAAACTCTGGCCCGCCTCGACCTGCCGCTGCGCCTTGGCGAGGAGGTCGGCGTCGTGTTCACCGGCCGGGTGATCGAGCGCAATGCCGAATGGCACCTGGCCCGCATCGGCTTCGCCGGTGGCGAAGTCTGGGTACGCGACGGCGGCGCCGCGATCGGCCGCAGCGTCCGCCTGCGCATCCTGGCGCGCGATGTCAGCCTCGCGCGCCACCGTCACGACGACACCAGCATCATGAACCTGCTGCCGGCGACGGTGATCGCCCAGGCCGCCGAAGACCATCCGGCCCTCGCCCTGATCCAGTTGCGGGTGGGCACGACGCTCCTGCTGGCGCGGCTGACCAGGCATTCGCTCAGCCGTCTCGCACTCGCGCCGGGTGAGCAGGTGTGGGCCCAGATCAAGGCAGTTGCGCTGGTCGGTTAACAGGGCGCCCGCTGGCGTCGGCCGGATCGATCGCGTCTGACCAGGAGCTCCCTCTCCGCCGGGCCTTCCACTATCGGGCGACATGACGGATGATGCGGGCGGTCGCTCTGAAACGCGGCCCATCTCGAACAGCAGGGAGTTGGCAATGAACAAACGGGTTCTCGGGTTCTCTCTGGCGCTGCTGGTTGCGGCGCTGGCGCAGGCCGAGCCGCCGGCGGCCGGGTCGGCGGGCATCGAGATCAGGGATTACCCATGGCAGGCGCCGACCGGTGAGAAGAGCGAAGCGCTGGAGAGCAGGGGCAACCGGAAGCGTGGCGCCCGGCTCTACGCGCTGTGCCGCGGCTGCCACCTGCCGTCGGCGGGCGGGCGTCCGGACGGCAGCATTCCGCAGATCGCCGGCCAGCACGACAGCGTGCTGATCAAGCAGATGGCCGACATCCGTGCCGGCTTGCGCGACAATCCGACGATGTTTCCGTTCGCCGCGGTGATGAGCGATCCGCAGGAACTGGCCGACCTCGCCGCCTATCTCGAAGGATTGTGCATCCCCGTCGATCATGGTCGCTACGAGGGCGAAGACGCCGCCCGGCAGGTGGCCAACGGCCGAGCGCTTTACGATAAGGAGTGCCGGGCCTGTCACGGCGCCAGCGGGGAAGGATCGCGACACAGGCTCTATCCGGTGATTGCCGGCCAGCATTACAAATACCTGCTGCGCCAGATGACCGAGATCCGCGACGGTCGGCGCCGCAACGCCAATCCGGCGATGGTTGCCATCATCAGCCAGTACAGTGACGAGCAACTGCTCGCCATCTCGGCCTACCAGGCAAGCCTGTCGATGCCGGGAAAGATGTGCAAGGCGACGGCGCCGTCCCGTTGAGGTCCGCAGGCGAGGCTTTCCAAGCGCGCTCAGGACCTCCCGGCCCACCTGTGAAACTCCCCCTGTTGTTGCCCGCGGCCTTCCAGGGTGTGGAAACGCTGCTGTTCATGCGACTTGTTGAGTCAGTGGCGTTGCCGGAAGGGACCGGATGCGTCGGCCAGCTCATCGAAACGGCTGAATCCATGTGAGAACCCCCCAGAAGAAGACGGCGGTCTCGATGGCAGTGGCGCCAAGCAGGGCGCTCCGGTAGCTACGAGCCGGGGCCAACAGGCCAGCGAGCAGGAAGGTAATGGCAAACAGCGGGGCGAGCAGGACACGCAGGGGGGACCAGACCGACCAGGTACCGGCAACCGAGCCGGCGTCGGCACCCTGTGGCAGCAGGTGGGCGATGAGTGCCGTGATGCCGGTCGCTGCGATGGCCAGAGCCACGACCGATGCTGCGCGCCAGAACGAGGGGCAGGGCCGAAGCCAGAACAAGGCAGCCGCGCTCGGAGGAATTGCACCAAGACCAAAGACCGCCAGCAGGAGGATGCTGTCACCGAACGCCCGCATGCCGCTGGAAGCCTGGCTGTCCGGGTCGTCGGTGATCGCCGCATGGATGGCAACGGCCGCCCCCGCGACCATCAGGGCAAGCACGTAGCCCGCGATGACGAGAAGAGTCCTTGACAAGGGCCTCATGGCATCGCGCTTGCCCGTCATGCGGTGATCAGGCGGCGAATCCTGCCGGCCGGGCAGCACGGGCCGGCCGGTCGAGCGCGGGCTACGACGGAGGTGCCAGGTGGCGGAGACACGCTCATTGGGTGGCCTTCGGGATTGGACCTGACACCGGTTGACGATGGTTTCACTCGACAATGTTTCAGGCTACCGGAGGTACGAAGAAATGTCTGCCAAAAATATCGCCACGCAGGACGGCGTGCTTCTGCAGCGTGGCTATCGGTCGGTCACCCCGGGCTTCCTCGTGGCTCGCTTCGTTCCGGCTCGCCGCAGAGGAACGCCTTCGCCAGAGCGGTCGGGCGGTGACCGACCTCCGGCGGCGTTGCGCGCGACCTTGGCGTGGTCATGATCAGGCTTCGCGTGGCGTCTAACCCCGGCTTGACTGTGCCTTGCCGGCTGGCCATACTGGCTCGAGTGGAGGTCGCGAACCCTGCCCCGCACCTGCGGACAAGGCACGAGCGACGATCGTCCCAAGCCTTTCCAGGCTCGCCGTCGATCTCGGCTGCGGGTCTCTCGCTTCCCGGTACCGACAGGAGATTTCCATGGCCGAAACAGTCATCGATGCCAACGACCCGACGCTGCAGCCGATCGGCATCCCTCATCAACCACTCGCCGGCCGCAAGGCGCTGGTCATCGGCATTGCCAACAAGGACTCCATCGCCTATGGCTGCGCACGTGCCTTCCGCGCTTTCGGAGCAGATCTCTCGATTACCTATCTCAACGACAAGACCAAGCGTTACACCGGTCAACTGGCCCAGGCGCTTGGCGTCGATGAGGCGCTTTACCTGCCGTGTGACGTGCGCCAACCGGGTCAGCTCGAGGCCGTTTTCGAAGCCGTCGAGCGGCAATGGGGCAAGCTGCATGTCGTTTTGCACTCGATCGCCTTTGCCCCGATGGAAGACCTGCATGGCCGGGTGGTTGACTGTTCGCGTGACGGTTTTCTGATGGCAATGGACGTCTCGGTGCACTCGCTGCTGCGTGTGGGGCATCTGGCCGAGCCGCTGATGGCGAAGGAGGGTGGCAGCATCTTCACCATGAGTTACTTCGGCGGCGAGAAGGTCGTCCCGCACTATGGGATCATGGGGCCGGCCAAGGCAGCATTGGAGTCGGCCGCCCGCTACATGGCGTCCGAGCTGGGGCCGAAGGGCATCCGCGTCAATGTCATCTCGCCGGGACCGGTCATGACGCGGGCGGCTTCGGGGATCGACCGTTTCGACGAACTTCTCGCCAAGACCAAGGAGAAGGCTCCGACCGGCAAGCTGGTGACGCCGGAACAGGTTGGTCTGGCTACCGCCGCACTGGCCTGCGACTTCGCCACGATCGTCACCGGCGAGGTGCTCTACATGGACGGTGGCTACAATATCATGGGTTAGCCCGCAAATACATCGCCATGCGCATCTTCTTCGTCAACACAGACGCTGTCTCTTTTGAAGGGGTCAGCCGGCACGACGATTGGCTTCGGCTTGGCGTCGTTGTCACGGGAGGCGAAGCGCGTTATCGCGATGCCCTTTCTCGCATTCCGGAGGGCGCTCTCGTTCTCGCGTACGTAAATGGCCTGGGAGTTGTAGCCGTCGGCGAGGCTGTGAGCGCCGAGGTTCTCGATGTGCTGCCTCCGGAAACTGTCAATCCGTCGGAGCCGCTTGAATTCCACAAGAAAGTTGCTTGGCTTCATGATCTTCGGGCCAATCCCATCAGTCGAACCGAACTGATCGACCTGCTCGGACAGGGGCCGCTTCAAGCTGTCCAAGAAGTCAACAAAGGCAAAGACGCTCTGCTCAGCCGCCTAAGGCTCCTCCCAGCGATACCTACTACCGATCCCGGGGCCTACACACGCCTCTCCTCGACCTTGCGAAGCTACGGTCAGGTCAATAGGCCGGTAGGCACGGTGAACCCGCGCCGCACTGAATCCACAATCTTTCAGTTCTATCGTGATCCGAAGGTTCGCGCATGGACCTTGCAGCGTGCACGAGGCTGTTGCGAACTATGCAATCAACCAGCGCCCTTTCTCGACGAGTTTCGGGAACCCTACCTGGAATCCCACCACATAACTACTCTTGCCTCCGGTGGCGCAGACTCGCCGGAGAATACGGCCGCGCTATGCGCGAACTGCCATCGCGAGTTGCACTTTGGCGCCGGGCGCCTGTTGAAGGGCGACGGGTTGCGCTCAGTCATCCGCGCCAAGGAAGCGGAGCAAACATAGTGCAATTCAATGCGTTGCGGGCTAACCCCGCGTTCCAACGGCTGCCTTCGGCAGCCGCTGAACGCGAACGTTACCGTGAAAGCCCATCGCTGAAGTGACGTGACCATGCCTGCCGACAAGCAGCATTGTTTGAACAGCCGCTGGGCCCGACCCCAGGTGTTCAGCGGCGAATCAGTGTGCGGCGCTGGCCGCTGGTGGGTTGTGGCT
>NZ_JAEUOL010000176.1 GCF_016789985.1 Accumulibacter sp.
CAGCCTTTTTCACTATGGGGCTTTCACTGCCAACGATGTCTTCAGAACGCGTGACGCCCTGGTCGCCTACAGTCTCGGCCTGCTGGCGATGATCCTGGTCAAGGTGCTGGCCCCCGGCTTCTATGCCCGCCAGAACATCCGGACGCCGGTCAGGATCGCCATCCTGACCCTGTTCGCCACGCAAGTGTTGAACCTGCTGCTGATCGGCTGGCTCGAACACGCCGGGCTGGCACTGGCCATCGGCCTGGCCGCCAGTCTCAACGCCACCCTGCTCTACCGCGGGCTGCGCCAGCTCGGTATCTACACCCCGCAACCCGGCTGGCTGCTGTTCTACGCCCGGCTCGGCTTGGCCATGGCAGCGCTGGGCGGCGCGCTCTGGTTCCTGTCTGGCGAGACGACCGACTGGCTGCGCTGGAACCTCACTCAACGCCTGCTGCGCCTTTCTCTGGTCGTCGGTTTGGGTGCCGCGGCCTATTTCGCTACACTATGGGTCGCCGGTTTTCGCATGCGGGATTTCAAACGCAGCGCGGCCGAATAATCAATCAGGAGGATTAGGCATGAAATTGATCAGCAGCGGTTTCACCGACGGACAGCCGATACCCGGCGACTTCGCCTTCTGCATACCCGACCCGGCGCACCACGTGTGCCTGGGCTGCAACCTCAACCCGCAACTGGCCTGGAGCGACGTGCCGGCGGGCACCCGCTCCTTCGCGCTGATCTGCCACGACCCGGATGTCCCGAGCCAGGGTGACGACGTCAACCAGGAAGATCACAGCGTGCCGGCATCACTGGCGCGGGTGGATTTCTTCCACTGGGTGCTGGTCGATTTGCCAGCCGATCGCCGGGAAATCGCGCAAGGCGAGTTCTCCGACGAGGTCACGCCGCGTGGCAAGCCAGGCCCGCACGCGCCGCACGGCGCGCGGCAGGGCATCAACGACTACACGGCATGGTTTGCCGGCGACAACGACATGCGTGGCGACTACTACGGTTACGATGGTCCCTGTCCGCCCTGGAATGACGAGATCGTCCATCATTACGTGTTCACGCTTTTCGCTCTTGATGTCGGCCGCCTGGACATCGAGGGCAAGCTGACCGGCCCGCAGGTGCGCGCCGCGCTGCAGGGCCATGTTCTTGCCGCAGCGACATTGATCGGCACCTACACGCTCAATCCGGCGGTTCGCCTCTAGCAGGCCAAGCGGCACGGGTTCTCCGCTCATGTAAAAAAGGCCGCGTCAGCGGCCTTTTACCCGTCTGCCGGGCAGCCGAGGCTGCCCGCCATCCAAGCAGGCTTACTGCACGCTGACCTCGACACGACGCGCCTCGGCGGGGTCGCCGCTGCCGGTGGTGACCTCGGGTTTGCGCAACTCGATCCGCTCTTCGGCGATACCGACGTTCTTGAGCGCGTCACGCACTGCTTTCGCCCGATTCTTGGCGACCTCCTCGTTGGCCGCCTGGCTACCACTCGGATCGTGGAAGCCTGAAATGGCAAGCTTGGCCGCCGGATTCGCCTTGGCGTAGGCAACGACCGCTTCGAGGATCTGGCCGGCGTCCGCCGGCACTTCCGCGACGCCCACCGCAAAGTAGAGCTTGGCTGCAGGCACGGCCGCTACCGGGGCCGCCGCCGGGGTGCTGACAAGCGGCTTGGCAACCGATGCCGGGACCATCAGCGGCACGATCATCAGGGCCACGATGTTGATGATCTTGATCAGCGGGTTGACCGCCGGGCCAGCCGTATCCTTGTAGGGATCGCCGACCGTATCGCCGGTCACCGCAGACTTGTGGGCATCGGAGCCCTTGCCGCCAAAGTGGCCGTCCTCGATGTACTTCTTGGCGTTATCCCAGGCGCCACCACCAGTGGTCATCGAGATGGCAACGAAAAGACCGGTGATGATGGTACCCATCAGCAGGCCACCCAGCGCCTTCGGGCCAAGCAGCAGGCCAACCAGGACCGGCACGAGGACCGGCAACAGAGAAGGAACGATCATTTCGCGGATGGCGGCGACCGTCAGCATGCCGACCGCGCGCGAATAGTCCGGTTTCGCCTTCCCTTCCATGATCCCCCTGATTTCCTTGAACTGCCGGCGCACTTCAATGACCACCGAGCCGGCCGCACGACCAACCGCCTCCATCGCCATGGCGGCGAAGAGGTAGGGAATCAGGCCGCCGAGGAAAAGGCCGATGATCACCATATGATCCGACAGGTCGAAGCGCAGGCCACCGCCAAAGTTGACTTCGAGGGCGTGCGTGTAGTCGGCGAAGAGTACCAGCGCGGCCAGACCGGCCGAACCGATGGCATAGCCCTTGGTCACCGCCTTGGTGGTGTTGCCGACGGCATCGAGCGGGTCGGTCACGTCGCGCACCGATTTCGGCAACCCGGACATCTCGGCAATACCGCCGGCGTTGTCGGTGATCGGACCGTAGGCGTCGAGTGCCACGATGATGCCGGTCATCGACAGCATCGAGGTCGCGGCGATGGCGATGCCATACAGACCGGCCAGCGCGTAGGTGATGTAGATCGCCGCACAGACCGCCAGGACCGGCAAGGCGCAGGCCTTCATCGAAACCGCCAGACCGGCAATGATGTTGGTGCCATGACCGGTGGTCGACGCTTCAGCCACCCGCTTGACCGGCGAAAAGTCGGTGCCGGTGTAGTACTCGGTGATCCACACCAGGACACCGGTGAGCACGAGACCGATCGCTGCGCACCAGAAAATGTTCATCGAACTGATCAGGCTGCCGTCGGCAAGTGTGACGCCAGTGCCGAGCATCATGGTGGTGATCGGATAATAGGCGATCAGGGCCAGCACGCCGGCCACGGCCAGGCCACGATAGAGCGCGTTCATGATCTTGCCGCCATCGTTCGACTTGACGAAGAAGCAGCCGATGATCGAAGCGATGATCGAGACGCCACCCAGGACCAGCGGATAGACCACCAGATTGTCGTTGGCCGCGGCGACACCCTTGAGCATCATGGCGCTGAGCACCATCGTTGCCACGACGGTGACCGCATAGGTTTCAAACAGGTCGGCCGCCATGCCCGCACAGTCGCCGACGTTGTCACCGACGTTGTCGGCAATCACTGCCGGGTTGCGAGGATCGTCCTCCGGAATGCCCGCCTCGACCTTGCCGACCAAGTCGGCACCAACGTCGGCACCCTTGGTGAAGATGCCGCCACCAAGACGAGCGAAGATCGAGATCAACGAACCGCCGAAGGCCAGACCGACCAGCGGTTCGACCGTGTGCTGCAGGTCGGCACCAGATCCCTTGAGTAGCGCATAGTAGCCGGCCACACCGAGCAGACCCAGACCGACGACCAGCATGCCGGTGATGGCGCCGCCCTTGAACGCGACATTGAGTGCCGCAGCGATGCCGTTGCGTGCCGCTTCCGCGGTACGCACGTTGGCGCGCACCGAAACGTTCATCCCGATGAAGCCGGTCGCCCCGGAAAGCAGCGCGCCGATCAGGAAGCCGAAGGCCATTAGCTTGCCCAGCGCGAACCAGATGAGGACGAAGAGGACTGCGCCGACCAGCGCAATCGTCGTGTACTGCTTGGCAAGATATGCCGACGCACCTTCCTGGATGGCTTTGGCAATTTCCTGCATGCGTGGGTTGCCGGCCGGCAACGAGAGAATCCATTTCGTCATTGCCGCGCCATAGAGCACCGCAATGACCGCGCACACCAGCGCGAACATCAAACCAGTCGACATAAGCTACCTCCCTCTCAAGATTACCCTGGCCCGCGGGCCAATCCCCGTAGACCTGACTCACCCCACATCTGTAACAAAAAAATCGATCGCCCTGTCCTTTACGTCCCCTCGATCCAGGACCGCGACACCGGTGCACAGGCAGCAACGAAAACCGGCCAGCCAGCGACTGCCTTGCGCGCGGCGCAGTCCGTACCACGCCACAGCAGACCATTGACCTGTCGCTTCAGCGTCGTGCCGTTCAGGTTCCGCCCAGTCATCACCGAACGCCTACTCGAGCGCCTCGAAAGCCGCCTGCCTGATGTCTTCCACACTGCCTACACCAGCAATCCTGCGGCACTTCGGTGCACCGGGGTCGCCACTGGCAGCCCACTTGCCGTAGTACTCGAGCAGGGGCTTGGTTTGCGAATGGTAGACCTCGAGCCTTTTCCTGACCGTTGCCTCCTGATCGTCGTCGCGCTGGATCAGATCATCCCCGGTGACGTCATCCTTGCCGTCGACGCGCGGCGGATTGAAGCGAACATGGTAAGTCCGACCCGACCCGGGATGAACCCGCCGCCCGCTCATCCGTTCGATGATTTCCTCGTCGGCCACGTCGATTTCGAGCACGTAGTCGAGCGCCACACCAGCCTCCTTCATTGCTTCGGCTTGCGGCAGCGTCCGCGGAAAACCGTCGAACAGGTAACCTGCACGACAGTCATCCTGCTGCAGGCGAGCGGTCACCAGGCCGATGATGATCTCGTCCGACACCAAGCCCCCCGCATCCATGACCTTTTTCGCTGCGATACCAAGCGGCGTACCAGCCTTGACCGCAGCACGCAGCATGTCGCCGGTGGAGATTTGTGGAATCCCGAACTTTTCCCGAATGAACTGGGCCTGGGTGCCCTTGCCAGCGCCTGGCGCGCCGAGCAGAATGAGTTTCATGATTCGCCTTATGAGAACAACAAAACGTTCATTTTGTCCATCACTTCAGGTACTTGCATTCTTGCAATCGGGTCTCGCCAACACGTTGTCGTGACCAACAGGCGGAAACTTACCCGCAAAAGCGCGCTCGGTCAAACGTTTTTGAACCGTTGCTGCATCCTGCGGGCATCGTCCGGGGTGTCCACTCCGGCACCCGGCAGGTGTTCGGCAAGTGCCACGCTGATGCGAAAGCCGTGCCACAAGGCGCGCAATTGTTCGAGCGCCTCGAGGCTTTCCAGCGGCGACGGAGCCAGCCGGCCATAGGCCCGCAGGAAATGCCCGCGATAAGCGTACAACCCGACATGGCGATAGGCCAGCATCTCGGCCGGCAGTGTCTCGCCGCCGGCTTCGCGGGCAAAGTGGTCGCGCGCGTAAGGAATCGGCGCACGCGAGAAGTACAGGGCATCACCACGTGCGGTCAGGACAACCTTGACGATATTGGGATTGAAGAAGTCTGCCGCATCGACCACCGGATGCGCCACCGTGGCAATGTCGGCCCCGCTGTCGACCAGCCGTGCAGCCGTGCGGGCGATCAGCGCGGGATCGATCAGCGGCTCGTCACCCTGCACGTTGACCACGATCGTGTCGTCAGCCCAGCCTGACGATTCGACCACCTCCGCCAAGCGGTCTGTCCCGCTGGCATGGTCCGGACGGGTCAGCAGGGCGTTCAGGCCGTGCTGCCTGACCACCTCGCACACCTCGCGGTGATCGGTGGCGACCACCACTTCTTCCGGCCCCGAGAGCAAGGCACGCTCGGCCACCCGCACGACCATCGGCTTGCCACCGAGATCGAGCAAGGGCTTGCCCGGCAACCGGGTCGAGGCGTAACGGGCGGGGATGACGACCTTGAAACGCATCACCGCAACGCTCCGTCAGAGTTCGTCGCCGGCGACCGGCCGCGCCTCGTCGGCAAGCATGATCGGGATGCCGTCACGCACCGGAAACGCCAGGCGACAGGGTTTGCACAACAGCTCCGCCAGCGCCTTGCGGTATTCCAGATTGGCCTTGCAGATCGGGCAGACCAGAATGTCAAGCAGGCGTGCGTCCATGGAGTTTCTCCAGAATTGTCTCGAATAAACCAGGCTGACCGGGCTGCGCACTCATCACTGCCTCGACCGGCAGCACCCACGCCTCACCGATCGCCAGCGGAGTGCATTTTACTGCATCCTTCTCGGTCATCAGCAGCACACCATCGCTTGCGAAAGCCAGGTCGGCGGCGCGATAGGCGTGATGATCCGGAAACGGGCGCGCCTCGAACGTCAGATCGAGCGCCTCGAGCTGGGAAAAAAAGCGCGCCGGGTCGCCGATGCCGGCGATCGCGTACAGCTTCCGGCCACGCAGTTCATCCGCATCACAACTGCGCGGCTCACCGTTCACGGCGACAAATCGCCGACCGGTCAGCCGCATGAAAAACTGCGGCAAGGGCCGGGCAACACGGTCGGGCCGGCTTTCCGCCGGCCCATTCCACACCACCGCATCGACCCGCCGCAGGCGGCGCAGTGGCTCGCGCAGCGGGCCAGCCGGCAGGAGGCACCCATTGCCGACCCCGCGCGCATCGAACAATGCCACTTCGATCGAACGCTGCAGGTGGTAGTGCTGCAAGCCGTCGTCCGAGACAATCACATCACAATCGGGATGCTTCGTCAGCAGAGCCCGCCCCGCTGCAGCGCGGTCGCGACCAACGAAAACCGGTGCGCCGCTGCGCCTAGCCAGAAGCAAAGGCTCGTCACCGACCAGCACGGCCGGCGACGAGGCAACGACCTGTAACACCTGTCTGTTGGCGCCGCCGTAACCACGACTGATGATGCCTGGCCGCCAGCCATGCTGCTGCAGGCGGTGCACCAGCCACAGCACGAGCGGCGTCTTGCCACTGCCGCCGACGGTCAGGTTGCCGACCACGACCACCGGCACGGGCAGACGGATCGAGCGCAGCAGGCCGCAGGCATAGAGCCCGCGCCGGACGGCGACGAGCAGGGCGAACAACCAGGAAAGCGGCAGCAACGGCCAGAGCGCAACGACCAGACGGCGCTGGTACCACCAGCCGGGCAAACGCTGCGCGAGGCCTGCAGCAGCCATCAGCGCGGTGATTGCGTGGCGAAGGAAATTCGCGGATAGCCGGCAGTCTGCGCCGCCTGCATGATGTCGACGACGCTCTGATAGCTGGCCTTGGCGTCGGCGTTGATCACGATCACCGGCTCCTTGGCGTCGCCGGCCGCGCGCCGCAGCGCCTCGCTGATCGTCTGTACGCTGACTGCGGCAAGCGGGACTTTGTTGACCAGAACCTGCCCGGCAGCGGTCAGCGCCACATTGATCTCGTTCGGCGGCTCCGCCTGCTTGCTGGCATCGGCGGTCGGCAGGTTGATCTCGAGCCCGGAAAACTTGGCGTAGGTGGTGGTCAGCATGAGGAAAATGATGATGACCAGGAGCACGTCAATCAGGGGGATCAGATTGATCTCGGGCTCATCGCTGGCGCGGCTCCGTCGGAAGTCCATCCCGGCCTCTTCTCTCAGTCCTTGCGCTCGCCGTGCAGCACCTCGACCAAACGCACTGCCTGCTGCTGCATCTCGACGATGAAGCTATCCACCAGAGCACGGAAATGCCGCCAGAAGATCATGCTCGGTATGGCGATCAGCAACCCGAATCCGGTGTTGTACAAGGCGACCGAGATGCCGTGCGCCAACTGGATCGGATTGCTTCCACCGGGCGACTGCGAACCGAAGATCTCGATCATGCCGACGACGGTCCCGAACAGCCCCATCAACGGACTGATCGAAGCAATGGTCCCCAGTGTCGTCAGATAGCGGGCGAGATCGTGCGCCACGACGCCACCGGCCTCCTCGATCGCTTCCCTCATGATGTCGCGTGAACTGCCGACATTGCGCAAACCGGCGCCGAGGACGCGGCCGAGCGGTGAGTGCGCCTCCAGGTTGCCGACCAGCGCTGCACTGACCCCATTCTGTCGATACTCGGCAACCACCCGTTGCAGGAGAGCGGGCGGAACGACCTTGCTGCGCCGCAGCGCCACCAGGCGCTCGAGGATCAGGGCGACGGCGATGATTGATGCCAGCAGCAAGGGCCAGATCGGCCACCCAGCAGCCTGAATGATGGAAAACACCTTTTGCTCCGGAAGATTCTGACAGGCGGCCACTTTAGCCTGCGCCGACGTTTGCAGCAAGCCCCGGGATTGGTGGCAGCCCTCCGGCGCGAGACCACTTGTCCCCAGGTTCTGTGGACAAGCGAACCGATAGCCTGTTGGTGAAACTGCCAAGTCACGCTATGGGAAGGACTTTTGCGGTATGCCACGAAAGCGGGCGACGGGCGCCCGGCCGGCATAGCCTCGCGACTAGCTGCTGCGCACTGTCTGGCACCAGCGCAAGCAGGTAGAATCCGGTCATGTCAGAACTCTCCTGCGCCAGCCTCATGTCGTCGGCGACGACGGCAGCAGCGGTGATTCCCGTTTCCCTGCTCAATCGCCTGGCCCGCGAACGGCTGGAGGCCGCCTTTCCCCTGTGCTGGGTCGCCGGAGAAGTCTCCAACCTGAGCCATGCGGCTTCCGGGCATGTGTACTTCTCGCTCAAGGACAGCGCGGCACAGGTGCGCTGCGTGATGTTCCGCAGCCGGGCACAACTGCTCGGCTGGCGACTCGATAACGGCCAGCACATCGAGGCGCGCGTGCTGGTCACCCTTTACGAGGCGCGCGGCGATTTCCAGCTCACTGTCGAAGCGGCGCGCCGTGCCGGGCTCGGCAACCTGTACGAGAAATTCCTCCGCCACAAGGAAAGGCTGGAGCGCGAAGGACTCTTCGACAGTGCCTGCAAACGTCCCCTGCCCGCCTTTCCCCGCCGGATCGGCATCATCACTTCACCCCAGGCGGCAGCCCTGCGCGACGTGCTGAGCACGCTCGGGCGGCGCGCCGGCCAGGTCAGCATCGTGCTCTACCCGACACCGGTGCAGGGCGACGGAGCCGGCCCGCAGATCGCCGACGCCATCCGCCGTGCCGGCGAGCGCGGCGAGTGCGAGGTGCTGATCGTCTGCCGTGGGGGCGGCAGCATCGAAGACCTCTGGGCCTTCAACGATGAAGCCGTGGCGCGCGCCATCCGGGCCTGCCCGCTGCCGGTGATCAGCGGGATCGGGCATGAAACCGACTTCACCATTGCCGATTTTGCCGCCGACCGGCGGGCGCCGACCCCCACCGCAGCGGCCGAGATGGCGGCCCCCGAGCGAAGCGTCCTGCTCGCGCGGCTCGCCGCCGGCCAGCTTGCCTTGCGTCGCCAGATGGAGCAGACGCTCAACCAGCGCAATCAGCAAGTGGACTGGCTGGCGCAGCGCCTGCAGCACCCGGCGCACGACCTGGCGCGGCAGCAGGAGGCCTTGCGCAACCTGCAGCGACGGCTTGACGCGAACCTGTTGCAGGCCAGCGCGCGGGCACGCAGCACGCTCGTCGAACTCGGCCATCGCCTGCTGCTGCAGCGCCCGGATCCGGTACGCCAAGGCATCCATCTGGCGGGACTGGCGCGCCGACTGCGTGGCGCCACGCGGGAAACGCTGCGCAGCAAGGTCGGCGACCTGAGCCGCCTGAGCGCCGGGCTGTCGCACCTCAACCCGGGCGAGGTTCTCGCCCGAGGCTACAGCATCGTCACCACCCGGCAGGGACAGATCGTCCGCCGGAGCGCGCTGCTGGAACCTAGCCAGCAGATCGCTGTCTTCTTCCACCAGGGACGCGCCGACGCCACCGTCCTGGCAGTTTCCGCGGATGACGGCAATCCGTTTGCCGCCGCCACCATTGCCAGCAAGACAGGCCCCGAATAGAATCCGGCGGTCGAGCAGAACGGATCGCTTCCTGCTGCAAGTCATCCCTATCACCCTCTTCACTTCATAACAGGCCTCACGGAGAACACTCATGGAACATCAGCTGCCGCCACTGCCCTTCGCCATTGACGCCCTGGCACCGCACATGTCGCAAGAAACCCTCGAGTACCACTATGGCAAGCACCATCAGGCCTACGTCACCAACCTCAACAACCTGATCAAGGGAACCGACTACGAATCGCTCGATCTCGAAGCCATCATCCGCAAGGCCCCGGCTGGCGGGATCTACAACAACTCGGCACAAGTCTGGAACCACAGCTTTTTCTGGAATTGCCTGCAGCCGAACGGCGGCGGCACCCCGGATGGCGCCCTGGGCGCTGCCATCGATGCCCGCTGGGGATCGTTCGCCGAGTTTGCCAAGGCCTTTCAGGCTTCGGCGGTCGGCAACTTCGGATCGGGTTGGACCTGGCTGGTCAGAAAACCCGACGGCTCGCTGGATATCGTGAACATGGGCGCGGCCGGCACCCCGCTGACCACCGGAGACAAGGCGCTGCTGTGCATCGACGTCTGGGAACACGCCTATTACATCGACTACCGCAACCTGAGGCCGAAGTTCGTCGAGACCTTCCTCGCCAAACTCGCCAACTGGAGCTTCGCCGGGCAGAATTTCGCCGCGTAGACAGGTCGTCCGGCGCGATACGGCAGCCTGCGCCAGCGGGCATCCGTCGCGGATGTCCGCTCTTCTTGTCGCCCGGCTGGCCGGCGGCACCCGACCCGGAAGCGGAACACCGACGCCGTCGCCCGCCAGTGTTCGTTGCCATCGATCGCCGATTCGCTGCTTGTCTCAGCCCATATCGTTATACACATAGATGGTCGCCCCTGGTTTGCCAAGCCTTCATTCGCTGATGGGAATCAGGTGGAGATTGCAGCCATAGATCCGGACTCTCGTTCGGGGCCACTGCCCCGTCCCTGATGGAATTGAGCCCAACCCGAATGACGATTTCAAAACGGAACCCAACTAGGACGCGTCGTTTAGGCGACGCGTATCCGGACTTTCAGTCCGCAACATAAACCCACCGGCTTTAGCCGGTGGTTGTTTAGTTCCGCCAGATGGAGCCGACGGGCGACAACACCAGTGCACCGACCGCATTGACCCGGCCTTTGTCGTCGATGAATTCGAAGTTCGACCAGGCGCGCCAGGGGTTGCGATGCGGCAGCCGATCACGCAACCAGCCGAGTACATCCCTTTCCCAGGCGAAACCGGACTCCGGGATCCTTGTCCAGCGGGGCCCTTTCATGGCAAAGTCTGGCAGGCTAGGAGGGGAATGGGGCAAAGCGCCTCGAACAGCGTTTGCCTCGACCCCCGCGCCGCCCGTCTTGCCCGTCGTCCAGCCTCCGGCCGGCTAGAACGGGATGTCGTCGTCCATGTCGTCAAAACTCGGTGCCTTCTTGGCGGGCGCCGAACGTCCCGCCGCGCCGGAAGCGGCGGTGGACGGCATGCTGCCGCCGTACTCGCCTTCGCCCGCGGCGGGCGAACCCATGCCTTCGCGACTGCCGAGCATTTTCATCTCGCTGCCAACGATTTCGGTCGTGTAGCGTTCGTTGCCATCCTTGTCCTGCCACTTGTTGGTCCGGATGCGCCCTTCGACATAAACCTGGCGACCCTTTTTCAGGTACTGGCCGGCTGTTTCGGCCAGCTTGCCAAAGAAGACCACGCGATGCCACTCGGTGTACTCCTTGTATTCGCCGGATACCTTGTCGCGCGTCCGATCGGTGGTGGCCATCCTGATGTTGCAGACGGCATCGCCGCTTGGCAGATAGCGGGTTTCCGGATCAGCGCCCAGATTGCCGACGAGAATCACCTTGTTGACCGAAGCCATGTTGCCTCCCTGAATGGTATTTGAGAAATGATCGGCGCAATTATAGGAACTTTTCCGCTGTCGCCTGCCGGCCGCGCAAGGGCGGCATCGACATGGTCAGCCCGAGCAGCAGCCAGACCACCGTCAGCAGGGCACCGCCGAGCCATACCGCGCCGGCACCGGAATACTTGGCGAGCACGCCGCCAAAGACGCCCCCGAGAAACAGGCCGAGCGCCTGTGTCGTATTGTAGACACCGAGCGCCGCCCCCTTGGCGTGCGGCGGTGCAATGCGCGAAATCAGGGACGGCTGCGTTGCTTCGAGGATGTTGAAAGCGACGAAGAAGAGCATCAGCCAGAATGCCAGGCCGTAGAGACCGCCGGCAAACAGTCCGAAACCGGCCTGCACGGCCAGCAGGATGACGATCGCCGAATTGAAGATCAGTTTCATGCGCGCGAAGCGCTCGGCGACGACGATCGCCGGCACCATGATGACAAAGGAAATCAGCAATGCCGGCAGGTAGACCTTCCAGTGCTCGGCGACCGGCAGCCCACCAGTGCTGACCAGCTCGGCCGGCAGCAGCACCCACATCGCGGTCAGCATCAGGTGCAGGGCGAATACGCCGAAATTGAGGCGCAGCAACTGGCGATGCGCGAGGACTTCGACGAAGCTCGGCCAAGCCGGTTGCCGCGGCACCATCGGAGCGGCGGGAACCACCCTGAGAACCACGAAAATGGCCAGCAGGGCCAACCCGCCGGTAAGCGCGAAGATGCCGGGCATGCCGATGACCGAATACAGCAGCGGTGCGCCGACCATCGAGACCGCGAAAACCATGCCGATCGACGAACCGATCATGGCCATCACCTTGGTCAGGTGCTGCTCGCGCGTCAGATCGGCGGCGAGCGCCGTGACCGCCGCCGAAATGGCGCCGGCCCCCTGCAGCACCCGGCCGGCGATGACGAGGTAGATGTCGTCCGCGAAAGCGGCGACGAAACTGCCGATGACGAAGAGGGCCAGCCCGAAAACGATCACCGGCTTGCGTCCGAAATGATCGGAGGCGGCGCCGTAGGCAATCTGCAGGCAGGCCTGGGTCAGCCCGTAGGCACCGAGCGCCATGCCGACCAGCGCCATGTCCTTGCCCGAAGGCAAATCGCGGGCATACAGCGAGAAGACCGGCAGGATGAGAAACAGACCAAGCATGCGCAAGGCGAAAACCGCCGCCAGACTGATGCCGGCTCGCTTTTCTTGGCTGCTCATACGGTCGGGGCTCGAGGCGGACATGGAGTTTGCTGCCGGGCTGCGGAATTGCGTATATTAGCAGGTTTGCCCAGGCGCCTCAGAGCAGCTCCCCCAATGGACGATACCAACCAGATCAGAATTCGTGGCGCGCGCACGCATAACCTGAAGAACATCAGTCTTGATCTGCCGCGCCATCGACTGATCGTGGTCACCGGCCTGTCGGGATCGGGAAAGTCGTCGCTCGCCTTCGACACGCTCTACGCCGAAGGCCAGCGGCGCTACGTCGAATCCCTGTCGGCCTACGCCCGGCAGTTCCTGCAGCGCATGGAAAAGCCCGATGTCGATCTGATCGAGGGGCTGTCGCCGGCGATTTCCATCGAACAGAAGGCAACCAGCCACAACCCGCGCTCGACGGTCGGTACGGTGACCGAGATTCACGACTATCTGCGGCTGCTCTTCGCCCGTGCCGGCACCCCCTACTGCGCCGAGCACCAGTTGCCGCTCGAAGCACAGACCGTCTCGCAGATGGTCGATCACGTGCTGGCACTGCCCGAGGGAAGTCGCCTGATGATCCTGGCACCGGTGATTGCCAATCGCAAGGGTGAGCAGGCCGAACTGTTCGCCGAGTTGCGCGCCCAGGGTTTCGCCCGCCTGCGGGTCAACGGACAGATTCACGAGATCGACGACCTCCCCAAACTCGCCAAGACCCACAAGCACACGATCGACGTGGTGGTCGACCGCCTGAAGGTGCGCGAAGACATTCGCCAGCGCCTGGCCGAGTCGTTCGAAACCGCCCTGCGCCACGCCGACGGTCGGGTGATCGCCTGCGAGATGGACAGCGCACGCGAGCATTTCTTCTCCGCCCGCTTTGCCTGTCCGGTATGCTCGTACTCGATCCAGGAGCTCGAACCGCGGCTTTTCTCCTTCAACAGCCCGATGGGCGCCTGTCCGAAGTGCGATGGCCTCGGTGTCATCCAGTTCTTCGATCCGCAGCGCATCGTCACGCGGCCGGAGCTGTCGCTGGCGGCCGGCGCGATTCGCGGCTGGGACCGGCGCAACCCTTTCTATTTTCAGATGCTCGGCTCGCTTGCCGCGCACTATGGCTTCGCGCTCGACACGGCTTTCCGGGATTTGCCGGAGAATGTCCGGCAGATCATTCTCTACGGCTCAGGCCGCGAAACGCTGCCGTTCGGCTACCTCAACGAGCGTGGCCACCCCACCCTGCGGGAACACGCCTTCGAAGGTATCGTGGTGAACCTCGAACGACGCTACAAGGAAACCGACTCGCTTGCCGTGCGCGAGGAACTGGCGCGCCTGATCAGCAACCGCAGCTGCCCGGCGTGCCAGGGCAGCCGTCTGCGCGAGGAAGCACGCAATGTGCGCATCGGCAGCCAGGCGGATGCGCGCACCCTGCACGAAATCAGCCGCCAGCCGCTGGCCGCGGTACGCGACTATTTCCTTTCGCTGCAACTCCCTGGCAACAAGGCGCAGGTAGCGGAAAAGGTGCTCAAGGAGATCGTCAGCCGCCTGCAGTTCCTGATCAATGTCGGTCTCGACTACCTGTCGCTCGAGCGCTCGGCGGAGACCCTGTCCGGCGGCGAAGCGCAGCGTATCCGCCTGGCATCGCAGATCGGCTCGGCGCTGACCGGCGTGATGTACGTCCTCGACGAACCTTCGATCGGCCTGCATCAGCGCGACAACGAGCGCTTGCTGAAGACACTGAAGCAACTGCGCGACATCGGCAATACGGTGATCGTCGTCGAGCACGACGAGGAGGCCATCCGCAGCGCCGACCACGTCGTCGACCTCGGTCCCGGAGCCGGCGTTCATGGCGGCTTCATCGTCGCCGAGGGCACGCCGGCCACGATCATCGACCACCCGGCGTCACTCACCGGCGACTACCTGTCCGGGCGCCGCAGCATCGGCATCAACCGCCAGAGGCGCCAGCCCGATGCCGGGCGAATGCTGTGCATCAGCGGGGCACGCGGCAACAACCTCAGGAACCTGACGGTCGCCATTCCGGTCGGTCTGTTCACCTGCATCACCGGGGTTTCCGGCTCGGGCAAGTCGACGCTGATCAACGACACGCTGTATCTGGCAGCCGCCCGGCAGATCTACGGTTCGACCGCCGAGCCGGCCGCGCATGACCTGATCGTCGGCCTCGACCATTTCGACAAGGTGATCAACGTCGACCAGAGCCCGATCGGCCGCACGCCGCGCTCCAACCCGGCCACCTACACCGGCCTGCTGACGCCGATCCGTGAGCTGTTCGCCGGCGTTCCGGAAGCCCGCTCGCGTGGCTACGGCCCCGGCCGCTTCTCGTTCAACGTCAAGGGTGGACGCTGCGAGGCCTGCCAGGGCGACGGCGTGATCAAGGTCGAAATGCACTTTCTGCCCGACGTTTACGTGGCCTGCGACGTCTGCCATGGCAAGCGCTACAACCGGGAAACGCTGGAGGTGCAGTACAAGGGCAGGAACATCCACGACGTCCTGCAGATGACGGTCGAAGTGGCGCGGGAATTCTTCGACCCGGTGCCGGTCATCGCGCGCAAGCTGCAAACGCTGGTGGATGTCGGTCTCAGCTACATCACGCTTGGCCAGTCCGCCACCACCCTCTCCGGCGGCGAGGCACAGCGCGTCAAACTGGCGCTCGAGCTATCGAAACGTGACACCGGTCGAACCCTCTACATCCTCGACGAGCCGACCACGGGCCTGCATTTCCATGACATCGAACTGCTGCTCAGCGTCCTCCATCGCCTGGTAGACCATGGCAATACGGTGGTGGTCATCGAGCACAACCTCGATGTGATCAAGACCGCCGACTGGTTGATCGATCTCGGCCCCGAAGGGGGCGCCGGCGGTGGTGAACTCCTGGCCAGCTGCCCTCCGGAAGAGCTTGCCGCGGTAGCCGCCAGCCACAGCGGACGCTTTCTGGCACCGCTGCTCGCCCGGCACCACGCGGCCACGGCCGGCGCGCCAGACCTGACCAGCGAGAACGCTCCAGAATCGTGAGCAATGGGTCGCGCACCCGGCATCCTGGCCGGCGTCGGCCTGCTCGTCGGCGACCTGCCAGGCCCCGGGCGCAAGCAAAAAACTTGCTTGCAGGGGTAAAATCCATGCCAGAATTGACGCCTTTGAATTCCTGATCGTTTCGCTTCCCGCGGCCACCGTGAAACATAACAATCGAGCTAGAGGAAGGCCTTTTGACCACCTGAGGAGCCCCCATGAACAAGTCTGAAATGATCGACGCCATTGCCGCCCACAGCGAGCTGTCCAAGGCTGCTTCGGCGAAAGCGCTCGATGCCGTGATCGAAACCATCATTGAAACCGTCGCCCGGGGAGAAGCAGTGACACTGGTCGGTTTCGGTTCCTTCAAGGCAAGCGAACGCGCGTCTCGCGAAGGAAAGAATCCCAAATCCGGCGAAAAGATCCTGATCCCGCAAACGACCGTCCCGAAATTCGCCGCCGGCGCAACCTTCAAGGCACGCGTGGCCGGCAAGGACGAGTAGGACCAGCAACTGCACCTGCCTGCGCCGAGCGATCCGGCTCGGCAAGTCCCGGACGGGACCTGCTTCCCCCTGTCACTGCCGTTCCCTTTCCCTACAACGACCCTCAATCACCCCCCATAGGAGTTCCTCCGCATGCGTATCCGTACCGCCTTGGCCACGGCCGCCCTGATCCTGCTGCCGCTCACCGCTGCCGCTCAACAACCTGCCGTCGCCGAAGGTCTGGCTGCCGTGGGTCCCGGCAAGTTCGCCGGAGTGGTCGAAGCCAAAATGACCCTAGCCGTTGAAGCGATCGACAAGACATCGCGTACCGTTATCCTGAAGAACAACAAGGGCGAGCAATCCAAAGTCGTGGTCGGCGACGAGGTCAAGAATTTCGACCAGATCAAAGTCGGCGACCTGGTGGTGGTCCGCTATACCCAGGAACTTCTGATGACCCTCAGGAAGGGTGGCGGTGCACTGCGCGAGCGCATCGACAGCTCGCAGAGCGCGACCGCTGCTCCCGGCCAGAAGCCGGGCGCCTACGAGGCAAAGGAAGTCGCTTTCATCGCCGATGTGCAGCAGGTCGACCGCAAGAAACGCACTGTGACCCTGCGCGGCGCGCAAAAGACGGTCACCCTGAAGATCAAGGATCCGGAGCAACTCAAGCAGATCAACAAGGGGGACCAGGTTGAAGGCGTCTATGCCGAAGCGATTGCCATCGCCGTCGTGCCAGCCGGCGCCAAGGCCAGGAAATAGGCCGCGCAGTCCCGTCATGGTCAGGTTGCCTCGGCAGCCACGCCGCGGCATTGACGCTGCCACCTGTGGCGCATAGAATGCGTGCGTTCTTGGGGGCATAGCTCAGCTGGGAGAGCGTCTGGTTCGCAATCAGAAGGTCGGCGGTTCGATCCCGCCTGTCTCCACCAAGCAATCGTTCAGCACCCAGCCCGGCTCAAAAAGCCGGGCTTTTTGCTGGGCTACCGCAAGTAGCCACCATGCCCCGTCCCGAACAATGAACGCGCGCTTTCGTCTGGCCATCTCGGTCGGCATTCTCTTTCTGTTGATGACCGGCCCCTTCGTGATCACCGCCCTGCTGATCTGGGCAGGTGCGCAGGAGGCGGAGCGGGAGCTGCTCGTGCGCCTGGTCGCGCCGCACCTGTCGCTGGGTGCGATGATGACTGCCTTCGGCTTCCTGCTCGGCCTGCTGGTCATCCGTTACCTGTTCCGCGAGTACGTCCAGGGTTTGCTCCGCATGGTCGAGAACCTGCGCCTGATGCTGTCGGCCAATCGCAACTTCCGGGTCACGCCCGAAGGGCCACCGGAGGTCCGCTTGCTGGCTGCGGCCACCAACGATCTGGCGCAACAACGGGATGGACTGATGGACGATGTCGATGCGCAGATCGCTGCAGCCAAGTCGTCGGTGGAAGAGGAAAAGAATCGCCTGGCCGCACTGATGTCCGAGTTGGCGCAGGCGGTCGTGGTATGCAACCTCGACGGACGCATCCTGCTCTACAACAGCCGTGCCCGGCTCCAGTTCAGGGCGCTTGCCCGAGGCAGCACGGCCGTTGCCGGAGGCGCGCTGATCGGGCTGGGCCGTTCGATCTTTTCCATCCTCGAGCGCAGCCAGATCGACCATGCGCTCGACGTCGTGCGTCAGCGCCTGCACAAGGGAGCCGCCACGGCGATCGCCAACTTCATCACGGCCGCCCGTGGCGGGCAGCTCCTGCGGGTGCAACTGGTTCCCGTGCTGACCACCGACCAAGAGCCGCACCAGCGCGGGATGAGCGGTTACGTGCTGACGGTCGAGAACATTACGCGCAGTCTGGAACAGGAGTCGCGGCGCGATCAAGTGCTGCAATCGCTGACCGACGGTACCCGCGGCAGCCTGGCCAACATCCGCGTGGCGGTCGGCAACCTGATGGACTACCCGGACATCGAGCCGGAAATTCGTGAGCGTTTCGTCGGCATCATCAGCGATGAAGTAGTCCGCATGAGTCAACGGCTCGATCAGACCATGAGCGAGTTTGCCGACTCGCTGAAGACCCGCTGGCCACTCGAGGATGTCCAGGGGATGGACATCATCACCGCGGCGCAACGCAGAATCGAGGAAGAACTGAAGCTGTCCACCAAGAGCGAGGAGAGCGACGAGGATATCTGGTTACGCGCCGAAAGCTTCTCGTTGGTGTTCTCGATCTGCTTTCTGGCGGCACGGCTGGTCGATCATTACCGGATCCGTGAGTTGCGCTTCCGGCTGCTACCCTGCGGCAAGCTGGCCTACCTTGACCTCATCTGGGCCGGCCAGACCATGTCTTCGGAAGCTTTCTATACCTGGGAAACCGACCCCATGCGATTCGGCAAGGAAAGCTCGCCCTTGTCCTTGCGCGACGTCATCGACCGCCATGGCGGCGAGATCTGGTACGAAAGGGAAAAGGCTGCGCAGCGTGCGTTCTTCCGCTTCGTGCTGCCGGTGGTCCTGCCCGAGAACGTCACGCCACAAGAAACGCTCGACGAACTCAGCGTACGTCCGGAATACTACGACTTCGACCTCTTCCACTTCCGCGACCGGAGCATCGACCTCGACCGGCCTCTCACGGATCTGACCTATACCGTGTTCGATACCGAGACCACCGGCCTCGAGCCCGCCGCCGGCGACGAAATCATCCAGATCGGTGCGCTGCGCATCGTCAATGGCCGCTTGTTGCGACATGAGAACTTCGAACAACTGGTCGATCCACAGCGCTTTCTGCGACCGGAAGGTATCCGCATTCACGGCATCACCGATGACATGGTGCGCGGACAGCCCCAGATCGACGTGGTTCTGCCGGCCTTCCACGAGTTTTGCAACGACACCGTCCTGGTCGCCCATAACGCGGCGTTCGACATGCGCTTTCTGCAACTGAAGGAAGAGGCGACCGGCGTCGTTTTTAGCCAGCCGGTCCTCGACACGCTGCTGCTTTCCGGTGTACTGCATGCCAACCAGGAGTCCCATCAGCTCGACCACATCGCCGAGCGGCTCGGGGTGACCATCGAAGGTCGCCACAATGCGGTAAGCGACGCCTGTGCAACCGGAGAGGTATTCCTGAAAATGCTGCCCTTGCTCGCACAGAGGGGAATCGTGACTCTGCGGCAGGCGCTCGAAGCTTCCGAAAAGAGCTACTTCGCGCGCGTCAAATACTGATCGATCGCTTCAACCCAGGCTTGCGGGGCACCGCCGGCATGCTTGGCAAACAAACAGGATTCATCCCTCGGCACGCGCGAGGATTCGGAGTGAATATGCATTTCACGAGGATGTAGTGGTCCAGTTCCAGCAGATACTTAATGTGAAAGAAGCCAGTCTCCAAGCGTGCGCATACCTGACCGCGCTCGGTCATAGCGATCGGTTGTCGTGAATCAGGCGGCTGCGGGGATGAAGCCGAAGCGAGCCAGAGCCTTGATCCAGCGAGAGGCGTTGCGCTGCACACAGAGCTGCTCATAGTTGGTGGCGGAATCCCGGGAATAGTCGCCGCGCTTGAGCATGAAGAAAAGGGGGCGCAACCTCTTGTGAGCGAGCGCGACGATGGCGCGCTTGTGGCCACGACGAACGATCAGCGATTGGAACTTGGCGTGGAACGCTGATTTGGTGCGGCTGGCGGCGTGAGCGAACTCACCCAGGAGTCGTCGGACATAGGGATTGCCCTTGCGAACGCGTGCGGATTTGCGCTTTCCGGCGGACTCGTTGTTACCCGGACAGATGCCCACCCAGGAAGCCAGACGGTCGGGGCTGCCGAAGACGCTCATGTCGCAGCCGATCTCGACGAGCAGCCTGGCGGCACCGACGGTGTCGACACCCGGCAGGGTTTGCAGCAGAACCGAAGTTGCCTGAAGGCGACAGGTCGCCAACGGCCCTTTTAATGTGTGCGCTCGATCGCAGCAATCCGGGGTACGAGTCGGTTCAGCGGGTCACGTTACCGTGAAAGCCCATCGCTGAAGTGACGTGACCATGCCTGCCGACAAGCAGCATTGTTTGAACAGCCGCTGGGCCCGACCCCAGGTGTTCAGCGGCGAATCAGTGTGCGGCGCTGGCCGCTGGTGGGTTGTGGCT
>NZ_JAEUOL010000178.1 GCF_016789985.1 Accumulibacter sp.
TGCGAGATCGACTTTAGCGCACGCGCCGCCCGCTCGATATGCTCCTGCTTGTCAATCAGACTCGTTGTGATCGGCACGCTACGCCAGCGTCCTCGTTTATCATATAATCCGCGATTATAGAGTAAAAGCCTGATCCGCGGGATGTCCCGCGCACTCCCCCCACGCTGGCGACCGGCACGGCAACCCGGGCCAAGGGCCACGCCCAGTCATTCCACGCTTTTGCAAGACGCGCGTCGTTCATTGACGAGTACCATCCGACCACACCTCCAGCGAACCGGGCCGCAACACGCGGCATCCGGCTGGCAATGGCTCCTGGTGACCTGCCTGGTCGCTGCACTCGCCATCCCGCGCGCCGCCGCAAGCGACCGGCAAGACCGGAAGAAAGCCGAAGGCACGTCGTCCGGCGAGGTCGCCGAAAAGCAGGGCGATCTGAGGTCGTTGCGCTCGCAGATCGAAGCGCTGCGCAAACAGATGGTTGCCGCCGAGGGATCGCGGCGGGACACGATGGATCAGTTGCAGGACGCCGAGCGCGCGATCTCGACGACACAGCGCGACCTGCACCGCCTGACCAGCGAGATCGACGCGCTGCAGGCACGACTGAAGGAGCTCGATACACAGTCCCGTGCGCTCGAACGAGGGCTGAACGCGCAACAGGAACAACTGGAAAGACTGCTCTACAAACAGTACCTGCGGGGCAATCCGGATCCGCTGCGCCTGTTCCTCAACGGCGACGACCCCAATCAAGTGGCGCGCGATCTGCACTATCTGGAGGCCATTGGTCGGGCGCGCGGGCAGATCCTGCTCGAGATCGAGACGACGCTGCAGCGCAAGCAGGCGCTGGCCAGCGATGCGCGCCAGCAAGCAGAGCGGCTGTCGGCCAGTGTGGCCCGACAAAAGGAGGAACATGCCAGACTGCTGGCGCAGCGGCAGCAACGGCAGGCAATGCTTGACAGGATGGCGGACCAGATAGCTGCACAGCGGCGCGAGATCGGCAACCTGCAGCGCGACGAAAGACGCCTCGCCGAACTCGTCGACCGCCTGGCCAGGCTGCTTGCCGCGCAAGCAGCCGAAGCGCGTCGTGAAGCGCAGAAACGGGAGCTGGCACGACCGGGAACGACCCAGGAACAGCCACCTCACGACACGGCACTGCCCGGCGCAACGCGGAGCAGGGGCGATGCGGCGACACCGGAAGCCCACCCGCCGGAACCTGCGGCATCACCCGCAACGGACAATCTGGCCAAACTGAAAGGCCAGCTTCGTTTGCCAACGCGGGGGGCGGTGAGCAACCGATTTGGCGCGGCGCGACAGGAGGGCAGCACCTGGAAGGGTCTGTTCATCGTGGCCAGCACCGGCAGCGAGGTGCGCAGCATTGCCGGCGGGCGGGTGGTTTTCGCCGAATGGATGCGCGGTTTCGGTAATCTGCTGATCGTCGACCATGGCAACAGCTACCTGTCGATCTATGCCAACAACGATTCCTTGCTGAAAAATGTGGGTGATGGGGTGCGTGGCGGCGAGGCGATTGCCACCGTCGGCAACAGCGGTGGCAATCCGGAATCCGGTTTATACTTCGAGCTGCGTCACCAAGGGAAACCGCTCGATCCGCTGGCTTGGGTCAACCCGAAATAGAGGTGCACACTGGAGTGAGACAAATGGGCAAGTTGAAACAGGCCGGTCTGGTTTGCGCCGGATTGGTTGGCGGCGTACTGATCAGCCTGCAGTTTTCGGCCATCGCAGACAAGGAAACGAGAACGAGTCTGCCGGTCGAGGAACTGCGCACTTTTGCCGAGGTGTTCAACGCCATCAAGACCGGCTACGTCGAACCGGTCGAGGACAAGAAGCTGATCACGCACGCCATCAGCGGCATGCTCTCCAATCTGGATCCACACTCCAGTTACCTCGACGCCGATGCCTTCAAGGACTTGCAGGTCGGCACGCAAGGGGAGTTCGGCGGTATCGGTATCGAAGTCGGAATGGAAGACGGGCTGGTCAAGGTCGTTTCGCCGATCGAGGACACACCGGCCTACCGGGCAGGCGTCAAGACCGGCGACCTGATCTTCAAGATCGACGACACCCTGGTCAAGGGCCTGACCCTGACCGAAGCAGTCAAACGCATGCGCGGCAAGCCGAAGTCCCAGATCAGACTGTCGATCATCCGCAAGGGCGAGGCCAAACCGATCAACATCACCCTAACCCGGGAAGTCATCAAGGTACAGAGTGTCAAGTCGAAAATCGTCGAGGACGGCTACGGCTACCTGCGTATCACCTCCTTCCAGGAAAATACCGGTGCCGCGGTGGTCAAGCACCTCAACGAAATGTTCAAGGCGGGCCCGCTCAAGGGTCTGGTGCTCGATCTGCGCAACGACCCCGGCGGTCTGCTGAACAGCGCCGTTGGCGTCTCCGCGGCCTTCCTGCCAGCCGACACGCTGGTCACCTCGACCGATGGACGGGCGCCGGACGCCAAGCATCGCTACTCGGCATCGCCCACCGACTATCTGCGCGGCAGCCGGGACGATTACATCCGGAACCTGCCCGCCGAGGCACGCACCGTGCCGATGGTGGTGCTGGTCAATGGCGGCTCGGCGTCGGCCTCGGAAATCGTCGCCGGCGCCCTCCAGGACCACAAGCGGGCGGTCGTTCTCGGCACGACCACCTTCGGCAAGGGCTCGGTGCAGACCGTGCTGCCGCTGCCCGGCAATACGGCGATCAAACTGACCACCGCGCGCTACTTCACGCCGTCCGGCCGCTCGATCCAGGCGAAAGGCATCGCCCCCGACATCGTCGTCGAAGAGAGCGCCGACGGCAATTCGACCGAACGCTTGCGCGAAGCCAACCTCGAGCATCATCTGGACAACAACAAGGATGCCAGCCCACCGGCCAAGGAGACACCGGCCAGGCAACCCAAGGCCGCACCGGCGAAGCCAAAGGGCGGTGCGCCCAATCCGAAGGAAGACGCCGACGAATCATCCGAACTGCCGAGCCGCGAACTGGCCTCCAAGAAGGACTATCAATTGAACCAGGCACTGAATCTCCTCAAGGGCATGCAGATCATGAAGGCCGGCCGCTAGAGGGTGCACCCGGAGGGGGAACATGAAGCGACCAGCGGCGACCGGGCACCCCCCGATCCGCAAGCAGCGGAGCATCCTGTTCGCCAAGTTTCCTCCGGCTCAGGCCCCCGAAGCGTCCCTTTATCTTTCCCGGATCGAACAACTGGAGGTTGTGCCGGGCGTTCAGCCGCGAGCGGTCGGCGTCGCCTACGACTTGCGCCACCACTCCCTCGAGGAGCTCGAAGGCAACCTGGAAGACCGTGGCTACCACCTCGACAACACCCTGATGAGCAAGATGATGCGGGCACTGATCTACTACGTCGAGGAAACCCAGCTACATAACCTGGCCACCCCGGCCCGCCCGCTCAAGCGCTCGCAATCCGAAGCCTACACCCACGCCTGGGAACGCCACCCGCACGGCGACCACGACGACACCCCGCCGGAGTGGCGCGAATACAAGTAGCGCGCCAGCCATGAACGACGGGCAGTTGCTGCGCTACAGCCGACACATCCTGCTGGACGAAATCGGTATCGCCGGCCAGCAGCGTCTGGTCAATGCCAGCGCCCTGGTCATCGGTGCCGGCGGTCTCGGCTCGCCGGCAGCGCTCTACCTCGCTTCCGCCGGCCTCGGCCGGATCACCCTGGCCGACGGCGACACGGTCGACCTCACCAACCTGCAACGCCAGATCCTGCACACCCAGGATCGCCTCGGCCAGGCGAAGGCACTATCCGGACAGGCTGCGCTGCGCGCGATCAATCCCGAGGTGGTGGTCGAAGCGGTCAGCAGCCGCCTTGCCGGCGAAACGCTGGCGGCCCTGGTCGCCCGAGCGGACGTGGTACTTGACTGCTGCGACAATTTCGCCACCCGGCACGCGGTCAACCGGGCCTGCGTCGAACATCGCAGGCCACTGGTTTCCGGTGCGGCCATTCGTTTCGCCGGCCAGCTTGCGGTCTTCGACAGCCGCCGCGCCGATACGCCGTGCTACAACTGCCTCTTCCCGGAAAGCGATGAGGCCGATGAGGTGCGTTGCGCCGTGATGGGCGTGTTTGCGCCGCTCACCGGAATCATCGGCACGATGCAGGCGGCCGAAGCACTCAAATTGATCGCCGGCGCCGGCGAGGTGGCTTTGGGCCGACTGTGGCTGCTCGATGGCTTGACGATGGACTGGCGCAGCGTGCGTTTCGGCAAGGACCCGCAGTGTCGCGTCTGTACCCGGACGGGCGTTAACTGAAGCGCGCCAGCAGGCGCAGGTCGGTACCAAGTAGTCGCAGGTCGCGGATGAGCAGCGGCGTGCGGGCGGCGAGTGCCTCGAGCGGTGGCAGATCGAACATCCCGCGCGCCGCATCCCCGATCAGACAAGGCGCCAAGTAAAGCAGCAGTTCGTCAACCAGACCGGCGCGCAGCAGGGCTCCGCTCAGCGCGAAGCCGGCCTCGGCGTGCACCTCGTTGGCGCCGCGTCGCGCGAGTTCTTCGAGCAGGGATGGCAGATCGACCTTGCCATCCGCCCCAGGCAACGACACGACTTCGGCGCCACGCTGCACAAGGGCGTCTGCGCGCGCGCGATCGGCCTCGGCAGCGACCACCAGGACACGGCCATCGCGCAGGAGCCGTGCGCCGGGCGGCAGGTCGAGGCGACTATCGACCACCACCTTGAGCGGTTGACGCAGATCGCCCGCCGCTCGCTCAACTGCACGCACATTGAGTTGCGGATCATCCTGCCGGACGGTGCCCATTCCGGTCAGGATGGCACAGGCCCGCGCCCGCCAGCGATGTCCGTCCTGCCTGGCCGCCGCACCGGTCAGCCATTGGCTGCTGCCGTTCTGCAGTGCCGTCTTGCCGTCGAGACTGGCCGCCAGTTTCAGTCGCAGCCAGGGCCTGGCACGCGTCATCCGTGCGACGAAGCCGATGTTGATCTCCCGCGCCTCGGCAGCAAGCAATCCGCAGGCAACCGGCACCCCGGCCTGGCGCAGCATCGCCAGGCCCTGGCCGGCAACCAGCGGATTGGGATCCTCCATGGCGGCAATCACCCGTCCGACGCCCGCCGCCAGCAGGGCGGCGCTACAGGGAGGTGTACGCCCATGGTGGCTGCAGGGTTCAAGCGTGACATAGACGGTGGCGCCACGAGCCTTCTCGTCAGCCGCCAGAAGGGCGTGGACTTCGGCATGTTGACCGCCGGCCCGCACATGCCAACCCTCACCGACGACCCGGCCATCGCGAACGATGACGCAGCCGACACGGGGATTCGGCGAGGTCGAGTAAAGGCCGCGTTCGGCAAGCCGGAGCGCGCGCGCCATGAATTCGTGGTCGGCTGCGCTGAACGCTCCGGCCATCAGTGCCCGAGCGGTTGTGGCGAGAGCGATACCTCGCTGATGACCTTGGAAAACTCGTCCACGTCCTCGAAGTTTCGATAAACCGAGGCGAAGCGAACGTAAGCCACCTTGTCGAGTTTCTTCAGTTCGCGCATGACCATCTCGCCGATTTTCTCCGACCCCACCTCGCGTTCGCCAAGCGCCAGCAGCTTTTCCTCAATGCGGGTGATGGTTGCCTCGACCGCTTCAATGTTCACTGGCCGCTTGCGCAGCGCCAGCCAGAGACTTGCGGCAAGCTTGTCGCGGTCGAACTCGACTCGTGATCCGTTCTTCTTGATCACCTGCGGCATGCGCAGTTCGGCCCGCTCGTAAGTGGTGAACCGCTTCTCGCATTTCAGGCAGCGACGCCGACGGCGGACGATATCGCCATCGTCGTTGAGGCGCGTGTCGGCAACCGTCGTCTCATCAGCACCGCAGAACGGGCACTTCACCGTGCCTACCGGCCATAGACCGGAAATTTCCGGCACAGCACCGAGACCTCGGCGCGTACCCGTTGCAGAACGGTCTGGTCAGTCGGAGCATCGAGCACGTCGGCGATCAGGTGCGCCACCTGCTCCGCCTCGATCTCGCCAAAACCACGTGTGGTCATCGCCGGCGAGCCGATGCGAACACCCGAGGTGACGAAGGGTTTCTGCGGGTCATTGGGGATGGCGTTCTTGTTTACCGTGATGTGGGCGGCGCCGAGGGCTGCTTCGGCATCCTTGCCGGTAATGTCCTTGGCGCGCAGATCGACCAGAAAGACGTGCGACTCCGTACGGCCGGAAACGATGCGCAGGCCACGCTCTTCGGCCAGTACACGCGACAACACGCGTGCGTTGGCCAGCACCTGCTCTTGATAATCACGGAAACCGGGCGTCAGGGCCTCCTTGAAGGCCACCGCCTTGGCGGCGATCACATGCATCAGTGGCCCGCCCTGCAGACCGGGGAAGACCGCCGAATTGATCGCCTTCTCGTGCTCGGCCTTCATCAGGATCACTCCGCCGCGCGGACCGCGCAGCGTCTTGTGCGTGGTCGACGTGACGACATCGGCACAGGGCACCGGATTCGGATAACAGCCGGCGGCGATCAGACCGGCATAATGCGCCATGTCCACCATGAAGATGGCACCGATGTCCCGGGCAACCTTGGCAAAGCGCTCGAAATCGATACGCAACGCATAAGCCGAAGCGCCGGCAATCAGGATGCGCGGTTTGTGCTCGTGCGCCAGCGCTTCCATCCTGGCGTAATCGATCGCTTCATGCTGATCGAGTCCATAGGCAACGACCTTGAACCACTTGCCCGACATGTTGAGCGGCATGCCATGCGTCAGGTGGCCGCCCTCGGCCAGGCTCATGCCCATGATCGTATCACCCGGCTTGGCAAACGCCATCAGCACCGCCTGGTTGGCTTGCGACCCGGAGTTCGGCTGAACGTTCGCCGCTTCGGCACCGAACAGCTTCTTCAGGCGGTCGATCGCCAACTGTTCGGCGACATCGACGTGCTCGCAGCCACCGTAATAGCGCTTGCCGGGATAGCCCTCGGCGTACTTGTTGGTGAGTTGCGACCCCTGTGCGGCCATCACCGCGTGACTGACATAGTTCTCGGAGGCGATCAGCTCGATATGCTCTTCCTGGCGGCGATTCTCGCCCTCGATCGCCTGCCAGATCCTGGGGTCCACGTTGGCCAGGGTGTCTTTGACTGAAAACATCGTATGCGCCTCACGAGCCTTGAAAGGGCGTCGATTGTAACATGCGGCCGCGCTTCGGGAATCGCGCGGCGAGCCGGCCGGGCCGACGTACGGGTCCGACGCAGCGTGCTGATTCGCCGGTACAGGCGGCAACACAAGGCCCCGCGCAACACCCCCCTGCCCGGCGGCCGACCTAGTCGTCGCTCTCGCCGTCGTCTACGCCGTACTCGCGATCGAGTTGGTTCATCTGCCGTGCATACCACCAGATGATCAGCAGGTAGATCACCGGGGCGCCCTGCGCGCCCATGTAGAAGCCGAGCGGCAGGCCCAGGAAGCTGAATGCCGCAAGATCGCGCGCAAAGTAACTGACGACGAAACTGACGAGAAACCACACGGTGAGCAGGACGGCCGTCAGCCTGAGGTTGCGCCGCCAGTAATCGCGATGCTTGCGTTCGAGTTTCATTGACTCCTCCCCGACCGCCGGCAGCCATCCCGCGTGGCGAAGGACGCGGCCCTGGTCGCCACCGCGCGCCGGATCACCAGCGATCGAACTCCGGGTAACGAACACTCTCGATGAAATCCTGCGTTTCCTGGATGGGCGGCTTGCCCAGCAGGCTGACCACGATGATCGTCAGAAAACCGGCGGCAATCCCCCAGACACCGGCCGAAGTGGACTGGATGCCCAGCCAGGGCTCCATGCCGATTCCCTGGATGCCGAGCCAGGGAATCGAGTCGAAATGCACTCGCACCATGTAGTAGATGGTCAGCAGGAGGCCAACCAGCATGCCGCTGACGGCACCGGCATGCGTCGCCCGTTTCCAGAAAACGCCAAGAATCAGCGCCGGGAAAAAGGCCGAACCAGCCAGCGAAAAGGCCCAGGCAACCATGAACAGAATGGTTGCCGGCTTCTGCGATGCAACGCTGGCCGCCAGCACGGCGACCACCAGCAACAGCGACTTGGAAACCACCAGCCGCCACTGGGTGGTCGCCTTGGGGCGAAAGATCTTGTAATACAGATCATGTGACAGGGCGCTGGCAATGGTCAGCAGCAGCCCATCGGCCGTGGACAAGGCGGCGGCCAGTGCTCCGGCGGCGACCAGCCCGGAGATCACGTAAGGCAGACCGGCGATTTCAGGAGTCGCCAGCAGGATTACATCCGGATTGAGCGCGAGTTCGGCCAGCTGCACCAGTCCATCGCCATTGATATCCTCGATCGACACCATGCCGATCTTTCCCCAGGAGCTGACCCAGAGCGGCAACTGCGCCAGCGAGGAACCCACCAGGCTGGAGTAAATCTCGAATTTCACGAAGGCCGCATAGGCCGGAGCGGTGAGATACAGAGCCAGAATGAACAGCAGTGACCAGAAAACCGAACGGCGCGTCTCCCGTACGCTGGGGGTGGTGTAGTAACGTGTCAGCACATGGGGCAAGGCGGCGGTGCCGATCATCAGGCAGAACACCAGGGTCAGAAAGTTGACGCGGGCCGTTTCGTTAACCGCCTCGCCGTTTCCCGGATAGGGCGTCGTATGGTGCTCGGGTGCTGCGCCGCGTTGCGCCGCCTTGCGCATCTGGCTTTCCCAATAGTTGCGCGCATCCTCGCTGGTCTTGGGCAACTCCCGACGCTGTCGCTCGAGCGCCACCACCTCGCGCATTTGCGCATTGTCGCTCTTCAACTCGTCGATCCGCATCGTCAGACTGCGCCGCGCCTCGTCGAGCGACTCCGGCAGGGTCAGGATGCGTTCGTAGTAGGCATCCGCCCGCTCCCGGAAAAGACGACGTGCCTCCCGCTCCGCAGAATCCTCGAAAATCGTCTCCTCCAGCGCCTGCACCTGCTGCAGCACCTGACCATAGGTCAACTGGGGAATCGGTACGCCCGTGACCTGGTAGGAGAGAATCGTCACCGGCACCAGATAGGCAACGATCAGAATCGCGTACTGAGCCACCTGGGTCCAGGTTACCGCCCGCATGCCGCCGAGAAAGGAGCAGACAAGGATGCCGGCAAGGCCGACGAAGACGCCGATCTCGAACTGCAGACCGACAAAACGGCTGGTGATCAGGCCGACGCCGTAAATCTGCGCCACCACATAGACGAACGACGCCAGGACGGTGGCGAAGACACCGACCAGCCGCGCCAGGTTGCCACCGTAGCGTGCGGCAAGAAAGTCGGGGATCGTATATTGTCCGAAGCGACGCAGATAGGGTGCCAGCAACAGCGCAACCAGCACGTAGCCGCCGGTCCAGCCCATTACGTAGGCCAGTCCCTGGTAACCCGACAGGTACAAGGTGCCGGCCAGACCCATGAAGGAGGCCGAGCTCATCCAGTCGGCACCGGTCGCCATGCCATTGTATACGGCCGGCACCCGCCGTCCGGCGACATAGTATTCCGCAACGCTGGTCGTACGGGCCAGCACGCCGATCGTCGCGTAGAGAAAAATGGTCAGCAGGAGAAACGAATAGCCGATCCAGCGCGGCGGCATGCCATAACGCTCGAGCACCGCCAGCAGCACGACGAACGCGAAGAAGCCGGCGGTGTAAGACGCATAGTAACGACGCAAGGGAACCTTGTAGTCGGCCATCGCCGGCGCTCGTCAGCCGCTTTGGTGCATGTGGCGACGCGCCTTCTCCAGCGCGGCCAGGCTGGCCGATGTCTCAAACCCCTTGCGCAACGCCTGGGCCAGCGTGACCTGCAACAACTGCGCCGTGGCGAACGCGTCCGACAATGCGTCATGCCGTTGCATGCTGTCGATTCCGAAGTGGTCGAGCCAGGCATCCAGCCGCCCCTGGCCGGCATCGACCTGGCGCCAGAGATCGGGCAGAACCCACGCCAGATCCATCCATTGCAGCCCGAGCCTGATTCCCAGGGACTCGTCCAGCGCTCGCTCGATCATCCGTTCGACGAAAGGGGCATTATAGGCAACCAGCCGCCCCTTGCCGACAAAACCCAGGAAAGCGATCAGCGCGTCGACGGTCGCCGTGCGCCCCCCCTCCTCCTCTCCGGCCGCCGGGGGCGAAGCGCGAGCCGGTGCCAAATCCGCCACTGCCAGCTGCAAGGCATCCTTGAAGTCGATCTGCCCATCGACCACCGCAACTGCGCCGATCGAGCGCAGACGGTCGACGTTGACATCGCTGCCGGTCGCCGCGACATCGACCACCACATAGCGACAGCGATAATGCGAGCGATGTGGGTCAGGTTCGGGCAGATGGCGCCAACCGGCAATCGACTGCGCCTGCCGGGCGGTCAGCCCGCGGCTGGAGGCGTCCTGTCCGCCGAGGAATCGCGATAGCCAGGTCATGATCAGAGCTGATAATCGAGTTTGAGGCGCACCTGCAGCTTGCGCGCCTGTCGGAAAGCTTCCTTGAGAATGCGCCGTTCGATCTCGTTCAGTGCATCGGGTCGGATCAGGTTGTCCCCCTCGCGCCCGTGTTCCTGCTCGAAATGCTGGTGCCGCAAACGCAGAAGCTGAATGAAGTTGAAGCCCTCGATACTGGCGGCCAGATCATCCTCCGAAAAATGCATCGCTGCAGCCGCACGCTTGAGACGTTGTACCGTATTGGTCGCCTCGACCGAATGGGCCATGGCAAAAACGCGCGCGGCATCGGTAAACAGGCGAACGCCATACTTCTTCAGGTCGATGGTCCCGGGATGTTCCGGATCGCCCCCGGTCACGAAATCACGTACCCGTCCGAGGGGCGGCGACACACTGAGGGCATTCTGCGCCAGCATGCGCAGGAACAGAGGATTCCCGCCGGTCTGCCGGAAGAGCGACAGACGCATCCGGTGAGCCAGATTGAAGCGACCGTAGAGGGGTCGGAAATCAAAAAAGATCGTCGCGTTGAGCAAGGCCTGGGGCTCCGGCGTACGCACCCACTGGGCGAACTTGTCCTCCCATTCCTCCAGGGTCAGACAGAGATCCGGGTTGCTCGCCATGATGTTGCCCTTGCACAGCGGGAAGCCACAGCGGTCGAGGTCGGCGTTGACATCGCGCGCAAACTCGAGAAAGCGCAACTGGGTCAGCTCGCGATCCATGATGTCGGTGCAGATGAAGACGATCCCGTTATCCTGATCGGTCGTGAAGGTCTGTTCGTCGCGCCCCTCCGAGCCGAAGGACAGCCACGCCCAGTCGATGCCGTAAAGATCGTGCCGGTCGAGATTCAGCTCGATGATGCGACGCGTCACGGTATCGTTCAGGGTCGAGATGAACTGCGTGATCTCCGCCGCACCGACGCCCTCGGCGAGCATCGTCAACGACAGTTGCCGGACGTCCTCGCGCGCATGCTGGAGCACCTCGATGCTGCTCGCCGCGTCGATCGCATGGCGGATCTGGCGCAGCCCGGCGCCCTGCAACTTGAACAGGTCGCGCTCCGAGACGACGCCTCTGAGGCGCCCTCCTTCATCCACCGCCAGGACGTGGCGAATGCCGCGCATGGCCATGAGCAAGGCGGCATCATGGGCATTGGCGGCCAGCAGCAGGGTCTGCGGGACCGCCGACATGACACTCGAGATGGGTTGCTCGAGCGGGGTGCCGGGGAGCACGATGCGCTTGAGAACATCCGACAAGGTGAAGATGCCCACCGGCACCTGCTGCTGATCGACCACGACCATCGAACCAAGATGCCGCTCAGCCATCATTTCGACGACCTGGCGAATCGGTACCGCCGCCTCCACCGACACCGGTTCCCGCTTGACGATCGCGGCGAGCGGCGAATTCATCGTCTTCTGCTCGGCGGCGCGTTGCGCGAACTGCAACTGCAACTGCTGTTGCGACTGCTTGAGCAAACCGGCGATGTGTTGCGTGCAGAAGAGGTTGAAAACCGTACTCTTCTGGGTCAGGGCAAAGAAGTCGTCGGCCGGCAGTTCATAGCAGAAGACATCCTCGCGCGCCACGTAGGAGCTGGCGGTCGGTCGTTGCGCCATCAAGGCACCGATGGCAAAGGACTGACCCGGACCCAGGTTGATCGACGACGACTCGACGCTGCCCAGACCAGGGGTCGATTTTGCCCGCACCTTGCCGCGCTGCAGAATATAAAGTGCCCGGGCAACCCCCATCTCGCCAGACAGGATCCGGGCACCCTTGGGATAATGCGCCAGCCTGACATGTTCGGCGAGAAAGCGGAGCGCCTCCGCCTCCATCTGATCGAACGGCGGGTAGGGCCGCAGAAACCGGATGCATGCCGAGACCAGCGTCTCCGTGGCACTGTTGCTCATGCTGCTCCTCGCTGGGCACAAACAAACAGGCCGGCACCCATGGCGCCGGCCTCGAAGTCAACCTGACCAGCCGTCCGCCGCTTCAATCAGGCACCGGCGGCAGGGCGGGCGGGTCTGTCGGTCAGCCGCGCAACTGGTCGAGAATGGCCGGATTCTCGAGCGTCGAGACGTCCTGCGCAGCGGTTTCGCCCCTCGCCAGCGAACGCAGCAGGCGACGCATGATCTTGCCGGAGCGCGTCTTGGGCAGGTTCTCGCCAAAACGCAGATCCTTCGGCTTGGCGATCGGACCAATCTCGCGACCCACGTGATCCTGCAACTCCTTGATCATCTTCTTCGCCGCCTCGCCCGTCGGCCGCTGCCCCTTGAGCACGACAAAAGCGCAGATCGCTTCGCCGGTCAGGTCGTCCGGCCGGCCCACCACTGCCGCTTCGGCGACCATCGGGTGCGACACCAGTGCCGACTCGATCTCCATGGTCCCCATGCGATGCCCGGAAACATTCAACACATCATCGATGCGTCCGGTAATCGTGAAATACCCGGTGTTGATGTCACGAATCGAGCCGTCGCCGGCGAGATAAAGCTTGCCCGCGAAATCCTCCGGATAGTAGGACTTCTGGAACCGTTCCGGATCGCCCCAGATGGTGCGGATCATCGATGGCCACGGCCGCTTGACGACCAGCAAACCTCCCTTGCCCCATTCGAGTTCGGTGCCGGTTTCGTCGACCACGGCGGCCATGATGCCCGGAAAGGGTAGCGTGCATGAACCCGGGACCAGCGGCGTGACGCCCGGCAGCGGCGTGATCATGTGACCACCCGTCTCGGTCTGCCAGAAGGTATCGACGATCGGGCAGCGACCACCGCCAACGCTATCGTGGTACCACTGCCAGGCGGCCGGGTTGATCGGCTCACCCACCGTTCCCAGCAGGCGGAGCGACGAGAGGTCGTAATTGGTCGGCGCCACCGCCGGATTGGTGTCAGCGGCCTTGACCAGCGAACGGATCGCCGTCGGCGCGGTGTAGAAGGTGGTGACCTTGTGTTCCTGGATCATCTTCCAGAAGCGGCCGGCGTCCGGATAGGTCGGAATACCCTCGAACACGATCTCCGTCGCGCCGCAGGCCAGCGGACCATAGGCAATGTAGGTATGACCGGTAACCCAGCCGATGTCCGCGGTACACCAGAACAGATCGTCGGGCTTCAGGTCGAAGGTCCATTTCATCGTCACGATCGCGTGCAGCAGAAACCCCCCGGTCGAATGCTGCACACCCTTCGGTTTGCCGGTCGAACCGGACGTGTACAGCAGGAAAAGCGGGTGTTCGGCTCCCACCCACTCCGGTTCGCAGACGTCCGACTGACCGGCGATGACGTCATGCCACCAGATGTCGCGACCGGCCACCATGTTGCATGCGCCGCCGGTGCGCTTGAAGACGATCACGTCCTTCACCGATTGGCAACCGCCCAGGGCGATCGCTTCGTCGACCGCCGGCTTGAGCGGCGGATTCTTGCCGCCGCGGCACTGCTCGTCGGCAGTGATCACCGCCACGGCACCGGCATCGTTGATCCGGTCACGCACCGACTGCGCGGAAAAGCCACCGAAGACCACCGAGTGGATGGCACCGATACGCGCGCAGGCCTGCATCGCGACGATGCCTTCGACGCCCATCGACATGTAGATCAGCACCCGGTCGCCCTTCTTGATGCCGCGGGCGCGCAGACCGTTGGCGAACTGGCTGACCTGCGACAGCAACTGCCGGTAGGTCACCCGCGTGACGGCACCGTCGTCGGCCTCGAAGACGATCGCCACCTTGTCGCCCAGACCCGCCTCGACGTTCCGGTCCAGACAGTTGTAGGAGGCGTTCAGCGTGCCATCGGCAAACCACTTGAAGAAGGGCGCACCCGACTCGTCGAGCACCTGTGTGAATGGCTGTTTCCAGGAAACATGCTCGCGCGCCAGGCGGCCCCAATAGCCGGTGTAGTCCTTTTCGGCCTCGGCGCACAACGCCTTGTAGGCATCCATACCCGAAATCGTCGCCTGCTTGACAAACTCGGCGGAAGGCTCAAAGAATTTTACGGCCTCGTTCAGTGACATTTGCCATCTCCTGTTGT
>NZ_JAEUOL010000188.1 GCF_016789985.1 Accumulibacter sp.
GGCGTGTTTTTTGCCCCGTGGCCAACCGCTGCGGCCCTGAGAGTTGCCCTGGAATAGATGAGTAACCGTTTGATCAACTGGTTCAAGTACGCCAGCCCACAGACCTTCTACCCGCTCGCCGGAAAGATGATTCCGTGGTTCTGGGCATTTGCCGCGCTGTTCGGCGCGGCCGGGCTGACCATCGGTTTTCTGCTCGCGCCCAGCGACCTGCAACAGGGCGAGGGTTATCGCATCATCTTCCTGCACGTCCCGGCGTCGTGGATGTCGATGTTCATCTACCTGGTGATTGCCTTCTGGGCGGCGATCGGGCTGGCCTTCAACACTCGCCTGTCGGGCATGATGGCTTCGGCGCTGGCGCCGACCGGCGCCCTCTTCGCCTTTCTCTCGCTGTGGACCGGCGCCTTGTGGGGCAAACCGATGTGGGGCACCTGGTGGGTATGGGATGCGCGCCTGACCTCCGAACTGATCCTGCTCTTCCTCTACATCGGCTTCATCGCCCTGCAGGCGGCGATCGACGACCCGCGGCGCGCCGACAAGGCGGGCGCCATCCTCGCGCTGGTCGGCGTGGTCAACATCCCGATCATCTATTTTTCGGTCAAGTGGTGGAACACCCTGCATCAGGGCGCCTCGGTCAGCCTGACCAAGGCACCGAGCATGGCCGCGCTGATGCTCTGGGGAATGCTGCTCTGCGCTCTGGCCTGCTGGATGTACAGCATCGCCATCGCCCTGATGCGCGTACGCACCATCATGCTCGAGCGCGAGCGGCACACCGACTGGGTGCGCACCCTGCTCGGCGAAAAGGAGTAGGAAGATGCACTGGAACAGCCTGGCCGACTTTCTGGCAATGGGCCAGCACGGACCGTACGTGTGGGGCTCGGTGGTGGTGATGGCGCTGTTGATGCTGGCGGAACCGATCCTCCTGCTGCAAGGTCGGAAGAGGCTGATCGCCCGTCTCAGGCGTCAGTATCGGGCCGAGCGCAGTGAAGCCAGAGCGGATCGCCAGACCACCTCGCGCAGGAGCAAGGATTGAAACCACGTCACAAACGCATCGCGCTGATCCTCGGCGGCCTGGCGATTCTCGCCCTGGCCGCAACCCTGGTGCTCAACGCATTCCAGAGCAACCTGGTGTTCTTCTTCTCGCCGACCCAGGTGGCCGCCGGCGAGGCGCCGAAGGGCAAGAGCTTCCGCATCGGCGGGATGGTCAAGGAGGGCTCGCTGCAACGCCAGGCCGACGGTGTCACCCTGCGCTTTGTCGTCACCGATACCGAGAAGGACATGACCGTTTCCTACAAGGGAATACTGCCCGATCTTTTTCAGGAAGGCAAAGGCGTCGTCGCGCAAGGCAGGCTCGGTGATGACGGGCTGTTCGCCGCCAGCGAGGTACTCGCCAAGCACGACGAGAACTACCTGCCACCGGAAGCGGCCAAGGCAGTCGGCGACGCGCACCAACGCGCGGCGGCCAACAAGGCGGCGCTCGAGGCCAGCGCCAAGACCGTCAAGCAGTAACGCGGACGATAAGCCCATGATCCCGGAACTCGGCAACTTCGCACTCATTCTGGCCCTCTGCGTCGCCCTCGCGCAGGGAACGTTGCCGCTGCTCGGTGCCCACAGCGGGCGACGACAGTGGATCGCTCTCGCCCGGCCAGCGGCGATGGCGCAGGCTCTGCTGCTGGCCGTCGCCTTCGGCTGCCTGACCACAGCCTTCGTGCAGAACGATTTTTCGGTGGTCTACGTCGCCCAGCATTCGAACACGCTGCTACCGCTGCCCTATCGTGTCGCCGCCGTCTGGGGCGGACATGAAGGCTCCCTGCTGCTCTGGGTGCTGATGCTGGTGCTGTGGACGCTGGCCGTCGCCCTGCTCTCGCAGCAACTGCCCGATCACATGGTGGCACGTGTCCTGGGCGTTCTCGGGCTGGTCGCCGCCGGCTTCCTGCTCTTCATCCTGCTCACCTCCAACCCCTTCGAGCGCCTGCTGCCGGGCGCCGAAGAAGGGCGCGACCTCAACCCGCTGCTGCAGGATCCCGGGCTGATCATTCACCCGCCGATGCTCTACATGGGTTACGTCGGCTTCTCGGTAGCCTTCGCTTTCGCCATCGCGGCGCTGCTCTCGGGACAACTCGACGCCGCCTGGGCACGCTGGTCGCGCCCGTGGACCACGGCGGCCTGGATCTTTCTGACACTGGGCATCGCGCTGGGCTCGTGGTGGGCCTACTACGAACTCGGCTGGGGTGGCTGGTGGTTCTGGGATCCGGTCGAGAATGCGTCGTTCATGCCCTGGCTGGTCGGCACGGCGCTGGTGCACTCGCTGGCCGTCACCGAGAAACGCGGCAGCTTCAAGAACTGGACGGTACTGCTGGCCATCTCGGCCTTTTCCCTGTCGCTGCTCGGCACCTTCCTCGTCCGTTCCGGCGTGCTGACCTCGGTGCATGCCTTCGCCACCGATCCGCGGCGCGGCATCTTCATCCTCGTCTTCCTGGTCGCCGTCATCGGCAGCTCGCTGTCCCTGTTTGCCTGGCGGGCGCCCAAAGTCGGTCTCGGCGGCCGTTTCGCACTGCTCTCGCGCGAGTCGCTGCTGCTCACCAACAACGTGCTGCTGGTCGTGGCTTGTGCATCGGTCCTGCTCGGCACGCTCTACCCGCTGCTGATCGACGCGCTCGGCGCCGGCAAGCTGTCGGTCGGCCCGCCCTACTTCGATGCCGTTTTCGTACCACTGATGCTGCCGGCGGTATTCCTGATGGGGGTGGCGCCCTTCGCCCGCTGGAAGCAGGCAGACTTCGGGGAGCTGGCGCGCACCTTGCGTTGGGCCTTCCTCACGGCCGCGCTGGTCGGCAGCCTGGCGCCCTTCCTGTCTGGCGAGTGGAAACCGCTGGTCGCACTGAGCCTGTTGCTGGCCGCCTGGATCGTCTTCAGCGCGCTGCTCAACTTCGTCGAGCGCGTGCAGTCGACGCGTGGCAGCCAGTCTTTCCTGACCGTCGCCCGGCGACAGCCGCGCAGCTTCTTCGGCATGCATCTGGCGCACGCCGGCATCGCGGTGTTCATCGTCGGGGTGGCCATGGTCGGCGGCTACCAGGCCGAGAAGGACGTCAAGATGGA
>NZ_JAEUOL010000189.1 GCF_016789985.1 Accumulibacter sp.
TCATTCCCGAAGAGACGGTCGGCGGCCTGTTCAACCTGCAGGGCGTCGTGCTGTTCGTCCTCTACGTCGGCGGCGTGGCCGGCGCGCTGGCCGTCGCCGGCGTGCTCAAGCTGCGCGCGCCGGCCGGGGTGCACCATCCGCTGCTGCTCGAACTGCCCTCCTACCGCTGGCCGGATGCCCGCAGCCTGTTGCTCGGCCTGCTCGAACGCGCCCGCATCTTCATCAGGCGCGTCGGCAACATCATCCTCGCGCTGATGGTGCTGCTGTGGTTCCTGTCGTCGTTCCCGGCGCCCCCGGAGGGTGCAGCAGGCCCGGCCATCCAGTACAGTTACGCGGGCATGCTCGGCCATGCACTCGAGGTCATCTTCGCCCCGATCGGTTTCAACTGGGAAATCTCGATCGCCCTGGTTCCCGGTCTGGCAGCGCGCGAAGTCGCGGTCGGCGCGCTGGGAACGGTGTACGCCCTGTCCGCCACGGGTGACGATGTGGCCACCCAGCTCGCGCCGATGCTGGCTGCCGGCTGGTCGCTGCCCACCGCCTTCTCGCTCCTCGCCTGGTTCGTCTTCGCGCCGCAGTGCCTGTCCACGCTGGCCGTGGTGAAGCGCGAGACCAACTCCTGGCGTTACCCGCTGCTGATGGCCGGGTATCTCTTCGCACTGGCCTATGGCGCCGCTTTCGTGACCTACCGGGTGGCACTCCTGTTCAGCGGAGGCGCCGGTGCTTGAACAATTGATCGTCCATGCCGCGGTGCTCGCTGCTGCGCTCTACACCGGCTGGCGCCTGATGCCGGACGCCTGGCGTGCGATACTGCGCCGCGTGGGGCGCAAACCGGCGTCGGAAGCCGCCGCAAGGCAAGAGCACAGGCCGGCCGCCTGTGGGAGCTGCAGCGCCTGCTCCAGCGGTCGGGGGGCGACGATCATTATCAAAACCATCAGGGAGGACAAGAAATGCTGATCCACAAGGAGGCACCGGGGGCGCGGTGCGGTGCCGTGCTGCTCGCCGTGCTGCTGGCGTCGGGGGTCTGCGACCTGGCCGACGCGGCGGCGGCGGCCGTCGACGAGGCGGTCGCCGCCGCCGCAGGGGATGACGAGGATCGGGGCAGCCCCCCCGACTGGCGGGAATCGACGCTCGGCGGTGACTGGAACGGCGTCCGGCCACAGCTCTTCGCGGCCGGCGTCCAGGTCGACCTGGTGTATACCGCCGACTACCTGCGCAACAGCGGCGGCGGTCTGCAACGCGGGGCAGCCCATGTCGGCAACCTCAACCTGGCGATCAGCCTGGACGGCGCCAGGCTGATCGGCTGGACGGGCGGCTCGGCCCATCTGGCGCTGATCAGCAACAGCGGCGGCCGGCCCAACCTGAACGAGGTCGGCAGTTTCATGGGCGTCGACAATCTCGAGGCACCGGTCAACCGCACCGGCATCTTCACCGCCTGGCTGCAACAGTCCTTGTTCGATGACCGGGCGTCGCTGCGCGCCGGACTTTACCCGATCGACAGCGAATTCTATGTCACCGAAGCATCCGGAGTTTTCGTGCATCCGTCCTTCGGGATGGCGGCCGAAGCCGCCGATTTCGGCAGCCTCGCCGGCCCGTCGATCTACGCCACCAGCGGCTATGGTGCGCGTCTGCGCATCGACCCCGATCCGGCCTGGTACGCCATGCTGGCCATCGGCCGCGGCATACCGAGCGAGCGCATCGATACGGCCGGGCCGAACCTCAGCTGGCGGAACGGCAGCGGCAGCATGCTGATCGGCGAGATTGGCTTCAGCCCGGTCAGGTCCGGCCTGTTCGGCCTGTGCAGCGATTCCCCCGACGCCGTGGGCGATGGCGACGACTATTCGCCGATCAGCAAGCTGGCGCTCGGCCTGTGGCGTTTCTCGCCCCGCTTCCCGCAACTCACGGCACGCGACGCGGCGGGCGACCCGCTCTCGTCGACCCATTGGGGCGCCTATGTGCTGGCCGAGCAGACGATTTACCGCGTGCCGGAAACGACACGCGACCTGACGCTCTTCGCCCGCTACGGATTCACCGATGGCCGGACGAGCACGCTCGGCTATTCGACCAGCCTCGGCCTCAGCTACCGCGGCCCCTTCGCCGGCCGCGAGAACGACGTCTTCGGAATCGCGGCAACGCGCGCCCATGCCGACCCGCAGGGACGGCTCCAATTGGCCAGTGAAGCAGGCGCCGCCCTGTCCGCGAACAATGAAACGGTGGTCGAAGTGACCTACCAGGCGCAGCTCGTCCCCGGACTGGTGGTGCAACCGCTGGTGCAGCGCATCCTCAACCCGGGTTTCTCCCTGCCCGATACCACCGTCGCCGGTGTCCGCCTGCAGATGACCCTGTGAGCGGCGATCCGCCGCGTTCGCCGGCGGCGGCCGGCGCCTGCCGCCGCCCGTGCGCGGACGCCACACCGGCGGCGAGTCGACATCCTGTTCCGGCGTCCACTACTGGAGACCGACATGCAGGAACTTGAAAGAGAAGAAACCATCGCCGTGCTCAATCAGATCATGGAACTGGAGCTGTCCGGCGTCGTTCGCTACACGCACTACTCGTTGATGGTCTACGGTTACAACCGCATCCCGATCGTTGACTGGATGAAGAAGAATGCCGCGGAGGGCCTCCTCCACGCGACTCGCGCAGGCGAGCTGGTGACCCTGCTCGGCGGTCATCCGTCGCTCGGCATCGGCCCGCTTCTGGAAACCCACCGGCACGACATCGGCGACATCCTGCGCGAGAGCCTGGAACATGAGACGAAAGCCAGGGCGGCATACTACCGGCTGCTCGAGCTCGTTGCCGGAAAGAGTGTGCTGCTCGAGGAGTATGCTCGCGAGCTGATTGTCGATGAGGAATTGCACGCCGACGAGGTCAACAAGATGCTGCGACGGCCTGGCGAGACCGAGGCTTTTATCGTTTGAGGAGCGCGCCAGCGAAGTGCGGCGGCCTGTCACGATCAGTCGCGCGACAGACCGCCCGCGCCCCGGAGCGCTATCGGCAATCGACAGGCTGGCCGCGCATGAATCTACGGAGGAGCGGACTGCGCGCTTTGCCGGGCGGCGAAATAGCCGGCCAGCGCGTCGGGGTGGGCATCGAGAATGGCCATGAAGCTGGGCAGCCAGAAATACACCCACAGCGGTTGCGGCGCGGTGAACACACCGCTGCTCGAGGTCAGCACGCCACCCCAGCCGACCAGCGCGACCAGCAGCCAGCGCGAGCGCGCACGCCCGGCCCGCCAGAAAAAAGCGAGCGCGAAGCAGCAGAACACGACGGCAGCCGGCGCACCGTAATAGTAGAGCAGCGACAGATAGGCACTGTGCGGATGTTCATAAGCACCGAGGAAGCGGTAGTCGCTGCCTGCGCAACCGACCCACAGGCGGCACTGGCCACCCAGGTGCTGCAGCGCATCCTGCCAGATCGCCAGGCGGGAACTCAGGCCGGCCTGCAGCAGCAGGTCGCTCAGCCCGAGCAGATACAGCAGGAACAGCGCTGCCGCCAGACAGAGCAGACCGGGCCACAGCAAGCGGCGCTGCCAGAGGTAAGCGGCCAGGAACAGACCGAAACCGAGCAGGGCGGAACGCGCCTGGAAAACGCTGGCACACAGCAGGACGAGCCCGAGCAGCACGCAGAAACCAGCCAGCAGCAGACCGCGCGAGCGTTGCGCCAGCCGTGCCTCGACCTGGAACACCCAGAGATGGACCAGGGCGCTGACCATCAGCAGCGCAGCGTGCACGGGATTGCCGGACTGCCCCCACAGAGTCTGGCGCACCCACGCGCCGCCCACCTGTCGCTGCCAGAGCCAGTCGGCCACGGCGACCGCCAGGAGCAGCACACTGACCAGGGCAAAGCCCTGGAAACCCCGGCCGGGGTCGGCCGGATGCTGCCGCAGGAGCAGGCAGCAGGAGAACCAGAGCAGGAGGTAAAGCACTGGTTTGAGCAGGCTGATGTCGCGCAGCGCCATCAGCAGCGCCATTCCCGCCATGCTCAGAAAAAACCAGGCGAGTTGGCCGACCAGGCGGGTGAGGGCCGGCAGGCCGGCCAGTATCCACAGGAATACCGGCAAGGCGATGCCGAGATAGAAGACGTCGTTGGTCGCCTTGGCGGGAATCGGCAGGTAGAACGCCAGCAGAAACAGCGGGACGACGACCCGGAGGTAGGCGGCAAGGGATTCGCCCTGCCTGAGGAAGGTCGGCATCGCAAGGCGCTCAGAGGGACGGGAAGGCCTTGACCAGTCGGTCCTGCAGTTCGGCCAGGCCGGGCCGCGCATACTCGCCGATCAGTCTCGACAAATCCGGCCCGCCCGCCTCGAGCAGTCCGTTCTCCGGCAAGGCTGGCGGCTCGTCGAGGCCGAAGGCCGAGTAGTAATCGACGAATTTGTAATCCGATATCGTGCCGCGGGAAAAAATGATCCGTCGATTCGGCACGGCGAACGCATCCGCGACAATCAGGCCATGCATGCTCGACGAAACGATGAAGTCACACTCCTGAACGCTCTTCAGTACCTCTTCGACTGGCCAGAAGACGTCGATCGGCTTCACTCCGGGCAGGCTCAGGCAACGCTTCACACTCGCCAGAGGCTGGTCTACGTAATGTGGAATCAGGCCGATACGGTAACGCTTGGCGGGACGTGGCCGACCTTCCCACCACAGACCGGCCAACAGGCCGGGGTCGCCGAGGGCCGGCACGGCCTTGAGCTGCCTGATCTGGTCGACGGTCTTCTGCCCGCGCACGGCATGATAGTAGTGGCGACCGGAAAACGACAGGCCGGGCGCCGGAGTTCCCGCGCCCCACACATGTAGCCGGCGGGGAATCAGAAAACGCCTGGCTTTCCGCTCACGGTGCATGATCGAGCCGATCGCCAGCAGGTCTGCCTGGTGCACCGGCGCGTACTCGACCGCCTGATGCGACAGCATCTCGACCAGCAAGGGCGACAGATAATCGCCAAAATTGCGCTGTGCAGAATCACTGCGGCCCTTGCCGCGGCACCAGTAGAGCTTGATCGCCACCTCAGGCCACCTCCATTCCGTAACGCCACTTCACCCAGCCGCGCCGCAGGCGGCCGACACCCGGCCAGGGACGCATCGGCTGCAGCACCGCCTGCGCGATGTCGCGACCAACGCGGGCAAAGCCGTAATTGCGCTCGACGAATGCCTTGCCCTGATCGGCGATCTGCCTGGCCTGCTCGGGATTCGCCAGCAACCAGTCGATTTTCGCGATGGCTTCCTCGGCCGAACGATAGAGGACCACATTCTGCATGTCCTGCAAACCCAGTGCAGCCTCTTCCTCGCCGCCCTGGAACCAGGCCAGCAGGGTGCAGCCACAGGCCATCGCTTCAAAGTTCTTGATCATGTATTCGCCCATGCCGACATCGGCACTGACGAAGATCCGGATACGGTTCAGGAGTTCCAGGTACTCGGCACCGGAACTGGTGCGCGTCACTAGCAGGTCGGTGGCGGCGGCGATCCGCTCGAGCACCGCCCGGCGTCCGGCGTACGCGTCGCTCCTGAAACTGCCGAGGAAGGCGACCGGAACATCGCGCGGCCTTCCCAGATCGCGCAGCAGTCGTTCATCATAGCCCTTGGAAACGAAGACGGCATCCACCCCCTCGCCCTGCAGCCGGCGCGCCACCCCGCAACCGGAGACGATGGCTCGCGCCCACGGCAGGCTGGCAAAGAGTTTCGAATACGCTCCCCGGTACTTGCTTTCCGCCATGTAGTTTTGGCACGCGTCATGCTCCAGGATGACCAGCCCGGGAATGCAGCGCAAGACCGGGAGCTGCGAGAGCTGACGTTTGACCCGAGTGAAAAGGATGATTCTCTCGTAGTCCCGATAAGCGACCGACGCCAGGAAGGCGCCAAGATTCCTCTGCTGGGAACTGTTCAGGCGAAAGATCTCGCAGGTTCCACTGTGCACGCGAATCATCTCGTAGAGGTGATCCAGGATGACCCGCTGCTCATCCATCACCAGCAGCATTAGCTTCACCACTCCCCCTTTCCCGCAAGGCCAGCAGCGCCGAACTGGACGAACGGCAGATGCCGGGTCCGGCCCAAGGCGCGGATTTCCTGCGTCTGCCCGAGCCTCGCAGCCTACTAGCACACGGCAACTGGCATGCAGGGCCACCAGCCCCGGTCCCGCCTGCATGACGCAGGCTGTGGGTGGGTCCCCGACGGCCAATGGGCCGGACGCCCGGGGCCGATGCTTTCAGAGCGGGCGCCGGCCAGAGAGACACACCAACGGGGGGGCGGCAGAACAGCCCGCAACTCGTGTCATGGAGAAAGCGGACGGGAGACCTCGCCCCGCTGACCGGCCACCTCGGGCGGGCTGCTCAAAGACCCCAGATCTGGTTGGCGCGCACGAAACCCGTGTCACCGTCGCGATGACGCACCTTGACCCACCCACCGGGTACCGTCTCGACATGAACCAGTGCAACGTTCTTCTCTGCCTCGAAGACCAGCGGCGCCGAATCCTCGGCGCTTTGTCGGATCTGGGCGCGCGCCACCGTGACGATCACCGTGCGGCGCTTGACCAGGTACCTGGCCTCGATCCAGGCCATTCCACCGTCGGCATCCCGCACCTTGGACCATCCTTCGAGGCTGACCACCAGTTCGACCGGTGTGCCGCGGCGGATGACGAACAGCTTGCCGCCGCGCTGTGACGGCGCATCGTAGAGCACCGCCGGTTGGTCAACGCTACGGTACTCGATGGCCAGCGCCGGAGCAACCAGTCCGCCCGCCAGCACCAAACCAAACAACCGCTTCATCCGGCGGAACCCTAGGCGGTGGCCCCGGACTCGCCCTTCGCTTCTTCCTGCTGTTGCAGGCGCGACATGTAGAGTGCCTCGAAATTGACCGGTTGCAGCATTACCGGCGCAAAACCGGCACGCGTCACGGCATCGGACACCACTTCACGGGTGTACGGGAAGAGAATGTTCGGACAGGCGATCGACAGCAGGGGATCCATGTTCTCGTTCGGTACATTCTGCACGCGGAAGATTCCGGCCTGCCCGACTTCGACGAGGAAAACGGTCTTCTCTTCGATCTTGGAGGTCACGGTAGTCGTCAGGGTCACCTCGAAGACACCCTCACCAATCGCCTGGGCATTGCTTTGCAACTGAATGCTCACCTTGGGTGACTCACGCTCCAAAAAAATCTGGGGTGCGTTCGGCACCTCCAGCGACAGATCCTTGATGTAGATCTTCTCGATGGCAAAAACGGGGTTTTCTTGTTCGCTCATGGTAGTTTCAGGCCAGAAATGGAAAAGGGTTGATGAAGGCCGGGTCAGGCACTTTCGCCCGCGAGGAGAGGTAACAGCTTGCCGGCACGATCGAGCGCGGTCAATTCGTCCGCGCCACCAACGTGCGTTTCGCCAATGAAAATCTGGGGAACGGTACGCCTGCCTGTCCGTTCCATCATCTCGCCGCGGCGCTCGGGGTCGAGATCGACCCGCACCTTCTCGATCTCGACGACGCCACGCGCGCGCAGGAGTTGCTCCGCCCGAACGCAGTAGGGACAGACGGCCGTCGAGTACATCAGGACAGGTCGCCGGGCGCTCATCGCCGGGCGCCCTTCTTGAGCGGCAGCCCGGCTTCGGCCCATGCGGCAATTCCGCCTTCCAGCGTGTGCACCCGGGAAAAGCCAAGCTTGGCCAGCGTACCGCAGGCCACCGATGAGCGCGCTCCCGACTGGCAGACCAGGATCACCGGCGAGTCCTTCAAGGCTTCGAGTTCGCCGACGCGTTCGGCAAGCGACCCCGCCGGGATGTTGCGCGAGTCCACCAGGTGCCCGGAGACGTACTCATTCGGCTCACGAATGTCGATCAGTTGTCCATTCTCACGGTTGATCAACATCGTCGCCTGGGTTGGCGTCACCCCGCGTGCGCCGCCCGGGCGGCGGAGCGACAACACCAGCAGCAGCGTGCCGCTGAGCACGGCAGTCGCCACCAGAAAAATGTTCTGCTGTATGAATTCCAATCCAGACTCCCTAAACCGATGCAGTCCCACAACGCACCGACCCATCGTTCACCCGAAGAATCGCATGTCACGAGCGGGCCACGACGGCTAGCCGCCGCAGAACACCTCGCGCATCATGCCTATGAGCTGCAGCGTACGCGCGTCACCCACCCGGTAATAAACCCGGTTGGCGTCCTTGCGCGCAATCAGGACGCCCTTTTCGCGCAGGATGGCAAGATGCTGGGAAATGTTGCTTTGCGAGGTACCGACCGCTTCAACGATCTCCTGCACGCAAGCATCCTGCTCACCGATGACGCACAGGATCTTGAGGCGCAAGGGATGCGAGATCGACTTTAGCGCACGCGCCGCCCGCTCGATATGCTCCTGCTTGTCAATCAGACTCGTTGTGATCGGCACGCTACGCCAGCGTCCTCGTTTATCATATAAT
>NZ_JAEUOL010000194.1 GCF_016789985.1 Accumulibacter sp.
GCCGAACGCGATGCCGCTGGCCGCTTGCAGCGCAGCCTCCCGCGCGGTGCGCCCGGCAGTCAGCCGGAGTCCTGGATTCATCTCGAGATCGACCGCATCGGCGATAGCGTCCTGGTCGAGCAACTGCACCGGGAAATCGCCGACGTGCTCGGCGACGTGCGGGCTGCCGTCGAAGACGGCCCCGCCATGCAACAGCAGATGCGTGTGACAGAGGAAGAGGTGGGCACGGCGGAGGTTGCCGAATCCGATGAAGTGGCGGCTTACCTGCGCTGGATAGCGGCCAACAACTTCGTTTTTCTCGGTTTTGCCGATTATTGCGTGGCCACCGGGGATTGCACGCTCAGCCGCGTTGCCGACAGCGGACTCGGCATTCTTCGGCACACCGATCATCCACTTTTTGGCCGCTGTCTCGCCGGAATTCCGGGCGAGATCGCGGAACTGGCCAGGGAACCCTTGCCGGCCATCCTGGTCAAGGCGGACGCGCGCTCGACGGTGCACCGCTCGGCCTATCTCGATTTCATTGGTGTCAAGCGTTACGCTGGCGACGGCAGCATCGTCGGGCTGCGTGCCTTCGTCGGTTTGTACACGGCGCATGTTTACCATGTGTCGGCGACCGACATCCCGCTCCTGCGCCGGAAGATTGCTGCCGTGCGACAGGAGATCGGTTTTGTCGCGCGCAGCCACCGCGACAAAACCCTGCTCAACGTACTCGAAACCTATCCGCGCGACGAATTGATCGAAATCGCGCATGGCGATCTGCTACGCATCGCGCGGGGCATCGTGGCCCTGCATGAGCGCGAGCAGGTTCGCGTCTTCCTGCGCGACGATCCCTGGGGTCGCTACGTCTCGGCGATTGCCTATCTGCCGCGTGATCGTTTCGACACCACCATTCGCGAGCGCATCTCGGCCTTGCTCTACGAAGCACTGGCTGCCGAGCGGGTCGACTTCTTCATCATGATCGGCGAAGCGCGGCTGGCGCGCCTGCACTTCATCGCCCGGACGCCGGTCGGCACCCGTTACCATTACGATGCCGAGGCAATCGAACAGCAGGTGGCTCGCATCGTCCGCGGCTGGAGCGACGAGTTGAAGCAGAATCTGGTCGGGCACTATGGCGAAGAACTGGGCAACAGCCTCTTGCGCCGCTATGCCGCGGAATTGCCGCTGTCGTACCAGGAACGGGTCACCGCGGCTTCCGCAGTGTCCGATCTCGAACGTCTGCAGACTGCCGAGCACAGCGGGCGTGTCGAGGTCAAGCTGAGCGCCGCGCAAGCCGACGACGGCGCTCACCAGCATCTGAAACTGTTCCGTCGGGGTCGCCCACGGCCACTGTCGGCCATCCTGCCGGTGCTCGAAAACCTGGGTCTGACGGTGCTCTCCGAACAACCGTTCAGCCTGCCGCGAAGTGATCTGCACATCGCCGATTTCGCCGTGCAGTTGCCGCAGGCGGCGGCGCTCGATGACGATGCGACGCGGCAGGCGTTCCGCGATCTGCTGGAACGTCTGTTGCGCGACCAGGCCGAGAACGATGGCTTCAACCGTCTGGTCTTGCTGGCCGGCCTCGACGGGCGACAGATCAGCATTCTGCGCGCCTACACCCGTTATCTGCGGCAGGCGGGGCTGCCGTTCAGTCAGGCCTACGTCGAGCGCTGTCTGGCGACGCATTTCGAGATCACGCGTGGCCTGATCGAGCTCTTTGAAGCGCTCTTTTCGCCGACTGCCGACGATCTGCGCGCCGGTGTCCTGGCCAACGAGCTGAACATGGCCTTGCTGCAGGTCAGCAATCCTGACGATGACCGGATTCTGGCCGCCTTGCAGACGGTGATCGGCGCGACGCTGCGCACCAACGCCTACCAGCCTGGGGCGGATGGTCGGCCGAAGGCTTATCTGGCGTTCAAGTTCTCGTCGCGTGACATCCCTTTCCTGCCCGCGCCGGCACCGTTGTATGAGATCTTCGTCTACAGCGACCGGGTCGAGGGTGTGCACCTGCGTGGTGCCAGGGTTGCCCGCGGTGGCCTGCGCTGGTCGGACCGCATGGAAGATTTCCGCACCGAGGTGCTTGGTTTGGTCAAGGCCCAGATGGTCAAGAACGCGGTGATCGTTCCGCTCGGTTCAAAGGGTGGCTTCGTCTGCAAGCGATTGCCTCCGGTCAGCGACCGTGAGGCCTTCCAGGCCGAGGGCATCGGCTGTTATTCGACCTTCATCCGTGGCCTGCTCGATCTGACCGACAATCTGGTGAACGGCCAGGTCGTGCCGCCCAGCGGCGTGCGCCGTCGCGATGGCGACGATCCTTATCTGGTGGTCGCCGCCGACAAGGGAACGGCGACCTTCTCGGACATCGCCAACGGCATCGCCATCGAATACGGTTTCTGGCTCGGTGACGCTTTCGCGTCTGGCGGATCGGTCGGTTACGACCACAAGAAGATGGCCATCACGGCCCGGGGTGCCTGGGAAGCCGTCAAGCGGCACTTCCGCGAACTGGGCCTGGACATTCAGCAGCAGCCGTTCACCGTCATCGGCATTGGCGACATGTCCGGCGACGTTTTCGGCAACGGCATGCTGTTGTCGCGCGAGATCCGGCTGCTCGCCGCCTTCGACCATCGCCATGTCTTCCTCGATCCAGACCCGGACCCGGCGCGCAGCTTTGCCGAGCGCCAGCGTCTGTTTGCTCTGCCGCGCTCATCCTGGGCCGATTACGATCCGGCCCTGATCTCGAGTGGTGGCGGGGTGTGGTCGCGCACGTCAAAGTCGATCCCGCTGTCGCCCGAGCTGCGTGCCTGGCTCGGGACCGAGGAGAGCCAGATGACTCCGCCCGCGTTGATCAAGACCCTGCTGCAGCTGCCGGTCGATCTGCTCTACAACGGCGGCATCGGGACCTATGTCAAGGCCAGCACGCAGAGTCATCAGGAAGCCAACGACCGGGCCAACGACATCCTGCGCGTAGATGCCAGCCAGTTGCGGGCGCGCGTGGTTGGCGAAGGTGGCAACCTGGGTCTGACCCAGAAGGGCAGGATCGAGTTCGCGTTCAACGGTGGCCGGATCTTCACCGACGCGATTGACAACTCGGCCGGTGTCGATTGTTCGGATCATGAAGTCAACATCAAGATCCTGCTCGCCGGGCTGGTCAGCCGGGGTGACATGACCGGCAAGCAGCGCGATGCCCTGCTCGCTTCGATGACCGCCGAGGTCGGGCATCAGGTTCTCGCCGACAACTACCAGCAGACGCAGGCGATCGCGCTGGAAACGATGGCTGCCGGCGGACTGCTCGAGGCGCACGCTCGACTGATCCGTGGTCTGGAGGCCAGGGGAGCACTGCACCGGGCGATCGAGTTCCTGCCCGACGATAAGGGTCTCGCCGAACGGGCACAGCAGAGGCGCGGCCTGACCGCTCCCGAGATCGCGGTTCTCCTGGCCTACGCCAAGATCACGCTCAAGGAGGCACTGCTGGATTCAAACCTGCCTGACGGCGAAGACGTTCATGATTTGCTCGAAACCTATTTCCCGGTCGCCCTGCTCGAGCCTTGCCGCGCTCTGATGGCGGCGCATCCCCTGAAGCGGGACATCATCACCACGCAACTGGTCAATCGCCTGGTGAACCGTATGGGGACCACTTTCGTCATGCAGCTTGGCGAAGAGACGGGGGCTGCACCGGCGCAGGTGGCCGGCGCCTGGTATGCGGCAAGCCGGGTGCTCGACGCGGAGGCACTGTGGCATGAAATCGAGTCGCTGGATCTGCTGCTTGACGCCAGCCGGCAAATGGAACTGATGGCGGCTCTGCGTGCCATGACCGTGGCAGCCACGCTGCTCGTCCTGACGCCGCATCTGGGCGGAGCGTCGATTGGCCAGTTGGTCATCGAGTATCGAGCGGCGGTGGGCGAGGCCATCGACCGCGCGCGCCGGGGTCTGCGCGGTGAACAGGCGATCACGACCTTGCTTGCGGCGCGTGCAGACATCGTGGCGGCTTTCGACCTCGTCAATCTTGTTCGTGTCTGTGGCCATTCCCTGAACGAGGTGGCCGGCGCGCTTGCCGAACTCGAACGACAGCTCGATCTCGCCTGGTTTGCTTCTGCCGTCAATCGCCTGCCGGCCGGCAACCGGTGGCAGGCACGGGCGCGCGCGCAACTGACCAGCCAGTTGGCCGGTCTTCGCCAGCATCTCTTGCGGCAGATGCTCGGTGGCCGACGACCGTCAACCGCTGCGGCGGACAGCGTGCTCGACGAACTGAAGGGCAATGAACCTCAGGATCTGGCCATGCTCTCCGCTGGCCTGGCCGAGATCAAACGTCTTCTGGGGTCGTGAAGCGGAACAGCGGCCGGCACGCCGGGTAGTCGCCGGTCGACCGCCAGGGCAGGGCGGGTGAGGCCGCTGCGAGAGGTCCGTCGATCTCCATAATTATGAATTTCGCCAAGGATGGCGGGGCGTTTTGGTGTACAATCCGCGGCCAGCCGCGAAGCTTTTGCATGCTCGCAAATCCCCCCAGGACCCTCGATGCCGCTGCCCCCGACCACTGTCCAACGCACCCTCAAGCATGTCCGCAGCGTGCAGCTCAGTGGGTACAAGCGGAGCGACGGTTGCTGGGACATCGAGGCCCGACTGACCGACGTCAAGGATCATGACTACCCGTTGTCGTCAGGTCTGCGCAAGCGCGGCGAGCCGGTACATGACATGTGGCTGAGGGTGACCATCGACCACAAGATGGCCATCCTCGATGCGGTAGCCAGTACCGATGCCATGCCTTACGTCGGTTATTGCGACCGGATCACCCCGAGCTACGCGCAACTCGTGGGGCTCAATCTGTTTCACGGATTTCGCACGGCAGTCAAAACCCTTTTTCGCAGTACGCGCGGTTGTTCGCACCTCAGCGAACTGGCGATGTTTCTGCCGACTGCAGCACTACAGACCTTTGCCAGTGACGTTCCTGACAGCGGCGAGGGCGGGCAGAAGCCCTACCAGCTCGACCGTTGTCATGCGCTGGAGTCTCATTCGGACGCGGTACGGCGCTTTTACCCGCGCTGGTATCACGGCCAGAAGCCCGGGTAGGAGGCTCTACCGGTGGTTCATTACGTTTCGCAACCTTAACTCAAGCAAGGAAAGCGCATGAAAATTCACGAATATCAGGGCAAGGAACTCCTGAAGAAATTCGGCGTCGTCGTTCCGCGCGGGGTGTTCTGTCCATCCGTCGATGACGCGGTCAAGGCAGCCGAATCCCTGGGTGGCAAGGTCTGGGTAGTGAAGGCTCAGATTCACGCCGGTGGTCGTGGCAAGGGTGGTGGCGTGAAGGTGGCCAAGTCGCTGGACGAAGTTCGCCAGTATGCCGGCCAGATTCTCGGCATGCAGTTGGTGACCCATCAGACCGGTCCGGCCGGTCAGAAGGTGCGTCGCTTGCTGATTGAAGAGGGTGCGGACATCCGCAAGGAGTACTACGTGGCGGCGCTGACCGATCGTGCGACTCAGAAGGTGGCGATGATGGCTTCTTCCGAGGGCGGCATGGACATCGAAGAAGTTGCGCACAAGACGCCCGAAAAGATTCTCAAGGTATTCATCGATCCGATCGACGGTCTGACCGATGCGCAGGCCACCCAACTGGCGACGGGCATTGGTGTGCCGGCCGACTCCGTCGCCAAGGCGGTTGCGACGCTCAAGGGCCTCTACACCTGCTACATGGAGACTGACGCCTCGCTGGCCGAGATCAACCCGCTGATCCTTGAAGGCAATGGCGACATCAAGGCGCTCGACGCCAAGTTCAACTTCGACTCCAACTCGCTCTATCGGCAGCCCGAGATCATGGCTTTCCGTGATCTCGACGAGGAGGATCCGGACGAACTCGAAGCGTCCAGATTCGATCTCTCGTACATCTCGCTGGACGGCAACATCGGCTGTCTGGTCAACGGCGCCGGCCTGGCGATGGCGACCATGGACACCATCAAGCTGTTCGGTGCCGAGCCGGCCAACTTCCTCGACGTCGGCGGTGGTGCGACGACCGAGAAAGTGACCGAAGCGTTCCAGATCATGCTCAGGAATCCCAAGGTCAAGGGTATCCTGGTCAACATCTTCGGCGGCATCATGCGTTGCGACACGATCGCCACCGGCGTCGTCGCGGCAGCCCGGGTGACCCATCTCTCCGTCCCGCTGGTCGTCCGCATGAAGGGGACCAACGAGGACATCGGCAAGAAGATCCTCAGCGAATCCGGCCTGCCGATCATCACTGCCGATTCAATGGCTGAAGCCGCCACCAAGATCGTCGCTGCGGTCAGTTAAGGAGCCACCATGTCGATTCTGATTAACAAAGACACCAAGATCATCACTCAGGGCATTACCGGCAAGACCGGTCAGTTCCATACCGAAAAGTGCCAGGAGTACGCCAACGGCAAGAACTGCTTCGTTGCCGGCGTGAACCCCAAGAAAGCCGGCGAAAGCATTTTCGGCATTCCGATCTTTGGCTCGGTCAAGGAGGCTGCTGCCGAGACCGGCGCCACCGTCTCGGTGATCTACGTGCCGCCGCCCGGTGCCGCGGCAGCGATCTGGGAAGCGGTTGAAGCCGACCTCGATCTCGTCGTCTGCATCACCGAAGGCATTCCGGTACGCGACATGCTGATGGTGCGCAACAAGATGCTGCGCAAGGAAGCCGCCGGTGGCAAGAAGACGCTGCTGCTCGGTCCGAACTGTCCCGGCCTGATCACGCCGGATGAAGTCAAGATCGGCATCATGCCGGGCCACATTCACCGCAAGGGGCGCATCGGTGTCGTGTCCCGTTCGGGCACCCTGACCTATGAAGCTGTTGGCCAGTTGACCGAGATCGGTCTTGGCCAGTCGTCGGCGGTGGGTACCGGTGGCGACCCGATCAACGGTCTCAAGCACATCGACATCATGCGTCTGTTCAACGACGACCCGGATACCGATGCGGTGATCATGATCGGTGAAATCGGCGGTCCTGATGAGGCTGACGCCGCAGTGTGGTGCAAGGCCAACATGAAGAAACCGATCGTTGGCTTCATTGCCGGCGTCACCGCTCCGGCCGGCAAGCGCATGGGTCACGCCGGCGCGCTCATTTCGGGTGGCGCCGACACGGCAGATGCCAAACTCGCCATCATGGAAGAGTGTGGCTTCAAGGTGACGCGCGATCCCTCCGAGATGGGCAAGCTGATCAAGGCAATGATCTAGGGCGTTCCCGCCCCTGGCGGCTGAACAAGAGGGGCAGGCTGCGGTCTGCCCTTTTGTTTGTCCTCTGCCGCCACGTTTTACCGGTAAAATCCCCGTGACCGGCGGTCGCAACTGAACGGCCGTCGATGGAGATTGGCAGAACTGAACCCTTGATGGGCATATCCGAGTCTACGATGGCGCTGTTTCTGAGTGAAAAGGACGTCGAGCAGTTGCTGACCATGCAGCTCGCTCTGGCCGAGGTGGAGGTCGCGCATCGGGCGCTGTCGTCGGGGCAGGGCTGCGACGTTCCGAGGCAACGCACACGCCTGCCGCAGACCACCCTGCACCTCCTGCAGGGCGCTCTGCCCGAGGTTGACGTCATCGGTTACAAGGCGTACACCAGCAACCGTTCCGGTGTGCGCTTCCTGGTTCACCTCTACCGTGCGTCGACTGGCCAGCCACTGGCAGTGCTCGAGGCCGACCGCCTGGGCATGATGCGTACCGCTGCGGCGTCAGGGGTTGCGACACGCTGGCTGGCGCGGCCCGATGCCACGGTAGCGGGAGTTTTTGGTGCCGGTTGGCAGGCCGAAGGGCATATTGAAGCAATCGCGGCAGTGCGTCCGCTGCAGCGGGTAAAGGTTCATGCCCGCCACCCCGAGCGCCTGGCCGCTTTCTGCAGCAGGATGGCAGCCCGCCTCGGTCTCGAAGTGATACCGGCAGCGTCGCCGGAAGAGGTCGTGCGGGGCAGTGACATCGTCAGCACCGTGACCACCTCGGCGCTGCCGCTGTTCAATGCCGAGTGGCTGGCGCCGGGAACGCACATCAATGCGGCCGGATCCAATTCACTGATCCGCCGAGAATTGAGCGAAGAGGTGGTCAAGCGCTGCTCACCGATCGTCGTTGACAGCGTTGCCACTGCCCTGGGTGAAGCCGGTGATCTGCTGCCGCTGTTGGAAAAGGGACGCCTGCATTGGCGCCAGTTGGTCGAACTGGGCGAGGTGATCTGCGGCCGGGCAGCGGGGCGCTCGAGTGCCGGGCAGATCACGCTGTTCGAATCGCAGGGAATGGCCGTTCAGGATCTGGCACTGGCGGCGCGTCTTGAAGCGCTGGCGCGGGAGCGTGGGCTTGGCATAGAATTGCCTTATGGTGCGTAGTGTGGGCACAATGCGGGCCGTCGGTGGATGTGGCCACGGAACCGCTCGTGGACCGCGGCAGGCCGATAAGGGCAGCGATGGTCCAGTCCATTGCCCGCGGCATGCCGCTACGCTCATGACGCGGAGTCCAGGGTCCGGGTAAAGCCGTACTGATCGGTGTTTTGTGGAGCTCAGGTGACAAACAGTCTCTCCAGTGCGTTGGAAATCGTCGCTCGCAGCGACCCCGGACTGGTGCGCGCGCAGAACGAGGATTCGGTATTTGCCGACGCCCGGCACGGATTGGCGATTCTGGCCGACGGGATGGGTGGCTACAATGCCGGAGAAGTTGCCAGCCGAATGGCCACCGCGCTGCTCGCGAGCGGGCTCGCCACGGCCTTCGCGACGACCGCCGCGGAACGGATCGACAACACGACCGGACAACCCTTCGCCTTTCGTTGTCTGGTCGAACAGATCGAAGAGGTGAACTCGGCGATCTACCGTGCGTCGGGGAGTGAGGCCAGACTCGGCGGCATGGGCACCACCCTGGTGGCCAGCGTCTTCTGCGATGACCGGGTGATCGTCGCGCATGTCGGTGACTCGCGCCTTTATCGCCTGCGGGGCGATGAACTGGCGGCCCTGACGCATGATCATTCGCTGTTGCAGGAACAGATCGACAGCGGTCTGATCTCGGTCGAGGAGGCGCGCTACTCGCTGAACCGCAATCTGGTGACGCGTGCGGTCGGGGTCGATCCGGAAGTCGAAGTGGAGGTTCATGTGCACGCCGTCAGACCGGGCGACATTTACCTGCTGTGTTCGGATGGCCTCTACGACATGGTCGATGAGGCCGACATCCTGCATGCACTGGAAACCTTCGGCACCAACCTTGAACTGTCGGCGCGGCAGTTGATCCAGTTGGCGAACGATAATGGCGGGGACGATAATGTCTCGGTGGTGGTGGTCAAGGTATTGAGCGAGTTTCCGGCCGCGCGGGGTGGCTGGTCCAGACTCTGGTCATGGCTTGATTGAGGACGAGGAAAGCAATGGCAAAGCTCATACTTAGCATGGATGGTCTGGTTCTCAAGGAAATCCAGTTGCGCAAGGAGCGCATGAGCATCGGCCGCAAGGCGCACAACGACATTCAGATCGACAACATGGCGATCAGCGGG
>NZ_JAEUOL010000204.1 GCF_016789985.1 Accumulibacter sp.
CGGCATCCGGGTCAGCGTCATCATCATCCGGCCGCAGCGTTGGAACAGGTCCTGCATGAAGGACTTGTGATGGTTGGCGCGCATCTCCTTGAGGTCGTGGCCGGCACAAAACGCCTTGCCGGCGCCGGCGATGACCACGACGCGCACGGCAGGATCAGTGGAGATCGCATCCAGTTGTTCCTGCAGCACGCCGATCATGGCCAACGACAGGGCGTTGAACTGACTGGCCCGATTCAGCGTCAGGGTTGTGATGCCGTCGCGGTCCGTACGCAGGACATAGGGATCATCCGGGCTCGATGTGCTCATCTCTTTCTCCTCAGGTCACAGGTGATCGCGGACGGTTCGGGCCGCCGCCGGTTGGCCTGGCCGCCCGTCTGACGTGGTCGGCCAGGTGGCGGCCAAGCCTATTCGATCGCCGCAGACGATTTCGCCTGCTCGCGCAGGACGTATTTCTGGATCTTGCCGGTCGAGGTTTTTGGCAACGTGCAGATGATCACCCGCTTGGGAACCTTGAAGCGCGCCATGTGCTGCCGGCAGAACTCGATCACCTCCTGCTCGCTCACCGTCGCACCCTCGCGCAATTCCAGGAAGGCACAGGGGACTTCACCCCAGGTGACGTCAGGCGTGGCGACCACGGCTGCGGCAATCACCGCCGGGTGCTTGTAGAGCACATCCTCGACCTCGATCGACGATATGTTTTCACCACCCGAAATGATCACGTCCTTGGAACGATCCTTGATCTTGACGTAGCCGTCCGCGTGCATCACCGCCAAGTCGCCGGTATGGTACCAGCCGCCGGCGAAGGACTCCTCGGTTGCTTTCTGGTTCTTGAGGTAGCCCTTCATCACCAGGTTGCCGCGGAACATGATCTCGCCCATTGTTTCGCGGTCCCACGGCACCTGCTCCAGGTTCGTCGGGTCGAGCACGGTGATCGCCTCCTGGGCGTGATAGCGTACGCCCTGGCGGCCATTCAGATCGACCTGTTCGGCCAGCGGCCGCGCGCTCCAGTCGCTGTGCTTGGCGCACACCGCCGCCGGACCGTAGGTCTCGGTCAAGCCGTAGACGTGCGTCAGGTCGACCCCGATGTTGGCCATCGCCTCGATCACTGCTGCCGGCGGCGGCGCCGCGGCGATCAGACCGCAAACCTTCTGGGTGATCCCGCTGCGCAGTTCGTCCGGAGCGTTGGCCATCAGGCTGTGCACGATCGGTGCGCCACAGTAGTGCGTCACGCCGTGCTCGCGGATGGCCTCGAAGATCAACTTCGGGTCTACTCGGCGCAGGCAGACGTTGGTACCGGCGTTGGCGGCCATGGTCCAGACAAAGCACCAGCCGTTGCAGTGGAACATCGGCAGGGTCCACAGGTAAACCGAGTGTGGCGGCATGCCCCAGCTGACAATGTTCGACATCGAATTGAGGTAGGCGCCACGATGATGGTAGACCACCCCCTTGGGATTGCCGGTGGTGCCCGAGGTGTAGTTGAGAGAAATCGCATCCCACTCGTCGGACGGTCCACGCCAGGGAAAGTCGGGGCTGCCGCCGGCGATGAACTGTTCGTACTCCTGCGTTCCAAGCCGGGTGCCGGGGCCGCTGTACTCGGGGTCATCGACGTCGATGACCAGGATCTGGCGCTGGATGGCAGCCAGCGCCTTGCGCACGGTGAGCGAGTACTCGCGATCGGTGATCAGCACCTTGGCCTCTCCGTGCTCGAGCATGAAGGCAATCGTTTCGGCATCAAGGCGGGTGTTGAGCGTATTGAGCACGGCGCCGGTCACCGGCACGCCGAAGTGGCACTCGATCATCTCCGGCGTATTGTTGAGCATCGCCGCGACGGTATCGCCCTCGCCAATCCCATGCGCCGCCAATGCCGAAGCGAGTCGCCGCGAACGAGTGAAGGTCTGCAGCCAGGTGTAACGACGCTGTCCGTGAATCACTGCGGTGCGCTCCGGATAGACGTAAGCGCTGCGCGCTAGGAAGGTCAGCGGCGTCAGTGGCGTGTAATTGGCCGTGTTCTTGTCGAGACCTACTTGGTAAATGTTCGGCATCCCCAGCTTCTCCTCTCGGGCAATGAGTGTATGAGTGTCATTTGCTTTCCACAGCCGTCGGGCTGCAGTGTTTCAGCCTGCCACGTTTCTCAAGATCATTCAACCAGGCGGCCAACTGCTGTCCGAACTCGGAGCTCGCCGCAGCCAGCGCCGTGACCGCACCGCGAGCGTCGGCGGTCGTTGCCGCCGACTCGACGGCGATCAATCGCTCGCCGACCATCTGCTGCCTGGCGTCGAGCAGGCTGGCCTGGCCGTGCAGCACCGCGCGGCTCTGCTGTGGTGTGGCGAATACCTGCGAGAACTCCTGCAACTCGATGCGCAACAGGCAGGCTCCCGCCGTTCTTCCGCTGACGCTGACGAATCCCAGTTGCTGCCGCAAGCGCTGCGCCAGCAACTGGCTTGGCGCCCCCGCCCAGCGACTGGCCGCATAGCTGCGCAGTTTGAGCGGGTTTTCGTAGAGCAGGCGATACTCGATGCCCAGCGAGTCAAACCAGTACGGTGCGCGGATTTCGAGTGCCACTGTCGACCAGCGGCCGTCGCCGGCCAGGCGCTCGGCCGGCAAGCCCAGATCATAGGCCTCGGCGGCCGGTTGCTTGCGCAGGCCGCCGGTGCAGGCGACGAGCAGGCAGCCACCAAGAACGGCAAGTAGCCTGTTCATCGGGATGTCCCATCGAGCGGTGTGACGAAACCGGCTTCACCCGGTCCGGGGGCATGCTGTGGCGGACCGAAGATGAGACTCTGCGGCGATTCCTCGAGCATTTGCAGCACCCGGTTGAGCTGGCGCGAGTTGGCCGACAACTCGCCACTCACTTCATTCAAGCGGTCTACCAGGGTGGCGATCCCTCCTGTCGAGGGATCGCCGATCAACTGACCCAGTTTGTCGCCCACCGGCTGCAGGCCGACCACCAGACGACGGGATTCGGCCAGCAGGTGGCCGGCCTCGCCGGCCACCTGCTCGGCGCGCAGCAGCGTGCCGTTCAACAGGTGGAGATTCTCGGTCGCCAGGAGCTTGCGCAACTGCACGGCGACCTCGTTGCTGTTGGCGGTGGTTGCTTCGAGGTTGGCGAGAATTTTCCCCAGATGCTTCCGGTTGTCGTCGTCGAGCACCAGGTTTGCCTTGGCCAGGAAGTCGCGGGCCTGGCGCAACGTCGCCCCGCCAACCTCCGACAGCTCCTCGATCAGCGAAGATTGCATCACAATGCGCCCCAGGTCGCCGTCGGTCGTGCGCAATGGCGTCGGATCGGAGCCACTGTCTTCCAGCAGGATGTGGGCGATGCCGGTCACCCCCTGATAGCCGAGTTTTGCCGTGGTGCCCCGGGTGACCGGCACGTTGCGATCGATGCTGATCCGGATCAGGATGTTTCGTACGTCATCGGGTTCCAGCTCGATCGCCTCCACCTTGCCCACCCGGATGCCGCGATAACGCACCTGCCCCTGCAGGCTGAGGCCAGTAACGTTGTTGCGCGTCACCACCGCGTATTCCTTGGTCGCCTCGTGCTTCCCTCCGAACCACCAGATCGAGAACACCGCTGCTGCACCAAGGAGCAGCGTAAACACCCCTGCGACCAGGGCATGTGCGCGATTTTCCATGGCTAGCCGCCCCCCTGTCTGATCGCCGCCGCAGCACGTCCGGAGCTGAAAAAATTGTGGATGAAGGGATGGTCGACCGCCGCGACTTCGGCGGCAGTGCCGCAGGCGATCAGTCGTTGATCGGCGAGTACCGCCAGACGCGTAGCCAGCCCGGCAAGCGTCTCGGGATCGTGCGTCACCATCACCACCGTGAAACCGAGTTCTTTTTGCAGCATTTTCAGCAAGTTGACAAAGTTTTCGCTACGGTCGGGGTCGAGTCCGGCGGTGGGTTCGTCGAGTACCAGGAGTTCGGGCTCCAGCGACAAGGCACGAGCGAGCGCCACACGCTTGACCATGCCGCCCGACAGCTCGGCGGGCATCAGGCGAGCGTGA
>NZ_JAEUOL010000236.1 GCF_016789985.1 Accumulibacter sp.
TGATCAAGGACTACCATGCCCTGAAACCCTACATGGTGATCGACGATCGCTGCACCGGTTGCGGCAACTGCATCGACGTCGGCTGCCCGGCGATCCACGTGACGCGCCGCGATCGGGTGAAGAAAGCGAGCGGTCGCGCAGTCGACCTCGCTTTCGTACGCATCGAGAGCGCCGCCTGCACCGGCTGCGGCCTGTGCCTGAAACCCTGTGCGCCCGATGCCATCGTCCACGTGGACACCCTGGCCATGCCGATCAAGGTGGTCAGGAAGGGCGCAGAACTCAGCCAGAATAGCTAGCGGCAAGGCCGCCGCTGCCAGCGGCCTCGTCCACCCGGCGATGTTGAAAGGTTCCGATTCGATGTCTGCAAAATGCAAGTACGACACCACCAACATCCTGGTGGTGGGTACCGGTGGCCAGGGCGTCATGACCGCCACCGAAATCCTCGCCGAAGCGGCGATTGCCCTCGGCCATGACGCCAAGAAGACCGAGGTCGCCGGCATGGCACAGCGCGGCGGCGTGGTCTCCTCGCACCTGCGTTTCGGCCAGAAGGTGCTGTCGCCACAGATCAGCCCGGGTTCCGCCGACGTGTTGCTCGGTTTCGAAGCAGCCGAAGCGATGCGCTGGCGCCACATGCTGCGGCCCGACGGGCTGGTACTGATGAACACCGGCCGCCTGGTCCCGCCGATCGTCGAACTCGGCCTCTACGACTACCCGGACGACCCGGTGGCCGAAATGCGCGCCGCCGGGACGCGCGTCTTCTCCTTCGACGCCTCGTCGATCGCCCTGGAACTCGGCGAAATCCGGCTGGGCAACACGGTCATGCTGGGCGCCATCTCGGACCACCTGCCCTTCCCGGCCGAAGTGCTCGAGCACTGCATCCTGCAGCGCTTCGCCAGGAAAAAGGCGGCAATCGTCGAACTCAACCGGCGCGCCTTCGCGGCCGGCCGGGCGGCCGCCGAAGCAGCCGCCCGGGCCGATGCCGACGCCGCTTCGGCGGCCTGATCTGCGCTAGAATGGCGCCCCATCGTTGATCGATGCGCAGTCCGGGCACTGCCAGCGGACCACTGCACATTTCCCGCATTGCCCCCGCACCTCCAGGAAAATCCAAGATGACGGCAACAATCCTCGACGGCAACGCACTGGCCCGGAAGCTGCGCGCCGATTTCAAGACGCGCGCGGAAACGCTGGCCGCGCGCGGCACCCGACCCGGCCTGGCAGTGCTGCTGGTCGGCGAGGACCCGGCTTCGCAGGTCTATGTGCGCAACAAGGTGAACGCCTGCGCGCAGGCCGGCTTCCACTCGGAGAAGATCACCTACCCGCCCGACGTCGAACCGGCGATCGTCCTGGCGCGGATCGCCGAACTCAACGCCGACCCGCGGATCCACGGCATCCTGGTGCAGTTGCCGCTGCCCGGACATTTCGACAGCGACGCGCTGCTCAAGGCGATCGCCCCGGAAAAGGATGTCGATGGCTTTCACGCCGAAAATGTCGGCGCACTGATGCAGGGCCACCCGCGTTTCATTCCCTGCACCCCCTACGGCGTGATGAAATTCTTCGCCGAGGCCGGCATCGACCTCAAAGGCAAGGAAGCGGTGATCCTCGGACGCTCCAACATCGTCGGCAAACCGATGGCCATGCTGCTCATGCAGGCCAGCGCAACGGTCACCATCTGCCATTCGCAGACGCGGGATCTCGCCTGCCACACGCGCCGGGCCGACATCCTCGTCGCGGCGCTCGGCAAGGCGCGTTTCGTCACCGCCGACATGGTCAGGCCGGGCGCCGTGGTGATCGACGTCGGGATCAATCGCCTGCCCGACGGCAAGCTCTGCGGCGACGTCGATTTTGCCGCGGTCAGCGAGGTCGCCTCGGCGATCACGCCGGTGCCGGGTGGCGTCGGGCCGATGACCATCACCATGCTGCTCGCCAACACCCTCGAAGCAGCCGAGCGGGAGGCCGGCTGATGCCGACGCGTGCGCCAGTCGTCGGCGTCGTCATGGGCTCGGACTCCGACTGGCCGACCATGCAGGCCGCCGCCGTGATGCTCAAGGAGTTCGACGTGCCTTTCGAAACACGCGTCGTTTCGGCGCATCGCACCCCCGATCTGCTCTTCGCGTACGCCGCCGCGGCGGCGGCGCGCGGCTTGCGGGCGATCATCGCCGGCGCCGGCGGCGCCGCCCATCTGCCCGGCATGCTGGCCGCCAAGACGACGCTACCGGTGCTCGGCGTGCCGGTACAGTCGAAAGCGCTGTCCGGCCAGGATTCGCTGCTCTCGATCGTCCAGATGCCGAAAGGAATCCCGGTCGCCACCTTCGCCATCGGCGAGGCCGGCGCGGCCAACGCGGCGCTGTTCGCCGTTGCCATGCTGGCCACCGCCGATACGGCTCTGGCGCAACGGCTGACCGACTTCCGACAGGCGCAGGCCGACAAGGTGATGGCGATGAAGCTGCCGGAGGTGTGAGCGGCCCGTCCGTCCACCGCCCACGATGATTCTTCCGCCCGCAACCCTCGGCATGCTCGGTGGCGGCCAGCTCGGCCGCTTCTTCGTCGCTGCTGCGCACGAAATGGGTTATCGCGCCTGGGTTCTCGACCCCGACCCGCACAGCCCCGCCGCGCTGATCGCCGACCGTCACCTGCTGGCCGCCTACGACGATTATGCGGCGCTCGACGAACTGGCGCAGGGCTGTGCCGCGGTGACCACCGAGTTCGAGAACGTCCCCGCCGGCACCCTCGACTATCTGGCCAAGTTCGTCATCACCCGCCCTTCCGCAGCGGCGGTCAGCATCTGCCAGAACCGCATCGCCGAGAAGGAGTTCCTGCGCGACAACGGCCTGCCGCACGCTCGCTTCGCCGCGGTGCACAGCGAACAGGAACTGCGTCAGACCGACGCCGGGCTGTTTCCCGGAATTCTCAAGGTCGCCCGCTTCGGATACGACGGCAAGGGGCAGGCAATGGTCGGCGATCGCGAGCAGGCGCTCGCCGCTTTCCAGCACCTGAAGGGCGAAATTTGCGTCCTCGAACAGAAATTGGCACTCGAGCGCGAGGTCTCGGTCGTTCTGGCGCGCGACGAGAACGGCCAGGTGAGCAGCTTTCCCACCGCCGAGAACAGCCACCGCAAAGGCATTCTCGACCTGTCGCTGGTACCGGCCGGCGCCGCCGGCCCGCTGCATGCGCGGGCGGCCGAGCTCGCCGCGACGATCGCCGGGCGCCTGGACTATGTCGGCACCCTGGCCGTCGAGTTCTTCGTCGTCGCGGGCGAACTGCTGATCAACGAAATGGCGCCCCGGCCGCACAACAGCGGCCATTACACCATCGATGCCTGCGTCACCAGCCAGTTCGAACAGCAACTGCGCGCCCTCTG
>NZ_JAEUOL010000070.1 GCF_016789985.1 Accumulibacter sp.
TGTCCTGGTTCACCCACCACAGACTGCTTGAACCGATTGGATATCTTCCCCCTGCCGAAGCTGAAGAAAACTACTATCGGCCATTCGCCCGTCAGGCCACCACCCCGGCCTGACTTAACCCAACGGGCCTCCACGAAACCCGGGGCGATTCATTCGGGGACGGGCCGGCAGGATGACGGTCCCGTAGTGGTGGGCAAATTCGGCAGTAGCCCGGTTGAGTTCCGGCTCGTAGCGATCCGGTCGGGCCACCAGCGCCCGGGGATTGTCCGGTACAATGAGCGCCGGCCCGCCGCCGATGAACTGTAGTGCCCGGTTCAGTCCGGTCAGCCAGTCGGCCTGGGTCTGGCCCGGGGGGTGCAGGCGAAAGTGTAGCTGGAGGCCCCCAGCACCGCCACGAAGATGCTGGCCGGATGAATTTCCCCGGTGGCGGCATCGATGATCGGCACCGTCGGGCCGGCATAGTCGGCAAAGAGCTTCTCCCCGGCGCGGTGGATCTGGCGCATGGCGCGCTTCAGCTTGGCTGCCCAGTTCCGGTAGCGGGTGCCGAAGGCTGGGTATTGGTAGCCCCGCTCGCCGACCGCTTCTCGGTACTCTTCCCAGAGCAGCGTCAGGGTGACGCCCTTCTTCAGTTCCTGATGGACCCGGGCGTAGTCCGGTTCGGCAAAGCTCGGCTCACGGGCGGCGACCGGCCGGTAGAGCAGCTTCTCCAGCCCGCGGTCGTCCAGGTCGTCCGGCAAGGGCCAGGCCAGCGGCGCCAGCCAGCCGGAGATACTTGGCCACCACGCCCTTGGAAATGTTGAGTGCCCGGGCGATGGCATCCAGGCTCAGCCCGGCACTGTGGCGGTATCGAAGTACGTCTCGTATCTTGCGCATGGATAGTCTTTCCTGCGGCATCCTCGTTTACTTTCCAAAAAAGCGACGAGGCTACCTTCAACTATCCATACAGCATCCCTCGCATCGGTCACGTTCCCGCGAAATTACCGGTCACGATGGCCCGAAATACACAGCATCGCCACACGCTACGACAAACTCGCCAAGTCGTTCCTCTCCTTCATTCATCTTGCAGGCGCCTTCGTCTGGTTGGCTTAATTGAGAACAGCCCCTAGGATTCCAGACTGCACGCAGACTAAGCGGCGGCCGGCGGAGAGCGAGGAGTCTCCCCCCGACTGCCTCCTCAAGGGTCGCGCTGCTGCTGCCGGAAGTCCTCGGCAAAAGCCGTCGCATCGGGAAAGAACTCCAGAAAATCCTGCTCGAAGCCGTCATAGTCCCGCAGCAGTTCGCTGCCCGCCCCGCCCAGGGTATTGGCCCGGCGCAGGCGGCGCGCGGCGATGCCGTCCAGCGCCCGGGCAATCGCCGCCGGCTGACGATAGCCGGCCAGCCAGTCGTCGTGCTGCATTCGGGGCAGCAACCGCGCCAGGCGGGTAGGCAGGCAATGCTGGCCGAGCAAGGCGTAGACCGCTGCCGTAAACTCCTCGAGCGTCTCGCCGGAAAAGCGCGACCAGTGCGCGGCGAGAAAGTGATCGTAGAACAGATCGACGATGATCCCGCTGTAACGCCGACGTTGGGCGCTCACCCGCTGCCGACTGCGCCGGAACGCCGGGTGTGCATCGGCAAAGCTGTCGATTCGCCGATGCAGCCGTATGCCCAGCAGCACTCCCTCGCCGAACTCCTCGCCAGCCGCCAACAACGGCCCCTTGACGAAATCGCCGAGCAGACCGCCCAGTCGATGCTCCGCTTGCGGCCCGGCGAGCAGGGCATGCGCCAGGTAATTCACGGCGACCGTGGCGGCGGCCCGCTGTCCTCTGGCACCACCCGGCCGCCCACCAGGCGCAGATGTGCTCCTGGCGCCGGGGCCAGACGCAAGAGCAGCAGCTCGCTAGCGAGCAGCGTCACCTGGCCCGGGCGACGATTGTTGCCGGTATCGCTGTACTCGAAGTCATAAACCCGCCTCAGACGCAGTCTGCCCACGTCATCGCGCGCCGGGCGCAGTCCGACCAGAGCGACCGTATCATCGAGCAGCAGGAGGTCTTCGGCCACACAGGCGGCGCGCGCAGCGCGCAGCGCCGCGGCACGCGCCTGGAAACTGTCGAACCAGAACCACGCCGCAGCCAGCAGCAGCAGCAGACTGACGGTCTCCATCCAGGGAATCATCACTTCCTCCAGGCGTAGCAAGCAGACGCGGTACACTGGCGAACCCCCGGCAGGCAGTGCAGACAGCGGGAAGACGCTGACGCATCACCAGTGGGTCATGCCGGTTCGGGCTATCGCCGCCCACTCGCCAGGTAATGGTCCAACACCTGGTCGAGATAGTCGTCGGGAGCAGGGACGCTCAAACCTGCCTGCGCCAGCAGCTCCTGCGTCCGCTGGTTGGCGAAGGTCTGGTCAGTGGCCAGGTAGTCGAGGAATACCGGCAGCGTCTTCACCGCCCGCCGCGCCTCGGCCGGCATCAGGAAAGCGGCCCCGGTCAGGAGGGCACTGAAGACCGGGGTCGGCAGGCCGATCAACGGCGGCAGCCGACGGCCGGCCCGCGTAAAGGCACTGCGCACGCGTTCGCGCAAGGGGTCGAGGGCCAGCGCCAGGGCGGGTCCCGAGCAGGCATGGATGATCCGCCCGCAGCTCACCGGTGTCGCACTCGACCAGGCAATCACCCGGGCGACATGGTCGGCTGGAATGACGTCGAGCCGCACGCCAGCAAAGCGGGGACATAGACCGCAGGTACGCCGGCCCGACAGGAACTCGCACAGATGGTAGAACACCTGGAAATGAATGATGCGGCCATCGCGGCTGTCGCCGACGACCATGCTCGGCCGATGTACGGTCAGCGGCAGCCCGCTTTCGACCGCCCTGCGCACCACGTCTTCGGCTTCGGCCTTGGCTTGCTCATAGGTATTGTGAAAGTTTCTCGGCTCGCTCAGCCACTCTTCCGGAACCCTGCGGTACGTGCGCCCACCAACGCCGACCGTGCTGACGAATTCGACCTTCTCGAGCTGCGCGCAGGCACGCGCCAGGGCCACGACCTGCCTTGCCGAGCCGACCGACGAGCGGCGCGCCTGCTCGAGCGGCAGGTTCATGCGCACGTTGCCGGCCGAATGGACGATGCGCGTGCAATGCGCGGAGAGCCGACGGTATTCGGCGGCATCGAGACCGAAGTCCGGCAGGCTGGTATCGCCGCGCCAGGCCCGGAGGCGCTGCCCGAGCGCGACATCATGCGGATCGAGCTGCCAGAAGCGATACAGTTCCGCCATCCGCCGCGCCAAGTCGTCGGCCGATTCGGCACGCAGCAGCAGCGTCAGCTCCGCCTGCGGGTCCTGCAGCAGGATCGGAACGAGCGCGCTGCCGATCGCCCCCGTCGCACCGGTAATGAAATAGTTACTCACGGGCTGCAGAGGAAGGTCTGGCGGTCGGCACTCCAGGCCTCGAAGCGAGCGCCGTGTGCGCCATCGATGTGGGCATAGAGCTCCTGCAGACCGAGCGCGTGACTTGCCTCGATCGCATGCCGGCGCAGTTTCAGGTTGGCGGTCAGCTCGCCGCCGCCAATCGTCAGCGGCTGGGTGCTGATCATCAGTCCGGCCGGACGCTGGTAGGCGGGCAGTGCGTGGCTGGCCGCCGCCACCCGCCGGCGCAGGTCGACAAACGAGTTCGCCTGCCCCGCTTGCCAGATCGCCTCCCCGAGCACCAGCAGCGCGACCGGCTGTGGCCGCCGCGCGCCGAAAACGACGATGTGTTCGAGCTGCGCCACCTGCTGCAAGCAGCTCTCGATTGCGGTGGGTGCAATGCGGCGCCCGGTCGAAGTCTTGAAAATCTCCGATTTCCGGCCGATCAGGCTGATGAATCCGTCGCCATCGATACTGGCGAAGTCGCCGGTCGCCAGATAGCCGTCGGCATCGAGCGGGCTGGCCGAAGAGGCGTCGCCAAGGTAGCCGGAGAATACGCCCGGGCCACGCACCAGCAGTTCGCCATCGACCGCCAGTCTGATTTCGCTGCCCGGCGCCGCCCGTCCGACGGTACCGAAACGAAAACGATCCGGCCGGTTGATCGCCATCGGGATGACGTTTTCACTGACGCCATAGGCCTCGAGAACCAGCAGACCGATGGCGTGGAAACGTTCGAGCAGCCACCCCGGCATTGGCGCCGAGCCGCTGACCATGAAACGCAGGTTGGTGCCCAGCACGCCGCGCAGGCGCTGCAGTACCAGCCGGTCGGCCACGGCAAACTGCAGTCTTGCGCCAAACCCTTCGCGCCGCCCGGCGCGGCCTGCCGCGGCATGCCGGTCGCCGACGCGCAACGCCCAGTGCACCAGCGCCTGCTGCCAGGCCGGCTGCTGCGCGATCACCTGCTCGATCCCGGCATACAGTTTCTCGTAGAAACGTGGCACACCGATGAACAGGTGCGGCGCGATGGTCCCGACGTAGCGCATGATCTCGCGTGGGTCACTGACGTAAAAGGTTTGCGCGCCCCGCCCGATGGCACTCAGGTTGATCATGCGCTGAAAGAGATTGGACAGCGGCAGCCAGCAGGCCAGACGGCTGCCTGGCCCGACCTGCGGGAAAGCGGACAGGTTGGCGGAGGCGGCAAGACACATCTGCCGATGGCTGTATTCGATACCGCGTGGCTCGCCGGTCGTCCCGGAGGTGAAAATGATCGTCGCCGGCGCGTCCGGCTGCGCCTGATTCCACTCTTCGCCGGGCATCGCTTGGCCGAGCAGTGCGGCGAGCGGCTCGACGTCTTCCGTACCGGCCGCTTCGAGGCAGACAACGAAGCGCAGCCGCTGACGCACCGCCTGATCGAGCTTGTCGAGCAACGACGGTTGCGCCAGCAGCAGCCCGGCAAAATTGCAGCGGCGCGCAATCTCCCGGATGTGCTCGTCGGGCGCATGGGGATCGAGTCCTACGGCGACGCCCCCCGTTGCCAGAATGCCCAGTTGCGCAAAATCCCACTCGGGACAACTCGGCGCCATGATGCCCACCCGCTCGCCGGGCAGCAGGCCGCGTTGACGGAAACCGTGACCGAGCGCCGCCACTGCCTGTTCGTAAGCTCGCCAGGTGCGGCCCACCCATCGTCCATCGGGAGCGGTGTGCCAGAGCGCCGTTTCATCAGGTGTCAGCGCGCTGCGTGCCCGCAGCAGGCCGGGCACGGTCCAGCCGCTGGCCGCGAGCACGGGATCCACCGCCATCACCTCGCTCACGCCATAACCTGGCAGATGCCGGAGCGGGCGCGGCTCATCGCGGCTCGATCACCGGATCGTAGGCGCCGCGCGGGCGGGTAATGCGCAACTCGTCGGCGTTCAGGTCGAGCCATTCCAGACTGCGTGTCACCTCCTTACCAGGACCGAGTCGCCGACGGATCAGGAAATCGACCACCGGCCCCATTGCGCGCCAGTAGTTGAGGTTGGCCTTGCCGTGACGGATCAGCGTCGAGAACTCGGGGGCATAAGGATTGTAGCCGAAGGTACGCAGGTCGGAATACATCAACAACCAGTTGATCGGATAGTTACTGTGGATCGGGCTGGCATGCTTGTGCGACGCGACCAGTCCCTCGTCGACCACCTTGCGCATGATCTCTTCCTGATTGTAGGTCCAGGCATGGAAGGGGGCAAGGTAGCGCGGAAACTCGGTGCCGCGCGGGTAGGATTTCGGGTTGTAGAAGCGTGCCAGTTCCTCGGCGCTGAACTCGCCGCATCTGGCCAGTTCCGGTGGGGTCCAGTCGGTGTCGCAGATCAGTTGCCGAGAAAACTCGTAGCGCATGCGCTCCGGCTCGGGCTGGCCGGGCGAGTAGCCGGCGAGCACCAGCGGAATGCCCTTCTGGATGGCCAGCCGGATCGCATCGCCCTCGAACAGGGGGGCGTAAACGTAGGAGAGGGTGTACACCGCACCACGCTCCTCCTGATTGCGCAGCAGGTAACGGAAGGTCTTGCGGTAGAAGGCAGCCGACGGCGAGTAGCTGAGGTGATCGATGTTGAGCTTGCCGAGGGCACGCCTGATATTGTCCCAGGCCAGCGGCGGGATGTTGATATCCACCGTGAAGGCGAGCACCCTCAGCTTGAGTTCGACACTCAGGCGATGAAGCAGATAGACACTGTCCTTGCCCCCACTGAGCGGAACCAGGCAATCATATTCGCCGCGACCTCGACAGTCG
>NZ_JAEUOL010000071.1 GCF_016789985.1 Accumulibacter sp.
GAAGCAGAGCTTCCCCGGCGGCCTGCTGCTTGGCTGCGACGCCGGCACGCTCAACTTCGCCAAGATCAAGGGCGTGCATACCGCGATGAAGTCGGGAATGCTGGCGGCCGAGACAGTGCACGCCGCCTTGCAGTCGGGGGACCAGGGGCGCAGTGATCTGGTGGCCTACGCAACCGCTTTCCGCGAGTCGTGGCTGTATGCCGAACTATACCGGGCACGCAATTTCGGGCCGGCGCTGCACAGGTTCGGCACCTTTCTCGGCGGTGCCTTCAACTGGATCCAGCAGAATCTGTTCTCCGGGCGCATGTTTTTCACCCTCAAGGACCGCAGCAGCGATCACGAGCAACTGGCGCCGGCCAGCCGCCATCAGCCGATCGAGTACGCCAAACCGGACGGCCTGCTGACCTTTGACCGACTGTCATCCGTTTTCGTCTCGAATACGGCGCATGAGGAAGAGCAGCCGGTTCATCTGCAGCTGCTGGACAGCAGCAAGGCGATTGCCATCAACTTCCGGGAATATGCCTCGCCCGAACAGCGTTACTGTCCGGCAGGGGTGTACGAGATCGTCGAAGAGGCGGCCGGACCGCGCCTGCAGATCAACGCATCCAACTGCCTGCACTGCAAGACCTGCGACATCAAGGATCCGACGCAGAACATCCGCTGGGTGGCGCCGGAGGGGGGCGGCGGACCCAACTATCCGAACATGTGAGTCCGCCGTGCCCGCTCAAGCCGCGTGCTGCGCCAGGGCCCAGGCGACATGTTCGCGTAGCAGGGCGGAGGGGTCGTCCTGTCGCCCACGCAATGCGGCAATCACCTCGGGCGAGCCGGGCGCGTTGCCCAGCGCCACGGCGAGGTTGCGCAGCCAGCGCAGGTGCCCGATGCGGCGGATCGCGCTGCCGGCGAGTCGCGCGTTGAACTCGGCCTCGCTCCAGGCGAACAGTGTCGGCAGCGGCGCGGCGTCAAGGCCGTTGCGCACTGCGAAATCGCAGTCGCCGATGCGGGCGAAGCGGTTCCACGGACAACAGAGCTGGCAGTCGTCGCATCCGTAGATGCGGTTGCCGATCAGGGGGCGCAAGGCCACCGGAATGGCTCCGTGCAGTTCGATCGTCAGGTAGGAGATACACAGCCGCGCGTCCACCTCATAGGGTGCGACGATCGCCGCGGTCGGGCAGGCGTCCAGGCAGCGCCGGCAGTCGCCGCAGTGCTCCTTGGCCGGCTGGTCGGGCGGCAGCGGCAGCGTGGTGTAAATCTCGCCGAGAAAGTGCCACGAACCCTCGCGGGTCAGCGAGAGCGTATGCTTGCCGCGCCAGGCCAGCCCCGACTGCTGCGCGAATTCGGTTTCCAGAACCGGTGCCGAATCGGAAAAGACGCGGTAGGTCATCGGCTGGCCCAGCGCCCCGGCTGCCGCGCGCAGATGTTCGGCAAGCTTCCGCAGCCGGCTGCGAACCGTCTTGTGATAATCGCGACCCAGGGCATAGCGTGAGACGTACGCACGGCTGCGGTCGGCAAGCACCTGTTCGGCATCGCATGCGTCAGGCCAGTAGGGCAGGCGGGCCGAGATGACCGAGCGCACGCCGGACAGTAGGTCCTGCGGCGCGGCACGCAGTGCCACATGTTTGGCCATATAATCCATTTCGCCGTGCCGCCCGAGCTCGATCCAGCGCGCCAGCCGCCCGGCGGTCGCTGCCACATCGACGCCGCTGATGCCAATTGAGGCAAAGCCGAGCTCCCGCCCCCAGTCCCTGATTCTGTTGACCATGGCGGCATGGTCGATCTGGCCGTTCACCTCGTCATCGCCACCTGTTTGGGAGCCCCGTTCGTGCATAGTCCGGATGATAACCAGTCCAGCTTCACCCTGCACCTGCCCGACGCGGTAGCGACGGGCAGCCTGGGGCGCGCGCTCGCGCCATTGCTTGCGCCAGGCATGGTGGTTGGCCTGGATGGCGATCTCGGCGCCGGCAAGACCACCCTGGTGCGCGCACTGCTGCGTGCACTTGGTCATGTCGGTCCGGTCAAAAGCCCTACGTATACACTGGTTGAAATTTATGTGATTTCGAGGATATACTGGTATCACTTTGATTTCTATCGTTTCAACTTTCCGGAAGAGTTTCTGGATGCAGGGTTTGGCGAGTATTTCCGCGACGATGCAGTTTGTCTGGTCGAGTGGCCGCAAAAGGCGGCCGGCTATCTGCCGCCGGCCGACCTTGTTCTGCGCTTCCATTTGGCTGAGCGAGGGCGGACGGTGGACGTCGTCGCATTCAGTGAGGAGGGACGAGCATGTCTTCAGGCGCTGAAGAGCGAGTGGTCGGGCGCCGCCGGCTGATCAAGTTCACTGGCGCATCACTGCTGCTGACGGTCAGTCCGCTGTCGCCGGCGGCCGCCAACCGGAGTGTTGGCGTTCTGGCGGTGCGCATCTGGCCGGCAGCGGATTACACGCGAGTGGCCATCGAACATAGCGCACCACTCAGGTATACGCACTTCCTGGTCAAGGACCCGGATCGTCTGGTGGTTGACCTGGAAGGCATCGAGTTCAACAATGTGCTCGAGAGTCTTGCCAACAAGATCGCGCCCGATGATCCGAACATCAGGCTGTTGCGCGCCGGGCGTTACAAGCCGGGTGTCGTTCGGCTGGTGATGGAACTCAAGGGGGAAGTCAATCCGCAGGTGTTCGAACTGCCGCCAGTGGGTGGCTATGGGCATCGACTGGTCCTCGACGTCTATCCCCTCAATCCGCCCGATCCCCTGCTCTCGCTGCTCAACCGCAGCGATCAGGCGCCGGTGGCGGTCGAGAGCAGGCCCGCCGGCAAGCCGGAGAGCCGCCCGGAAGTGGTGGCCGAGAACAGGCGGGAATCGAAAGCCGAGCAACCGGCCGAGCAGAAGCCGTCCGTCAAGCGCCCGGGCAGGGCGGTGGTCGATCGCCTCGTCACCATCACCCTCGACCCCGGGCACGGTGGCGAGGATCCGGGAGCCGTCGGCAGCGGCGGCAGCTACGAGAAGAACGTCACGCTGGCGGTTGCCAAGCGCCTCAAGGCGAAGATCGAGAGCGAGCCGAACATGCGCGCCGTGCTCACTCGCGATTCCGATTTCTTCGTACCCCTGCAGGCCAGGGTGCAGAAAGCTCGGCGAATCCAGTCCGATCTTTTCGTTTCCATTCACGCCGATGCCTTTGTCAGGCCGGACGCCAACGGGTCTTCGGTCTTCGTTCTTTCGGAAAGCGGCGCCTCCAGCTCGGCGGCACGCTATCTGGCACAGAAGGAAAACGCCGCCGATCTGATCGGTGGGGTGAATATCGACGTCAAGGATCCGGTTCTCGCACGTACGCTACTCGACCTCTCGCAAACAGCGACGATCAACGACAGCCTCAAACTCGGCAAGGCGGTGCTCGGCGAACTCGGCGGCATCAACCGCCTGCACAAGGCGAGCGTCGAGCAGGCCGGGTTTGCCGTGCTCAAGGCGCCCGACATTCCCTCGATCCTGATCGAGACGGCCTTCATCTCGAATCCCGAGGAAGAGAAAAAACTCAACGACGATGCCTATCAGGACAAGATGGCCGAGGCGATCCTCTCGGGAATCCGCAAGTACTTCGCGAAGAATCCGCCGCTCGCCAAGTCGACTCTGGCCAGGCTCGACTAGCGCCGAGCATGGCCGTTACTTGCGCGGTCGGTGGGCCACCGCAACCGGGTAAGTCGCTGGACAGGGGGGTTCCAAATGGCGGATGTCACTGCTAGAATGCCGGCCTTGCATTGGCGGAACCAGTCGTCGTGCCGCTGTAGCTCAGTCGGTAGAGCAGCGCATTCGTAATGCGTAGGTCCCCAGTTCGATTCCGGGCAGCGGCACCAGTAAATCAAAGACATAAAGAAGCCTGATTAGCAACAATCGTCAGCTGGGCGCATTTGGTGAGCCCGGCTGAGCGTATCCTGCACTTCATCATCACGGGGAGGTCAGGGCTATGGCCATGAATCGAATTCAGTTTCAACCCGGTTTGTCGATGCCAGAGTTTGCTCAGCGCTTCGGAACCGAGTCGCAGTGCGCAGCAGCGCTGGAGGCGGCGCGGTGGCCGAACGGCTTTTCGTGTCCTCGCTGCGGTGGAACGGCA
>NZ_JAEUOL010000294.1 GCF_016789985.1 Accumulibacter sp.
CCGAACTGGACAAGACGATCCTCAACGCGGCGATCCTCAACGGCGCGCTCGAACTGCTGCCGGAGTCGCTGTCGACCATGGCGATCATCCCGCTGCAGATGAAGCTGGTCTACGGCATCGGCAAGTCCTACGGCTTCGAACTCGATCGCAGCCACATCAAGGATTTTCTCGCCACCCTGGGCGTCGGACTGACCTCGCAGTATCTCGAACAGGCCGGCCGCAAGCTGCTCGGTGGCCTACTCGGCAAGATCGGTGGCGGGCTGCTGCGCGGCATCGGCAAACAGGCCGTCAGTTCGGGCATGAGCTTCGCCAGCACCTACGCGCTGGGACATGTCGCCAAGCGCTACTATGCCGGTGGCCGCAGCTTCTCGACCCGAATGCTGCGCGACTCCTTCGACAATGTGCTCGGCGAGGCCAAAGGCCTGCAGACCCGCTACCTGCCCGAGATGCAGGCCCGGGCACGCACGCTCGATGCGGCACAGATCGTCGACCTGGTGCGCAGGAGCTGAGCTCCGCAGCACCGTTTGCTTGCCGCCGCGCCACCTGCCGGATGCCGCTTTGCCGGGCATGGACACCGATGCTGACCTTCGATAATCGCTTTCTGCGCGAATTGCCGGGCGACCCGCTGCGCCACAACGTGCCGCGACAGGTCTTCGGCGCCTGCTGGTCGCCGGTCGATCCGACGCCGGTCGCCGCACCCACTCTGCTCGCCTACTCGCCCGAGGTGGCGGCAGCGCTCGATCTCGACGCAGCAGTGATGGCGTCGCCGGAACTGCTCGCCGTCCTGGCCGGCAACCGCCTGCTGCCCGGCATGGCCAGCTACGCCAGTTGCTATGGAGGCCACCAGTTCGGGCAGTGGGCCGGGCAACTCGGCGACGGGCGGGCCATCCTGCTTGGCGAGGCGATCAGCCGGCAAGGGCAACGCCATGAACTGCAGTTGAAGGGCGCCGGTCCGACGCCTTATGCACGACGGGCCGATGGACGTGCCGTGCTGCGTTCGTCGATCCGCGAGTTCCTGTGCAGCGAGGCAATGCATCATCTGGGCGTACCGACAACGCGCGCGCTGAGTCTGGTCGGCACCGGCGAAACGGTCGTTCGTGACATGTTCTACGATGGACATCCGGTCGGCGAACCGGGAGCGGTGGTCTGCCGGGTCGCGCCCTCGTTTACCCGCTTCGGCCATTTCGAACTGCCGGCAGCGCGCAACGACCGCCCCTTGCTGCAACGACTGGTCGAGTTCACCATGACGCGCGACTTTCCGGACCTGGCTCTCGACCCGGCACGGGATCTGGCGGCCTGGTTTACCGAGGTGTGCGAGCGCACCGCGCACCTGATGGCGCACTGGATGCGCGTCGGTTTCGTGCATGGGGTGATGAACACCGACAACATGTCGATTCTCGGCCTGACCATCGATTATGGTCCTTATGGGTGGATCGATAATTTCGATCCCGGTTGGACGCCGAACACCACCGACGCCTCGAGCCGCCGCTACTGCTTTGCCCGCCAACCGGGCATCGCGCGCTGGAATCTCGAACGGCTGGGCGACGCGCTGGCGTTGCTGATGTCCAGACCGGACGACCTGGTCGCCGGACTCGAGCGTTACGACGAGATCTATGCGGCCGATTTCTGCACGGCCTACGCCGCCAAGCTCGGCTTGTCGGAGTGGCAGCACGACGACGGCGAACTGCTCGAGGAACTGTTCACACTGATGCACCGGGCCGAGATCGACATGACGGAGTTCTTCCGCAGCCTGGCACGACTGGACAGCGATCAGCCCGATCCGGTGCTGCTGCATGCCGCCTTCTACCGGGCCGATCTCAGGCAGCACCATGCCGGGCAGCTCGAACGCTGGTTGCGACGCTATGCGGCCCGCCTGCGCGAGGACGGACAAGCCACCGCGATGCGCACGGCACGCATGAATGCCGCCAACCCGCGTTACGTGCTGCGCAACTATCTCGCGCAACAGGCGATCGACCACGCCGAACAGGGCGACACGCAGATGATCCATGACCTGCTCGACGTCCTGCGCCACCCCTACGATGAGCAGGTGGGGCGCCAGACCTTCGCTGCGCTGCGTCCCGACTGGGCGCGTCACCGCGCCGGCTGTTCGATGCTCTCCTGCAGTTCCTGAAGGGCGGGCCGGCAAGGTGCGCTAGAATGCCGGGTATCGATCGCCCTCTGTCTCGCCCAACAAGGAACTGCCATGCCGTTTACGTCCGATCTGGTCGGCGAACTCAACACCCTGATCCACTTTGATCTGGACACCACCCAGCAAGGAATCAAGATCCACAAGACCGCCGATCCGGAGATCATCGCCGCAACCCGGCGGCTGCACGCCAAGGGACTGCTGACCCAGATCGATGGCGGCTATCTGACCAGCCTCGGCCGCGATGCGGCAGAACACGCGCAGGCAGCACTGACGATCCTGACGTCGCTTCCTTACGGCACGAGCCGCTAGGCCTGGGCGGGCAGGACAACCCCAGCCACCACGGTCGCAGACTGTCCCGGCCTTATCGCGAAAAATGGAGTAGCCATGAACCTTTTTTCCTGGCAGCGCCTGCTGCTGACTGCTCTGCTTGCCGCCATGCCGCTGGCCAACGCCACCGCAGAAGCGGCCCGGCCGCGTGTCGGACTGATCCTCGGCGGCGGCGGCGCACGCGGCGCGGCGCACATCGGTGTCCTCGAGGTACTCGAAAGACTGCGCGTCCCGGTCGACTGCGTCGCCGGCACCAGCATGGGCGCCCTGGTCGCTGGAGTCTACGCAAGCGGGATGACCCCGGCCAGGATGCGCGAGGAACTCGCCAGGGCCGACTGGGATGATCTGTTCCAGGATGCCCCGTTTTTCTCCCGGCGCAGCTTCCGCAACAAGTTGCAGGACAAGCGTTACCTGCCTGCTTCGGAAACCGGCGTCGGCCCCGATGGTGTGAAGTACCAGACGGGGATCGTCACCGGGCAGAAGATCAAGCTCTTCTTCAACGAACTGGTCGGCGACCATCTGGGTCAGCGCAAGATCGAGCATCTCGCCCTGCCACTGTCGATCATCGCCACCGACATCGTGCACGGCACACGCGTCGTTTTTCGCAGCGGCAACCTGTCCTCCGCCATGCGTGCCAGCATGTCGGTTCCCGGCCTGATGTCGCCGGTGGACATCGACGGTCAGAAACTGGTCGATGGAGGCCTGGTCGATAACGTACCGATCGACGAAGCACGTTCCCGCTGTCAGGCCGACATCGTGATTGCCGTGAATGTCGGCTCACCGCTCCTCAAGGCAGACGAAATCGGCAGTCTGCTGAGCGTTTCGGCGCAGATGGTGAATATCCTGACCGAGCAGAACGTCGTCCGCTCGCTGGCCACCCTGAAACCGACCGACATCTACATCAAGCCCGACCTCGAGGGAATCACCGCCGGCGATTTCAAGCGCACCTCGGAAACGGCCGATCGCGGCGTGCAGGCAGCGGAAGCACTGGCGCAGCGCCTGCGTCCGCTGGCGGTGAGCGAAGCCGCCTACGCTGCCTGGACGGAGAGAATCCAGGTGGCCCGTGCTGCCCCGCCGCCGGTGCAGGAAGTCCGGATCGCCGAAATGAAACGGGTCAACCCGGCGGTGGTCGAGAAGCATATCGAGATCAAGCCGGGTGACCATGTGTCACCGTCCGAAATCAATGAGAACCTGATGCGCATCTACGGCGAAGGCTACTACGAGGGCGTCGATTATGCAGTGGACACGCTGCGCGAACGCGACATCCTGCGCGTCACGCCGATGGAAAAGAGTTGGGGCCCGGATTACCTGCGCTTCGGCGTCAATCTCGACAGCAACTTCAAGAGCGATTCCAGTTACACCTTGCGCATGGCTTATCAGAAGACCTGGCTCAACCCGCTGGGCGGCGAATTCGTGGCGTTTGGCGAGATCGGTTCGAACCACGGCATCGGGATGGACTATTACCAACCGGTGGACGAACGTCAGCGCTACTTCCTGGAAACCAACCTGCGTTATGGAAGCCAGATCAGCAGCGTCTATCAGGACGACCAGAAGCTTGCCCAGTACCGGACGATCAAGGGTGCGGCCAAACTGGGCGGCGGCATCAACCTGGGCAGCTTCGGCCAGTTACGGGCGGGTTGGGAGGAGAACTGGTGGAACCCGGAGGTGGATGTCGGGTCACCCTTCCTGCCCGACGAATCCAAGCGCTTTGGCGGCTGGTTTGTCCAGGCCGACATCGATCAGACGAATCGCCTCTATTTCCCGACCAGCGGCTGGTTTTCGTACACCAAGTATTTCGACGCGGCGGCGGAAGGCTACAGCAAACTCAACGCCAATGTGGGCGCCTACGGAAGCTTTGGCGAATGGGTGCTGAGCAGCCGGGCGTCGTACCAGGCCTCGCCCATTGGACGCCTGCCGATCTACGATGCGGGCAGCCTCGGTGGCATGTTCAACATGACCGCCTTTGGCGTCGGACAACTGCAGGGCGACGACCTGGTCTACGGCACCCTGCGCGCCGAAAGGATCATCGGCCGTCTGCCGCTGGGCCTGCGCGGCGACATGCGGGCGGGAATCATGGTCGAAGCAGCCAAGGTGGGCACTCCCTACACCGAAACGAATCTCAGGAACTGGATCAACTCGACCGCGCTCTACATCGGTGGCGAGACCCCGCTTGGCCCGATCTTCCTCGGTTACGGCTATTCGACCTCGGGTTCGACCGGCGGCTACTCCAATCTCTACCTGTCGATTGGCGTCCCGGCCACCCAGTGAGCAAGGTGGCGACGACATCAGGCGAGGAGGAGCGGCGCCGGCCTGGCCCAGGCGTGCCTGGTGTTCAGATCAGGCGCACCAGTTGTTTGCCGAGGTTGCGCCCCTTGAACAGGCCAATGAAGGCATCGGGCGCACTTTCGATCCCCTGCGCGATGCTTTCGCGGTACTTGAGCCGCCCTTCCGCCACCAGCCGGGTGAGCTCGTGCAGCGCCTCGGGCCAGCGCTCCATATGCTCGCTGACGATGAATCCCTCGATCTTCATCCGGTTGACCAGGATGAGTTGTGGCGCACTCAGCGGGATCGCTTCGCCGTTGTAGCCGGCGATCATGCCGCATAGGGCGATGCGCGCGAAGGAATTGCAGCGCAACATCACGGCGTCGAGAATCCTGCCGCCGACGTTCTCGAAGTCACCATCGATACCCCGTGGACAGGCCGCGCCGAGCGCCGCCGCGAGCGACCGGGTGTCAGGATGCTGCTGGTAGTCGATGCAGGCGTCGAAACCGAACTCCTCGACCACGACACGGCACTTCTCCGGCCCGCCGGCAATCCCCACCGCCCGACAACCGCGCAACCTGGCCAACTGCCCGACGACGCTGCCGACCGCACCGCAGGCCGCCGACACCACGATCGTTTCGCCGGGCTGCGGCGCGATCACCTGGAGCAGGCCGTACCACGCGGTGATCCCTGGCATGCCGACGACACCGAGGTAGGCCGGGAGCGGGATCGGCGAACGATCCAGCTTGCGCAGCGCGCCCCGCCGATCTCCGTCAAGCAGTTGGTACTCCTGCCAGCCGCCCATGCCGACCACCTGATCGCCGACCTGGAAATGCGCGCTGCGCGACGCGACCACCTCGCCCACCGTAGCACCGACCATCACCTCGTTCAAGCGCTGCGCCTCGGCGTAGCTCCTGCCCTCGTTCATCCTGCCGCGCATGTAGGGATCGAGACTGAGGTAGTGGTGGCGCACCAGGACCTCGCCAGCGGCAAGCTCGGGCAACGGCGCTTCGACCAGTCGGAAGTTCCCGGCAAGCGGCTCGCCGGTCGGTCGTGAGGCCAACACGATCTGCTTATTCACTGGCCACTGGCCCCCCGATCAGCGTTCGATGAAACGCTCGATGAAGGCCGCGACCTTCGCCTGGCCGACGAAAATGCCGTAATGCCCCTCGCAGAGGATATCCGCCTGGCGCGACTGCAGCTTGCGCAACGAGGCCTGATAGTGCGCACTGTTCGACCGCAGCGCGGCGTGCAGCGGGCCGTGCACATCCTGCGCAAACAGCACGCGCCGGCCATCCGACTCGATCAGATAGGCCAGCGAACCCGGCGAGTGGCCGGGAATATGAAGGACCTCGATCGACCGATCGGCGAGCGCGATGCGGTCGCCGTCGGCCAGGCGGACATCGACCGTGCAAGGCGCCAGATGATCGCCATACCAGCATGCCGCGCTGACCCTGCTGTCGCCCGCTTCGAGGCAGTCGGCCTCGAGCGCGTGCATCGCCACGCGCCAGCCGAAGCGCCGACGGAAGGCCGCTGCGCCACCCGTGTGGTCGTAGTGGCAATGAGTGAGCAGCAGATACCGGATCTGTTCCGGCAGGACGCCAGCCGCCTCGATGTTCATCAACACGCGATCGCCGGCACGACCGCTGCCGGCATCGATCAGAGCCGCCGCCTCGCCAACATGGATGAGATAGATCGCCGCGTCGCTCTGATCCGTCTGCCCGGGACCGCCCACCTGGCAGATCTCGGAGGTGATGAAGTGCGTTTGTGGTCCCATCGTTCGCCCATTCCCTGTCAATCGCGGCCAGCAAGCACCAGAAGCAGTTCGGCGTGCGCGTCGCGCTGCTCCTCGTAGCGCCACCGATCGGTCCGGCCGTAGCAATAGCGGCCATTCCAGACGTCACCTTTGATCCTGTACAGGATCGCGGGGATCCAGCAGGCCAGCGGATCGTCCATCTCCTGGACAACGCGGTGGGCGTACTCCCACTCCCCCGCCAGTGGCGCGTCAATGGCCAGGGCGTACGCCCTGGCCGGCTGCTCACCGGCGGCAGTCACCGAGCTGGTACATCCGGCTGCTTTCATTGACTGATTACCCCACTTCTGACCGGTGGTGGCGGTGACCGCGGCTTGGGCGGCGGGGCCGGCAGCGGCGTCGGTCGATGCCACGGCCACGGTTGCAGGCCGGCGACATAGCGCAACTGGAAGCGTACGGGCCTGGCCCGCAGAATCACCGCCCCGTTGCCATCGACGATCACCGCATCGAGCTGGTGGCGCTGGTTGGCTGGCGGCAGCGCATCTCCCCAGAACTCCGGCGGGATCATGAACTCGGTGGAAGTGAAGCGCAAGCCGACCGGCCGGCCATCGATGCTGACCATGATCGCATGTCCTTCGCCGAACTGCAGCGGCGGCTCGACGGCAACACGCACTTCGAAGAGCGCGCTGTTGGCAGCAAGCGAGCCGTTGTCTTCCGGCTGAACAATGTGGAAGCGGCGATAGACGGGGAGCGCTGGCTCGGACCTGCTGCCCTCCTCATCGATTCCCCTCACCGTCGGCGGAGCGGTCCGTGCCACCGGCACCGGCTCGATCACATTGAGCGGCGGCAGGGTGACCGGTTTGGCGCCGGGTTGCGGTCTGTCGGAAAACACCGGGCTGCCGGTGCCGCGCGTGACGAATACGTCGTCGGCCTGCGCCGTGCTCAGCACGGCCAGCAGGAGACAGCATCGGGCGAGCAGTCTCCCTGCCTTCATCGTGCGCGCTCGGTTGCTCCCCACTCGGCAGTGCCCGGCGCCGGGGCAAGCGCCCGCAGCAACGCTGCGGCGACGCGTGGCGAATGGAGCATTGCCAGGTGACCGAGTCCGTCGATCGCCTGGCCGGGCGCACCCGGCAATTGCAGCTTGACTTGCGGCATCACGAAATTGTCGTGCGGGCTGTAGATGACCAGAGTATCAAGCACCGACGCCGGGTTGGCAAGGGCCGCGAGCCAGGCACTGCCCGGCTGCATCTGCCGCGCGTTGGCGCCCAAACCCAGATGGGCAAGACGGCTTCCCTGGTGTGGTGTCCCGAGCGTCACCAGTCTCGCCACGCACCCGCTTCCGAAACGTTGCAGGTAGGCGCGTGCCACCAGGCCGCCCATGCTGTGACCGACGAGCAGCAGCTTTTCGGCACCGGTTTCGTCGAGCACTGCGGCGATACGCCGGGCGAGCGGGTCGACGTAGTCGTCGATTCCTGCATGGAGCGGTTCGAGGCTGATCGTCGCCACGCTCCAGCCGGCAGCTTCCAGTCGCCGTCGGAGCCACCACCAGGCGGCACGCGAGCACCCATAACCGTGCACCAGAAGGATCGGTAAACGCCGATCAGTCGACCGTGCCGCCTGGGCGGCCCGACCCGGCAAACGGTCTGCCGCCATCCACCAGCGTTCGAACGGGAAGATCACGACGAAGTAGAGGACGCAGGCCGCGTACTCGCCGAGCACCATCTGCCCAACCTGCCACACCGACAGGCGTGGCGCCGGCGAATGCCAGACCAGGGCATAAACGTAGGTCACGACGATCAGCAGCGCGCGTAGCGCAAGCACGCCCGCCAATGCCGCGAGCACCGTGGCAGTGGGCGAGGCATCGAAAACCTGACTGGCCAGCGTCAGATAAAGGATCAGTTCCAGCGTCAATGAAACGAGAAGAATGCGTGCCAACATGACAGGGTTCGGCCTCAGGGAATCAGCGGCCGCGGCCTGCCCGACAACTCGGCGGCGAGCAGGCTGGCACTGCGTGCGACCAGAGCGTAAATCGAAAGCTGCGGGTTGGCTCCGAGACTGGTCGGAAATATCGAGCCGTCGTGCACCGACAGATTGTCCAGCCAGAAATGGCGCCCGCGATGATCGACGACACCGCGCTGTGGCGCGTCGGCCATGCCACACCCGCCCATGACGTGCGCACTGACCACCCGGCAGAGGAAGGGCTGCAGCGGCAACTCGGCAATCCCCTTGCGCGCCTCGGCCCAGGTCGAGTAGCCAGGGGCTGTCTCGTGCACCGGCGTCACCCACTGCGCACCGGCGGCGAACTGGATTTCAGCCATCGCCAGCAAGGCGCGACGGGCCGCCTCCCAGATCACATCACCCAGCGGGTAGTCGAGCACCGGCAGACCGTCACTCCCCAGCCGGACCTGACCACCGCGGCTCTCGGGGTGAAAACCGTCGCGCAGCAGGGCCAACAACACATTGACCCTGGTGAACTCGCGCATCAGCTCGACATGCGCTTCACCGAAGCCCTGCAGTGTCGTCGAGTAGAGAACCGGATGCAGCGGCGGCGTCTCCAGCTTGAAGCCGAGCGGGCCATCGATCGGCGCCTGGTGCAGAAAGTGATCGGAATAGATCGTTTGTGGCGCACCGGCGTAAGCGTCGACGCGCCCGGGCATCAGCGCCGACGAAATCACCACCGGATGCAGGAAGGTCCGCTTGCCGAGCAGACGGTGCGGGTCGGGAACACCGCTGCGCATGAGCAAAGCCGGGCTGCCTATGGCACCACCGGCGATCACGAAGTGGCGGGCGCGCAACTGCACCCGCTTGCCGGCCGGATGAATGCCGTCCGCCTGCAGGGCCACGCAGTCGAGCGCGCTGACCCGGCCACCGGTAAAACGCAGGCGCTCGGCACGCAGCCGGGTATAGAGCGTGGCACCGCGGTTGAGCGCAGCCGGGATGGTGGTCAGCAACATCGACTGCTTGGCATTGGTCGGACAACCCATGCCGCAATAGCCAAGGTTCCAGCAACCCTTGACGTTGCGCTTGATGGCGCCGGTCGGGATGCCCAGCTTCTCGGCGCCGGTCAGCAGAACCTTGTTGTTAGGATTCGGCGGCGTCTCCCAGGGACGCACCCACAGCTTGTGCTCCATCACGGCAAACCACGAACTCATGGACTCGACACTGAGTTGCCGCAGGCCGAACTGGCGCTGCCAGAACTCGAAGACGGCGGGTGGCGTGCGAAAGCTGCTGGTCCAGTTGACCGTCGTCGACCCGCCAACGCAGCGTCCCTGGAGAATGTTGATCGCCTTGTCGGCAGTCTTGCGCGCCGCCGATTCCTGGTACAGCTCGGGGTAGGCGTCGGCCTCGCGCATCTTGAAGTCGGTCGAAGAGCGCAGCGGACCCTCCTCGACCAGCACGACGCGCAGACCGGCGTCGCTCAGAAGGTCGGCGGTGACGCCGCCACCGGCTCCGGTACCGACGATCACCACATCGGCCTCCACCGTCTGGCCCTTGAGCAGAGTCGCAGCGTCGATATGCTTCCAGCCGGCGGCCAGCCCGTTCCTGATCGGATCGTGCATCAGAAATACCCCCTTGGTGGGCCGGGGTAGGCAATTGCCTCCCAGGTGTCGGGCCGTGCGTACCAGGCGCCGAAGGTCAGATCGTGCAGCGCACCGTAGGCGCCTTGCAGCAAAGCGAGGCGACTCGAGCGCCAGGACTGCAGGAAGCCGCTCACCTCGCCGACCGTGGCTTCGCGCCATGGCTTGCTGACGCCAGCCAGGACCAGGCGTCCGGGAGCGAGCACCAGCAGGCCGAACAGTTCGCCAATCTCCTTCTGGCTGGCCAGCGACAGCCCGGAAATCTCCGTGGCAATGCCATCGACCGTCAAGGCGAGCAGCCTCCTTCTCTCCTCGGTGTCTCCGGGCAGTGCCCCGGCAAGCAGAGCGCCGCACAGTGCGGTGAGCATCTCGCGCTCGCCGGCGCTCAGCCGCCGAGCGCCGGCCGCGTTCAGCCAGCCACAAAGGGAGAGCAGCAGACTGCCGGCCAGGCCGGTCTTGATGAACTGGCGACGGCTGAACATCATCGCAGCAGAATCCTCGTCAGATGGTCGAACAAGGCCCGGTAAGGCGGTTTGAAGAGGCCGATGGCGGACAGCCGGGACTGACGGAACACCGCCTTGCGGACCGAGAAGGTCTCGAAGCCGGCGAAGCCGTGGTAGCAACCCATGCCGCTCGGACCGACGCCACCGAAGGGAAGCTCCTCCTGCGCGATGTGCAGGATGGTATCGTTGATGGTGACGCCACCGGAGACGGTTTCATCGAGCACGCGTTCGATCTGCGTGCGATCGGTATCGAAGTAGTAGAGGGCCAGTGGTCGTGGTCGCTCATTGACGTAACGAATCGCCTGAGCGAGGTCGCCGTAGGGCAGCACCGGCAACAGTGGCCCGAAGATTTCCTCCTGCATGATGCGCAGCTCGGCACCCGTCTCGAGCAGCGCCAGGGGCGGCAGATGGCGCCGCGCCGGATCGGCGGCCACGCCAGGCATCAGTTCGACGACCTTCGCCCCGGCTGCGCGAGCCTCGTCCAGGTAGCCCGACAGACGGGCATACTGGCGCTGATCGACGATCGTCGAGTAGTCGGCCGTCCGGGTGATGTCGGGATAGCAACTGGCAAGAACCTCGCGTGCGGCGGTGATGAACGCTTCCTCCTGGCCGGCCGGCAACAATACATAATCGGGAGCGATGCAGGTCTGCCCGGCATTCAGGCACTTGCCGATGATGATGCGCTCGACGGCGCGCGCGAAAGCACCACTCGACGCCAACCCCGGACCAATGATCGCGGGTGATTTGCCGCCCAGTTCGAGGGTCACCGGCGTCAGGTTGTCCGCCGCGGCACGCATCACCTGGCGACCAACCGACGTCGAACCGGTGAACAGGAGATGGTCGAAAGGCAAGGCGGAAAACTGTCTGGCCACGTCGACATCGCCCTCGACGACGGACAACTCGTCCTCGTCGAAGTAGCGCCCGACCAGTTCGGCAAACAGGGCGGATATCTCCGGCGTGACCTCGGACATCTTGACCAGTGCCCGGTTGCCGGCGGCCAGCGCCGCTGCCAGCGGCGCTGCGGCGAGAAAAACCGGGTAGTTCCAGGGCACCATGATGCCCACCGCTCCCAGCGGCTGGTAGCGCACTTCCGCCCCGCCCGGCTGGAACCAGAGCGACACCGGACGCGCCTGCGGGCGCATCCAGCGCCCCAGATGCCGGCGCGCATGGCGGATCGCCTCATGACTCGGGAAGATTTCGAGCAAGCGCGTTTCAGCCGGCGGACGATGCCCGAAATCGCGTCGGACCGCCTCGGCAATCGCCTCTTCATGGTCGAGGAGCAGCCGATCCAGTGCCCGCAGCCGGCGATCGCGCACCGCTCGCGGCGGGTTGGGGTCGTTGCGAGTGGCGTTCTTGAGACGCAAGAAACGATTGGCCAGCGAGTCGGGATGAGGCATGCACGGCTCCTCTGCGAGGTTTTATCTGGATCAAGTGTATGTCCTGGAGCAGTTCCCGGTTAGGCTATGACCTCTAAACAGTCGCCGGCAAGCAAGGCATAATCAAAATCCATGGACGATGCAACAGTCCCGATCGAAAAGCAGCGCAGCGTCGACGCGTTACGGCGGCATTTGCAGACGGCCAAGCACCTGCGCCGGCAGGCCAACAGCGAACCGGCGGCCGCGCACAATCGCCTGCGCCTGCGCGACTGGCAGGCCGGACGGCTCGCCCGCACCCATGCCGACCTGCTGGCCAGCCAGCGCTTTGGCGAGGCAGCCCGCTTCTTCCTTTCCGACCTCTATGGCCCCAAGGACTTCAGCAGCCGCGATGAGGAAGTCGAACGCATCCTGCCCCTGCTGATCAAGATGCTTCCGGCCTCCGCGCTGCGCACCGTTGCCCTGGCCGTCGAACTCGACGCGCTGTCCGAAGAACTCGACTCGGCAATGGTCGCCGAACTCGACCGCAAGGGACTGATCGAGGGCATCGACGAGGACACCTACGCTGCAGCGTATCGCAGCATCGGCTGCCGGGCGGAGCGCGAGCAGCAGATCGTGCTCATTCGCCAGACCGGCGAAGCGCTCGACCGCCTGGCCAGGAAGCCCCTGCTCAGCACCATGCTCAAATTGATGCGCGGCCCCGCACACCTGGCCGGACTCGGCGATCTGCACGAATTCCTCGACCGCGGGTTCAACGCCTTCCGCGGCATGGGTTCCGCCGCCCCGTTTCTCGACTCGATCGAGCGCAAGGAACAACAACTGCTGGGCAAACTGTTCGCTGGCATCGGACAGCCCTTCTCTGACGGCGACGCGTACACGTTGTGACACAAAACGACAAATACTTCACAGATCCGCGTCGCCTTTGTCTGTAGCATTCGTTTCGTCGCCGGGACACTCCCTCCCCCTCCCCCTCCCCCCCGAGTGCCACGGCGACAGCATCACCCGGCCCGCCCAGCCCCCCCTCTGGCGGGCCGTTTCTTTTTGTGCACGACGCCGGACAGCCCTCCTCCCGATCCGCCGTGCCCGCCGTCTGGTCGGTCCGCCGGACAGACCGTACAATGCACCGCCATAGCGCTCGCCGCAATGCGGAAACAGGAGGACTTCGATGAACAGCAACAAGCAAACAGGCAGTTTTTCACCGTTCGGCCTGCCGCTGCCCGGCGGCGTTCTGGCCAGGCTGCTGACGATGAGTGCGGGTGCCCTCCTGCTGGTCGTCGGCTTCATGTTCTCGCTGCTCGCGCTGGGCGTGCTGCTCATTGGCGGAACACTGATTTTCGCCTACCTGAAATGGCAAGCCCGCCACCTGCGCCGCCAGCCCGGCGGGTCGACGGAGCCGCGATCGGCAGCGAGCGGACGGGTGATCGAGGGCGAGGTGATCGGCGATGCGGAATACGATGCGCGGCTCCGGCCATCGACCAAACGGCCGGCCAATGGCCTTCCCGCGCGCTACGGCCGGCCACCGGGATCCGACGTGGAGCACTGAGCCGCTGCCACCTTCCCCTGTCACAACAACCGTTCTCTCCCCCTGCCCTCGACCATGAAACCTGCCGGCCTGACCACCACTCTGATCCTCACCCTGGCCCTGATCGCCGAAGTGGCTGCCGGCGAGGCAGGCGTTTCGGCGGAACGTTTTGGCGCCTGCCTCGCCGGCTTGCGCACCGAGGCAGCAGGCAGGGGCGTCTCGGCGGACTCCTTTGATCGCCTGACTCGCGGCCTGGCTCCCGACCCGAGCGTGCTCGAATTCCTCGACTATCAACCGGAGTTCCGGACACCGATCTGGGACTACCTCGCCGGTCTGGTCGACGACGAGCGGGTGGCCGACGGAGTGGCGATGAAACAGCAATGGGCAAGCCCGCTGGCCAGCGCAGCGGAACGCTATCGCGTCGATGCCGACACGGTGGTGGCCGTCTGGGGCGTCGAGAGCGATTTCGGGCGAAATTTCGGCAAGCGACAATTGCTCACGTCGCTCGGCACACTTTCCTGTTTCGGGCGGCGGCAGGCCTTCTTTCGCGGCGAGTTTCTGAGCACGCTGAAAATCCTCGACACCGGCGATATCGCACCCGAGCGTCTGGTCGGTTCCTGGGCTGGCGCCTTCGGCCATACCCAGTTCATGCCGTCCACCTTCCTGCGTCTGGCGGTCGATGGCGACGGTGACGGCAAGCGCGACCTGATGGACAGCGTCCCCGACGCGCTCGCCTCAACCGCCAACTTCCTGCACAAGGCGGGTTGGCGCACGGGTGAACCCTGGGGCTACGAGGTCGTGCTGCCGCCCGGTTTCGATACCAGCGTCTCCGGCCGCACCAACAAGCGGTCACTCGCTCACTGGAGCGGGCGCGGCGTGCGGCGTGCCGACGGACAACCGATCGCCGCCGCGGAAACCGCCGCCGGGCTGCTCCTGCCGGCGGGCCCGCACGGCCCCGCTTTCCTGGTGTTGCGCAACTTCGACGTGATCTACGGCTATAACGCTGCCGAAAGCTACGCCCTAGCGATCGCCCACCTCGCCGACCGGCTCAAGGGCGGCAAGCCCTTCGTGACGCCGTGGCCGACCGACGATCCCGGTTTGTCGCGGCGTGAGCGACGCGAACTGCAGACCCTGCTGGCCGGCCGCGGATACCCGATCGGCGAAATCGACGGCATGATCGGTGCCAACTCGCGGCAGGCCATCCAGGCCGAACAGAAACGCCTGGGAATGACCGCTGACGGCCGGCCGGGACAGAAACTGCTGGCCGCGCTGCGTGTCACGGCAGCCGAAAGGCCGGCGGGCACAGCCGCGCCGATGACGCCGACCCGCTGAGTGGCGCCGGCCGGGCTGAACGACGTCGCCCGGCATCCGGCGACAGCAGGCGGACGGCT
>NZ_JAEUOL010000024.1 GCF_016789985.1 Accumulibacter sp.
GCGCCGCAAGATCAAGCGCTTCGCCGTCATCTGCCTGCCTCACCTGTGCGAGCAGTGGCAGGCCGAGATCCGCGCCAAGCTCGACATCGAAGCCGTGATCATCCGTTCCAACACCCAGGCGCGGCTGGACAGGCAGATCCATGGCGACACCAGCGTCTACGACTACTACCCCTACCAAGTTATCAGCATTGACTTCATCAAGTCCGATGTCCGGCGCGATGTGTTCATCGAGCAGTGCCCGGAACTGGTTATCGTCGACGAGGCCCATACCTGCGCACGGCCCGAAGGCGCATCGGCCAGCCAGCAACAGCGCTACCACTTGGTCAGCCGCATCGCGGCCAAGCCCAATCAGCACCTGGTCTTGCTCACTGCTACGCCGCACAGCGGCAAGTCTGACGAGTTCCAGTCCCTGCTCGGGCTGCTCAAGGCAGAATTCGAGCCGGTCGACCTGCCGGCCGCTTCACAGGCGCAGCGCCGGGAACTGGCAAGGCACTTCGTGCAGCGCAAGCGCGGCGACGTAGAGAAGTGGCTCGGCGAAGACACGCCATTTCCCGATCGGGATGCATTTGAACTGAACTACGCGCTGTCGCCGAGGTATTTCAGGCTCTTCGATGATCTGATCGACTTCTCGCGCAAGCTCATTGCGCCAGCTCAGGGCGGCCGACAGCAGCGCGTCCACTACTGGACGGCACTCGGGCTGCTGCGCGGCGCGATGTCCAGCCCGTCCGCGGGTGTGGAGATGCTCAACACCCGCATGTCGGCGCTGGCTAAAGTGGGCCGCAGCGAAGTGGGTGACGCCATTCCGGACGACGCCCCCAACCCCGTCGGTGACACCGAGTTCGGGCACGAGGCCGACAACGCGCCGACCCAGGTGGTGGAGCGCGCCGATTGGTCTGACCACCAGCGCCGCCAGCTCAAGGACTTCGGCGAACGCCTGCGGCAACTGGCGGGTGCGGATCATGACCGTAAGCTGGCGGCCACTGCTTGCCAGATCACGGCTTGGCTGACCGAGCCGACGCCGTTCTGCCCCGTCGTCTTCTGTCGCTACATCGAGACGGCCAAGTACGTTGGAGAGCACTTGGAGCCGCTGCTGCGCAAGCAGTTCGCGAAGCTGGACCTGCAGGTCATCACCAGCGAACTACCGGACGAGTTGCGCAAGCAGCGCATCGAGGTAATGGGCCGCTCGAAGCTGCGCGTATTGATCGCCACCGACTGTCTCAGCGAGGGCATCAACCTGCAGGACCAGTTCACGGCTGTCCTGCACTACGACCTGCCTTGGAACCCCAACCGCCTGGAGCAGCGCGAAGGTCGCGTTGACCGATTCGGCCAGGTGGCACCGGTGGTCAAGGCCTGCCTGCTCTATGGGGCCGATAACCCGATCGACGGCGTCGTGCTCGATGTGCTGCTGCGCAAGGTTCGTGAGATCAAGCGATCCACTGGCATCAACGTGCCGTTCCCCGAAGACTCGCAAAGCATCATCGACACGATCACCCAGGCACTCCTGCTCAACCCCAGCCGCAGCATCAGCACGCAGCAGGGCGTGCAGGGGACGCTGTTCGACTTCAGCGACTTCGAAGAGGCTGCTACGGCCAAAGACAAGGTCACTCGCAAGCTCGATAACGCTGCGGAGCGCGAGAAGGCGTCCCGTTCCATCTTCGCCCAGCACGCCATCAAGGCGCACGAGGTGGAGGCCGACCTGCGCGAGGTCGACGAGGCCATCGGCGACCCGCGGGCAGTGGAGACTTTCGTCACCAGCGTGCTGAACAACCTGATGGGCGTGCAGGTGGTGCCGCAAGCCAAGGGCTACCGCATCGTCACCGGCAACCTGCCCCCTGCGCTGCGCGAGGCCTTGCCTCCCGGTGATCAACTGCTGGTGAGCTTCAAGTCACCCATGCCCGAAGGCTTCCACTACTTGGGCCGCAATCACCCCTTCGTGGAATTGCTGTGCCAAGTCGTCATGGCCAACACCATCAACCGGCAGGACAAGTGCGCGGCTCGCGCGGCAGTCATTCGAACGCGCGCCGTCACCCTCAAGACCACCTTGATACTGTTCCGCTGCCGCAACGTCATCGAGCAGGCACGCAGCCACCAACAGATCGTGGCGGAGGAGATGCTGCTATGGGGCTGGCGCGGCACGCCGCAGCAGCGTGAGTTCCTCGACCATGCCACAGCCAAGGTTCTGATCAACGAAGCCCGAGCGTCTTCCGACCTCTCGTCCCAGGCCCGAGCCAGCTTCCTGGAAAACGAGCTGGCCCTGCTCGACAGCCTGGGCGATGCCTTCAGCGAGATCACTGAAGCGCAGTCCAAACGCCTGGTCGAAGCTCACGAGCGCTTCAGCTCGCTAATGGAGAAGCAGCGCTTCCAGGTCGTGTACCCGGTGCTGCCTATGGACCTGCTGGGCACGTACGTGCTGCTGCCGGAGCAGTCAAGTTGATCCTCGCCATCGACTCCGTCTTGAAAGCTGCCGCTCAGCGCAACCTGCCGGTGATGGCCGTGGACCTGGGCTTTTCAGGCGCGACGCGAAGCTGCGGCGTGGCCGCCACGCATGATGGGGAGACTGCTCGTCCAGCGGCTCAGCGCTTCGGTGAGTGCGTGTCGACGGTGATTCACTTCGCCCACGATCATCGCGAAATCGTTCTCGTGATCGAAGCACCGTTGTGCGCGGCATTCGACGAGCGCGGAAATCCGGCTCCCAGAGGGGATTTCGAACGCTCGCCACGCGCACGTTGGTGGAGCCTGGGTGCAGGCGCGGCCATGGCTCTTGCCGCGCAACACTTCCTGAGCACCGTCCATGACGCTGTACCTGATGGCACCGTGAACCTCGTCGAAGGCTTCGTGGTCGGCGCCGATTCGGGCGATCACGGCCAGGTCGCTGCCGATCTGATGTTGGCCTTCGTAGGTCTGAGCGACAGTGCCTGGTACGTCCCACCGGCCAAATCCAAGTTGGTGCTGGACTGGGTGCTGCGCCAACCCGGCCAACCGTCCCCGTTGATCCTCGCCCCCCGATACGCATGATCTACCCCAGCATCCGCATCGAAGGCGCGATCCTTTCGCCCGACGTCCTCGACCGGCTGGAGGATCTGGCCGGCCAGCGCGCCGCTGACTTCGGCCTGGAAGGCACCGCCAAGGTCAAAGACGAGATCGCCCGCGCTTGGGCCGACGCGCAGGATTACTGGCGCATCTTCCAGCGCAAGCTGGAATCGGTGCGTGCCGACAGCCCGGCCACCACGGAAACGCGCCAGCAGTGGGTGCTGCCGCTGCTGGGTCTGCTGGGCTACCAGCTCGACTTCCAGCCCAAGAGCGCCGAGGCCAACGGCAAGCTCTACCCGCTGTCCCACCGCGTCGCCAACCGTGGCGGCACGGTCGTCCACGTCACCGGCTACCGCGACCCGGCGGGCCTGGACCGCAAGGCCGAACAGCGATCCGGCGCCTTGCGCATGTCGGCGCACGCCATGGTGCAGGAGTACCTGAACCTGGCCGACGAGCTGTACGGCCTGGTTACCAACGGCCGCGTGCTGCGACTGCTGCGCGATAGCTCGCGGCTGATCAAGCTCACCTACTTGGAGTTCGACCTCGACCGCATCTTCAGCGATGGTCTGTTCGCGGACTTTGCGGTCCTGTACCGCCTGCTGCACGCCAGCCGCCTGCCGGCCAACCGCGACGAGGCGCTGCAAAGCTGGATCGAGCGCTACCACCAGGATTCACTGGACGCCGGCTCGCGCATCCGCGACGGGCTGTCGAAGGCGGTGGAGCAGTCCATCGTCAGCTTGGCCAACGGCTTTCTGCAGCACAAGGCTAACGACGCGCTGCGGCAGCAGGTGAGCAGCGGGCGCCTGAGTGCCGAAGAGTTCTACAAGCACCTGCTGCGCCTGATCTACCGGCTGCTCTTCCTGATGGTGATCGAGGAGCGTGGCCTCGTTTTCCCCAACGGCACGGCCGCCCGGCACCGCGAGATCTACGAGCAGTTCTACAGCCTGATGCGCCTGCGCCGCATGAGCGAGAAGCGGCATCTGGCCGACCGGCGGCATGCTGACCTGTGGTCTGCGCTGCTGGGCACCTTCCGGCTGTTTGAAGCGGGCGGGCCCGGCCTGAAGATGGGCGTGCCACCGCTGGCAGGTGACCTGTTCGGGCCACAAGCCATCGGCGTGTTGGCCCCCTGCACGCTTGGCAACGACGTGCTGCTGGGCGCGTTGCGCGCGCTGAACCTCTACACCCACCCGGACAACGGGCAACTCATCCGCGTCAATTACGGCGCCTTGAATGTCGAGGAGTTCGGCTCGGTCTACGAGGGGCTGCTGGAGTACGAGCCCGTCATCCTGCCCGATGGTGCGCAGACCAGCTTCGCCTTCAAGCAGGGCGACGAGCGCGCCAACACGGGCTCGCACTACACGCCCGACGAACTGGTCCAGCCGCTCATCAAGCATTCGCTGGACCACCTGATCGCCGAGCGGCTGAAGGCCCCGGACCCCGAGGCGGCGCTGCTGTCGCTGCGGGTGGCCGACGTGGCCAGTGGCTCGGGCCACATCCTGCTGGCCGCGGCGCGGCGCATCGGGCAGGAACTGGCCATCGTCCGCACCGGGGAAGACCAGCCTTCACCGCTGGCCATGCGCACCGCCGTGCGCGACGCCATCCGCCACTGCATCTACGGTGTGGACTTGAACCCGCTGGCAGTGGAGCTGTGCAAGGTGGCGCTGTGGCTGGAGGCGCACGTGCCGGGCGAGCCGCTGAGCTTTCTGGACCACCACATCAAGTGCGGCAACGCCATCGTCGGCTATGTGCGGCGCGAGGACATCGAGGCGCGTGGCGTGCCCGACGAAGCCTTCGCGAACTTGCCCGGCGACGACAAGGAGGTGGCCGCGGCGCTGCGCAAGCGCAACAAGGACGAGCGAGCCGGCCAGACGAAGCTGAAGTTCGACCCGGAAGTGGAGCGCCAGCTCGACGAGGCGCTGAAGGGCTGGAAAGGGCTGGACGCCTTGCCGGAACACACGCCGGAGCAGGTGGAGGCCAAGCGGCAGCGCTTCGAGGCCTTGTCGCAGTCGGCCGAGGCGCTGTCGATGGAGCAGCTTGCGGCGATCCCGATCGCGCAGTTCTACATCCCTAAGGTCAAGAACCGACCGGGAATGCATGTCACGGAAGAAGAGTTCCGCAGCTACTGGAAGGGCCAGCGTAGGCCGCAGTCACAGGCGACCGCGGAGGCGTGGGCGCTGGCCAAGCGCAAGCGCTTCTTCCATTGGTTCCTCGCTTTTCCAGAGGTGATCGCTAGTGGAGGCTTTGACTGCCTGCTTGGCAACCCACCGTACCTTGGAGGCAAGGACCTCAGCGGAAGCTACGGTCATGCCTTCTGCAGATACGTCAAATGGGAGTACGCACCGGCAGGACTGAGCGATCTCGTTGTCTATTTTGTTCGACGCTTGTACTCCCTCTTACGTGAAGGGGGCTTCATGGCCTTCATTACGACGAACTCGATACGTGATGGAGAGATCCGCAAGGACGGACTCGAGCAGATTCTCAGTGCTGGCGGCGAGATCAACTTCGCAGTCCGCGGCGTCAAGTGGCCCGGGCGAGCGAAGCTGGTTGTATCTTTGCTCGCGATACACCGTGGACCGTGGATGAAGCAGAGGAACCTTGATGGACAAGGTGTTCAGCGCATATCTGCTCACCTTGAAGATGGCGAACCCGAGCAAGCACCCACTGAGATCCCGCCCAACTCGGGCCGAGTCTACCAAGGGTCTGTTGTTCTAGGCGACGGCTTTCTACTGGACTATAGCGACGCAGAGAGGATGCTTACTGCGGACGCTGCGAATCAGGATGTCGTGTGGCCAATCATGAATGGCGCAGAACTGAACGGCACTCCTGACCAGCAGCCTGATCGCTGGGTCATCAACTTCTTCGACTGGAGTCGAGAGCGAGCGGAGCGTTACGCAGACCCGTATGAACGTGTAGCTACCGTTGTTCAGCAAGAGCGAGGAGCGGTCAAGGACAACGAACGTTACAAGGGTGCTAAGGAGCGATGGTGGCAGTTCATTTGGCCTCGCCCTGAACTCTACGAGAAGCTGCGGCCACTACAACGTTGCTTCGTCACGGCGGCCACAACAAAGTATCTGAATTTCTCCGTTGCGGGCACACGCTGTGTGTTCTCGCACGCTCTCTTTGCTTTTGCCACCGACCGCTGGGACCACTACGCTGTCGTCCAGTCAACTCTCCACGAGGTCTGGGCTCGCAAGTACAGCGGAGCACTCGAGACAAGGTTGCGCTATTCGCCCTCAGACTGTTTCGAGACCTTCCCGTTTCCCGGCGACCTCTGGCAGACTGCAAACTCTGTCCTGGCGCAGATCGGTGAGAGGTACCACGAGTACCGCCGCCGCTTGATGCACGACCTCTGGCTGGGCCTGACCCCCATCTACAACCTGTTTCACGCCCGCGACCTGAGCCCCGAACTTGTCGCCAAAGTCAGCAAGAAGCCCACCGACGTTGCCCGCGCCGGCTTCGACGGCCTGCTGGAATTGCGTCGCCTGCATGCAGCGCTCGACAACGCCGTGCGCGACGCCTACGGATGGGCCGACCTGAACCTCTACCACGACTTCGTCGAAGTCGAGACCCTGCCCGAGAACGACCGCGTTCGCTACACGATCAGCCCCGCTGCCCGCAAGGAAGTGTTGCAGAGGCTGCTCGCGCTGAATCACCAACGAGCGAAAGAGGAGGCGGAGGCGGCAAAGGCGCCCCCGGTCAAGGCAAGGGGCGCAGGCCGCAAGAGGGCTGCCACTCTGGTCACGGGGCCTGGGTTGTTCGACGATCTATGACGAAAGACACCCTTCACGGCTGGCATTGTGGCTACGCGACACGCTTCGGCCACATCCAAGAGCCTGAGCATGGTCTTGGCGGGTTGGAGAATTTGCCAAAAGTCGTTTCCACGCAGATCACTGTGGAGGCCCTCCGGGGAAAGTCGCCGCAAGAGCCTTTTCCGCCCACCGCCAACCAGACATTTCGCGATGGCGTAGGTCACAAAACCAAAGCACACGCCATCGCAAAATCCGCCCACCACCCCGTAATTCTCAAGCAAAAACAACAGCTTGAAAAAACCGTACTAAATTTACGAAGTCAGGAGGTTTCGAGAGAAACGGCCCGTAAGACACCAGAATTCGTCAGATATGACATTTGTGGTGTAGTCGAGGTCAGGAGGTTTCAACAAAAAACCCCGCAGAACATGGCGTTCAGCGGGGTCTTTATTTTTGCTGCAGAGAGTTTACAGCCGGTATCCTGGCGGAGACGAAGGGATTCGAACCCTTGATGCAGGTTTATGCCCGCATGCTCCCTTAGCAGGGGAGTGCCTTCGACCTCTCGGCCACGTCTCCTAAGACGGCGTGATGATATCGGTTTCACCCCGACCGGTCAAACCCAACTTCGCCTTCTGGGGTTTTTCGAGGCCGAAAGCCTTGTGCAGGACACGAACGGCAAGTTCCAGATATTTCTCTTCGATGACTACCGAGATCTTGATCTCGGAGGTCGAGATCATCTGCAGGTTGATGTTTTCCTTGGCCAGTGCGCCAAACATCTTGCTCGCGACTCCCGGGTGTGAGCGCATCCCGACTCCCACCGCGGAGACCTTGCAGGTGGTGTTGTCACCGGAGACATCGCGTGCCCCAATCTTCTCCTTGACGCCTTCCAGGATCTTGAGCGACTTGTTGAAGTCACTGCGATTGACCGTGAAAGAGAAGTCGGTGGTGCCGTCGCGACCGATGTTCTGGATGATCATGTCGACGTCGATGTTCGCATCGGCGATTGGGCCGAGGATCTGGTAAGCGATGCCTGGGCGGTCCGGAACGCCCAGTACGGTGAGTTTTGCTTCGTCGCGATTGAACGCGATACCGGAGATGATCGGTTGTTCCATATGGCCTTTTTCCTCAACAGTGATCAGCGTGCCTTCGCCTTCTTCCTCGAAGCTGGAAAGGACGCGAAGTTTTACCTTGTACTTGCCTGCGAACTCCACCGAACGGATCTGGAGCACCTTGGAGCCTAGACTGGCCATTTCCAGCATTTCTTCAAAGGTGATCGTATCGAGTTTGCGCGCTTCCGGTACGACACGCGGATCGGTTGTGTAGACGCCGTCGACGTCGGTGTAGATCTGGCACTCGTCGGCGTGCATGGCGGCCGCCAATGCAACTGCCGAGGTATCGGAGCCGCCGCGGCCCAGCGTTGTGATGTTGCCCTCTTCGTCGGCACCCTGAAAGCCGGCGACAACCACGACGTTGCCATCATTCAGTGCCCGGCGAATCTTGTCCTGATCGATCTTCAGTATTCGCGCCTTGGTGAATGTGCTGTCGGTCAGGACCCCGACCTGCGAACCGGTGAAACTCTTTGCCTTGATGCCTTCCGCATGCATGGCCATGGCCAGCAGCGCGATCGTCACCTGTTCCCCGGTGGAAGCGATCACGTCGAGCTCACGCGGGTCGGGCGAGGGCGAAATCTCCTTGGCCAGCGCGATCAGACGGTTGGTTTCGCCGGCCATCGCCGACGGGACGATAATGATGTCGTGCCCTTGTGCACGCCAGCGAGCGACGCGTCGTGCGACGTTCCTTATGCGATCCGTCGAGCCGACCGACGTACCGCCGAACTTCTGAACTATCAGTGCCATTACCGATCCAGTTGAAAAATCCAAAAGATGTCCATTTTAAGGCAATGTCAATCCTGTGGGCAAAGGCGGCGTTAGTGCAACATGCTTTCTGTAAATTTCCTTCGAGCTGGAAAGGCGTTGCCGAGTTGCCCGCAGCGATGAGGGCGCGTAGCGCCCGAAGAGCGGAG
>NZ_JAEUOL010000025.1 GCF_016789985.1 Accumulibacter sp.
GATCTTCGTCGTCGGCATCCTGATGATGGTTTACGTGACGCTCGGCGGCATGGTCGCAACGACCTGGGTGCAGATCATCAAGGCCTGCATGCTGCTCTTCGGTGGCACGCTGACGCTGCTCTTGGCCTACGTCCAGTTCGGTTTTTCACTGACCGACGTGCTGCAGAAGGCCGAAGCGGTCCACAAACTGGGTGCCAAGCTGATGGCCCCGGGCGCCCTGCTCGCCGACCCGATCACCGCGATCTCGCTCGGTCTCGGCCTGATGTTCGGTACCGCCGGTCTGCCGCACATCCTGATGCGCTTCTTCACCGTCGGCAACGCCAAGGAAGCCCGCAAATCGGTGCTCTATGCTTCCGGCTTCGTCGGCTTCTTCTTCAACGTCATCTTCCTGATGGGCCTCTGCTCGATCATCATCGTCGGTCAGAACCCCGAGTTCTTCGAGGGTGGCGTCGTCGGCGGCAAACTGATCGGTGGCGGCAACATGGTCGCCATGCACCTGGCCAGGGCGGTCGGCGGCAACATGCTGCTCGGCTTCCTGGCAGCAGTGGCCTTCGCGACCATCCTGGCAGTCGTCTCGGGTCTGGCACTGGCCGGCGCCTCGGCGATCTCGCACGACATCTACGCGCGCGTCATCCGCAAGGGACAGGCGACCGAAAAGGAGGAGATCCGCGTCTCGCGCTATGCGACCATCGGCCTCGGCATGCTGGCCATCGTGCTCGGCATCGCGTTCGAGAAGATGAACATCGCGTTCATGGTCGGCCTGGCCTTCGGTGTCGCTGCCGCAGCCAACTTCCCGGTCCTCATCCTGTCCATGTACTGGAAGGGTCTGACGACACGCGGAGCGCTCTGGGGTGGCTATGGCGGCGTCATCTCGGCCGTTCTCTTCGTGCTCTTCTCGAAGTCGGTGTGGGTTGACGTGCTGGGCAACAAGGCAGCCTTGTTCCCCTACACGCAACCGGCGCTGTTCGCCATGCCGATCGCCTTCATCTTCGCCTACATCTTCTCGAAGAGCGACACCGGACCCCGGTCCAAGCTCGAGAAGGAAGCGTTCGAAGACCAGTACGTGCGTGCGCAGACCGGTTTCGGGGCTTCCGGCGCCAGTCACTGATCCGTTCTTCCAGCAACAGGCCCTGGCGGAGCAACAGCCCGCCGGGGCTTTTTTCGTCCACCGGCCGCGACCGCCGCGACTCGACGCGCGGCCTGCTTTGGCGGGCATCTGTCCAGGGCGCTAAAGTCTCCGCCGAACTCGCCGTGAACGAAGTGATGAGCAGAACGAACCAGCGGAGTCACGGCATGCATGCAAATCTCAGGCTTCTCGCCGGCTGTCTGATCGCCCTCATGTCGACCACGGCATCGGCGGCGTGGCAGGTCATCTCTGCCGAACCCGGCAAACGCGTCGAGATCGATCGCAGCAGCATCACCAGGGACGAGCGCGGCAAGACCGTGGCCCTCGGTCGAATCATCCTCGAAAAACCGATCATCGATCCGAAAACCTCTTCGGCCTACCGGATCGTCCAGGCCTTGAGCAGCTATGACTGCACGGCGCGCAGTTACAGCACGCTCAAACGCAGCTATTTCAAGGAAGAAGGCCAGTTACTCCGCGAGGAGGAGGTCAAGGTGCAGGTCGAGATGCCGGTCCGTTCGGGCATGCTCGACGACAAGCTGCTGCGCGAGGTTTGCCGACCGAAAGCCGTGGGAGAGGCGGCAACGGCTGCTCGCCGCACCGCCGACAAGGTGAATGAGGCAAGCGGCGAGTTGCGCAAGGCCAACGAGGCGCTGCTCCAGAAAGAGGTCAAGCGCGCCAACCTGCAAGCCCCGCCTGCCGAGAAAGCCGAACCGGAAAGCAAGCGAGCAACCCCGTTTGCCCCGGTCGGGCGCACCGTGGCGAGCGCGCCAGCGCCGATGATAGGCGCCCTGGCAGCCCCACGCCGCGAGGCCAGACCGCATGCGATGGGCCACGCCGAACCGCCCGCCGCACCCCAGGCGCACGCGGAGTTCCACTGGTCCTACGAGGCCGAGGGCGGCCCCGACAACTGGGGCCGGCTGCGGCCCGAGTACGCCACCTGCGCGAGCGGCAAGCGGCAATCACCCATCGACATTCGTGACGGTTTCCGGGTTGACCTCGAACCGGTCCAGTTCGTCTACCGGCCATCGCAATTCCGTGTCGTCGACAACGGTCACACCATACAGGTCGAGGTCAGCGGCAGCAGCATCAGTCTGCTCGGCAAGAACTACGAGCTCGTCCAGTTCCACTTTCACCGACCGTCGGAAGAGCGGGTGAACGGCAAATCCTTCGACATGGTGGCTCATCTGGTACACCGCTCGGAGGATGGCCGGCTTGCCGTGGTCGCTGTTCTTCTGGAGAAAGGAGTCGAACACCCGCTGATCCAGACCGTATGGAACAACCTTCCGCTGGAGAAGAACGAATATGTGACACCGCCGGGACTGAGCATCGATCTCGGCCAATTGCTGCCAGCGGACAAGAGTTACTACACCTACATGGGCTCGCTGACCACTCCACCGTGCAGCGAAGGGGTGCTCTGGCTGGTGCTCAAGCAACCGCAGCAAATCTCGCCCGAGCAACTGGCCATCTTCACGCGCCTTTACCGGCACAACGCGCGACCGATTCAGCCGAGCTTCGGCCGGATGATCAAGGAGTCACGCTGAAACCACACGACACGGGGGATGCCCCGACACCACCTGCCGGATCAGCGCGCTGCACGCCAAGCCTGAAACCGACCGCCCAGGCGCCATCTTTTTGGCATAATACGCCGCGCAACTCGTTAATGGGAATCCAGCACCGCGCCTCCAGCCGAGCCACCGCCGGGAAGGAGGCATACCCGCTGGCAGCCGATGGGGGATCGGCTGCCAGCGGGGCGCCGTTCGAAGGACATGCACCGCCGGAGATCCAAGATGCTGATCTGGTTCGTCGTCATTTACCTGCTGGTGTCGATCGCGATCGGGCTCTATGCCGCGACCCGGGTACACAACACCAAGGATTTCGCAGTCGCCGGCCGCCGCCTGCCGCTGCCGGTGGTCACCGCCACCGTATTCGCCACCTGGTTCGGTGCCGAAGCGGTGTTCGGAGTTTCGGCGACCTTCGTCAAGGACGGCCTGCGCGGCGTCGTTGCCGACCCGTTCGGCGCCAGCCTCTGCCTGGTCATCGCCGGCGTCTTCTACGGCACGACGCTCTACAAGCTGAACATCCTGACGCTTGGCGACTTCTTCCGCATGCGCTACAACCGCACGGTCGAGGTGCTGACCACGGTGTGCATCGTCGCCTCCTACCTCGGCTGGGTATCGGCACAGATCAAGGCGCTGGGACTGGTCTTCAGTGTCGTCACCAACGGCACCATACCGGCCACCGCCGGCATGATCCTCGGGGCACTGATCGTCCTCACCTATACCACCTTCGGCGGCATGCTGTCGGTCGCCATTCTCGACTTCGTGCAGATCGGCATGGTAATGGGCGGCATGCTCTACATCGGCCACCTGATCTCGAGCATGAGCGGCGGCCTCGAAGTCGTCATCGGCCATGCGGCGACCGCCGGCAAGCTCGATTTCTTCCCTTCCGGCAGTGCGATCGAGTGGCTGGCCTTCATTGGCGCCTGGCTCACCATGATGCTCGGATCGATCCCGCAACAGGACGTCTTCCAGCGCGTCACTTCGGCGAAAACGGCCAGGATCGCCATTTACGCGTCGCTGCTTGGCGGAGCTCTGTACTTCTGCTTCACCTTCGTGCCGATGTTCATCGCCTACTCGGCAACGCTGCTCGACCCGGAACAGTTCAACGGCCTGATCGAAGCCGATCCGCAACTGGTGCTGCCCACCCTGGTCCTCGAGCATACGCCGGTATTCGCCCAGGCCATCTTTTTCGGCGCGGTCCTCTCGGCGATCATGAGTTGCTCGTCGGCCACCCTGCTCGCGCCGTCGGTCGCATTCTCGGAAAACATCGTGCGCAACTTTTTCCCTGCACTCGGTGACCACGCCTTCCTGCGCGTCATGCGTCTGACTCTGGTCTGTTTCACGGCCATCGTGTTGGTCTTTGCCCTCAACTCCGAGGCTTCGATCTTCAAGATGGTCGAGAATGCCTACAAGGTGACGCTCGCCGGTGCCTTCGTGCCACTTTTCTTCGGCGCATACTGGAAACGTGCCACCACCCAGGGAGCGCTCGCGGCGATTCTCGGTGGATTGGCCTCATGGCTGCTGGTCGAAGTGCTGCTTGACGAACCGCTGGTCCCGCCACAACTGATCGGACTCGCGCTCAGCGTGTTCGGCATGATCGCCGGATCGCTGCTGACGCAACGGGTCGGCCAGCCGACTCCGGCAGTCGACCTGCATGCGAGGATGCACCATCGCGCGGCGGCGCAGACCCATCATGCCGCGCCTGTGCACCACCAACAGGGACGGAAGTGAGTCGCAGCGCGCTTCTTCCGGCCAGGCGGCCATCTGCCGCCTGGCTTGGTGGCATCCGATCCGTCCTGCGCCGCCGCCACGTAAAGCGTTAGAATTGCCGCTTTCGACGCTTGGCGGCCCGCTGATGGAGCATGACCCGCTGCCACCGACCTCGGCGGACGCCTCTCCCGCAGGACAGCCGCGGCCGACCCGGCTGCCACTCTATCTGGCGCTCGCCTACCTGGTACTGATCAGCTACGCCAGCCTCTACCCCTTCATCAACTGGCGTCACCTGGGGGTCGCACCGTTCGAGTTCCTCACCGCCGGCTGGCCACGCTACTGGACGGGCTTCGACCTGACGGTCAACGTTCTTGCCTACCTGCCGCTCGGTTTCTTCCTGACCCTGGCGCTGCGCCATCTGCCAGGTGGTCGCTGGGTGGCGGCAGTGGTCGCCGTGCTCCTCGGCAGCCTGCTGAGTCTGAGCCTCGAATGCCTCCAGAACTGGCTGCCGGCGCGTGTGCCGTCGAACCTCGACCTGGCGTGCAATACCTTGGGCAACATGAGCGGCGCGCTGCTCGCGGCATGGAACGGCAAGCACATCCTGCGCCGGATCGCCCGCCTGCAACAGGACCTGCTGGCACCCATCGAGCATGCCGACCTGGGCCTGGTCCTGCTCGGCATCTGGCTGCTGACCCAATCGTCACCGGAAACCCTGCTCTTCACCACCGGCGACCTGCGCAACGTACTCGAACTGACGCCGGCGGTACCCTACGCGGCGCACTCGTTCTTTGTACTCGAAGCCGCAGTCATCGGCTGCAATACCGTGGTCATCGGCCTGCTGGCACGCAGCCTGCTTGCCGACCGCGCCGCGCCGCACCTGGTCCTGATCGCCTTCTTCATCCTGGCGCTGGCGATCAGAACGCTGTCCGCCGCCGTCCTCGTTGCGCCGCAGGACGCGCTTGCCTGGCTGACCCCCGGCGCCGAGGTCGGCCTGCTGCTGGGTGGTGCGCTGCTTGTTCTGGCCCTCCTGCTGCCGGCACCGATCCGTGTCGCCCTGGCGGGAGTTGCCCTGATGGCCGGCACGGCACTGGTCAACCTGACGCCCGCCAATCCCTACTCGGAAGCGGCTCTGGCGGCCTGGCGACAAGGACATTTCCTCAATTTCAACGGACTGACACGCTGGATGGCGAGTTTCTGGCCCTTCCTCGCCCTGCCCTACCTGACGGCAGTGGGGCGACGCCTGTGAATCCGGGTCAGGCGCCGGCAGGATTTCGGCGCGCCCGCATCTGCGCCTGCCACCGTGCCAGCCGGGGTGCGCGCTGATCGAGATCGGCGTCCAGCCGTTCTTCGAGACCTTCGAGCAGAGCGACGTCTTCCCGGGCAAGCCCCTGCGGGTCAACACTTTGCAGATGCACCACCAGATCGCCGGCCGCCTGCTCTCGCTTGCCGGGAAAGCCGTAACCGGGCAAACGATGCTCGCCAGGCTGCTGGGCACAGGGAGGGAGTTCCAGCAGGGTGCTGCCACGCAGCGTCGGCACCTCCACAGATCCGCCGGCAAGCCGCCGGAAGATGCTCACCGGTACCTGGCAATGGAGATCGCGCCCCTGCAGAACGAAGAGTTCATGCACAGCCAGGCTTATCTCCAGATACAGGTCGCCGGCAATGGCGTTCTCGGCCCCCGGTGGTAGTGGCGCCTGCCGGGCCAGACGCAGTCGCTCGCCATTCAGCAAGCCCGGCGGCACGGTCACCGCCAACATGCGCGACTCCTGCCGCCAGCCGCTGCCGGCACAAGCCGGACAATCGGTCTCGCGCAGGTAGCCACGCCCGGCACAGGTTTCACAGCGGCTGGTCCGGCCACCCTGACGCGATACCCGACCGCAGCCGCTACAGGCAGGGCAGGGCACCGAGTGATTGTGTCGCAGGCGACCACTGCCGGCGCAATGACGGCAGTGAACGCTATGCAGCAGCTCGACGTTCCTGCGGCACCCCGCTGCCGCCTCCTCGAGGCTCAGCGTCAGGGCTTGTACCAGGTCGTCGGCGACCGATTCAGCCGCAGTTCCTTGCCCTTGCGCCGCGGCTTCCGCCGCCTCCCGCCAGGCAGTGAGGCGCTGCGGGTCGAGCAACAGTTCATAGGCCGCGTGCACGCGCTTGAACTCGCGGCCGGCCGCCGGCGAGGGGTTGCGGTCGGGATGCCAGAGCATGGCCAGCCGTCGGTACGCCCGCTTGACTTCCTCGCGCGACGCCTCCCGGTCTACGCCAAGCAC
>NZ_JAEUOL010000092.1 GCF_016789985.1 Accumulibacter sp.
GCATCGGCCGCCACGTATCGCATGTCGCAGCAGGTCACCAGATCGACCGCGCCGCCGATGCAGGCTCCCTGAATTGCCGCCAGCACCGGCTTGCGGCAGCGCTCGACGCTCGACAGACAATCCTGCAGATCGAGGATCAGGCGCCGCAGAGCCTCGCGGCTGCGCGCCGGGTCGGTTTGCGCAACCGCCTGAGCAACCCCGGCGAGCATCGCGAGGTCGATCCCGGCACAGAAATTGCGGCCGGCACCGCCCAGAATCGCAACGCGCACCTGAGGCGTCGCGTCCACCCAGTTGAAGGCGCTGCGCAGCTCCTGCCACATTGCCTCGTTGAGGGCGTTGGACCGTTCCGGACGCTGCAACCGAATCTCGGCCACGCCCTCGTTCAATTCGACACTCATCGTCGTCAGTTGTGGAATGGCAATACTCAAGTCGTCCTCCTCAAGGTCCGTTGTCTGGCGCCGCCGGCCGGGCGCCCGCGCAGTTTAGTCGATCTCGCTGGCCCTGCACCGCCCGGCAAATGCGCGACAATGGAGCCTTCGCCTCCGGCCCCCGATCCTCGGCATCCACGACATGAGCCAGCTCGCCGCCAGCCGCCTCCCCGCCCTGCCCTACATTGCGCCGCCAGACAGCGGCATCGAGATCGTCCACCTCGATTCGGCGCTGCTCCTGGTAAACAAGCCGGCCGGGCTGCTTGCGGTACCCGGTCGCGGTGCCGAAAAGCAGGATTGCCTGGCGCGGCGCGTGCAGGCCGCACATCCGTCGGCCTTGATCGTCCATCGTCTGGACATGCACACCTCCGGTCTGCTCTTGTTTGCCTTCGGCAAGGAGATGCAGCGGCAACTCAGCATCCACTTCGCGCAACGGCGCATCGACAAGCGCTATGTGGCGGTGGTCGCAGGCCAGCCGGTCGCGGCGAGCGGCACGATCGACCTGCCGCTCGCCGCCGACTGGCCGCGGCGGCCACGGCAGAAGGTCGACCGGCTGGCCGGCAAACCCGCGCGGACACGCTATCAGGTGCTGCAGCATGATGCCGCCGCCGACACCACGCGCCTGGCACTGTGGCCGGAAACCGGCCGCACGCACCAGTTGCGCCTGCACCTGCAGGCCATTGGCCACCCGATCATCGGCGACCTGCTCTACGGCGGCGGGGCGACGCCGGGCCAGCCGCAACGCCTGCTGCTGCACGCCGAACACCTGGCTCTCGTCCATCCCGCGAGCGGCCAGACCATGCGTTTCAGCTCGGCAGCGCCGTTCTAGCCGGCGGCCCGTGCAGCAGCGCGGCACCCGCCCACAGGCAGCGATCGCCCGGCTATACTGCGCGTCTCTCCCGCCCCTTGAACACCAGGCTGTCAGCCGCCGAGGACTCCGCCAGCATGAGCTTTTCGACCCACCCCCTCTGGCTGGTCGGCTTCCGACCCTTCTTCGCCCTCGCCTGCCTTGCCGGCCTCGGTCTGCCGGTAATCTGGGCGCTGATTTTCTCCGGAACGATCGAAACGCCAGCGGCACCGTTCACGCCCGGTCAGTGGCACGCGCACGAAATGTTCTTCGGCTTCGGCTGGGCGGTGATGGGCGGCTTCCTGCTCACCTCGACCAAGAACTGGGTGAAAATCCGCGGCTACCACGGCCCGGCGTTGATCGTCCTCGTCGCCGCCTGGCTGCTCGAACGCGCCGGCATGTGGTTTGCCGGCCAGTTGCCGCCGGCCTTGTTCCGCCTGTCGAGCAACCTCTTCCTCGGCACCATCGTCGTCATGCTGCTGTGGACGCTGATCCGGCATCACCATGCCGACACCTTCCGCGACAACTACTTCTTTCTCGTCATCCTGCCGCTGTTCCTGGTCGCCAAGCACCTGCTCATCGACCCCGAGCAGTTTGCCACCGGCGCCATGATGACCCTGGCCCTGTTCCGCGTCGCCTTCCTGGTGATGCTCGAAAGAACCGTCACCCAGTTCATGAAGAACGCCCTGCAGGCCGACATCCTGCGCCAGCCGGCGCTCGACACGGCGATCAAGCTGCTCGCCCTGCTACTGGTTGCCACCAGCCTGCTGCCGACCCCCGTCTCGCCCTGGGTCGCCCTGCTGCTCGCCTTGCTGCTCGCACTCCGCTTCGTTTTCTGGAAGCCGCAACTGGCACTATGCCGCCTCGACATCGGCATCATGTATCTCGGCTACCTGGCGATCGTCGCGCAACTGCTGCTGCAGTTCGTCGAACAGCTTGCACAGCCGGCCTGGCTGGGTTCGCTGACCACCCATGTGTTCACCTTTGGCGCCATGGGTCTGATCATTCCCGCCATGCTGATCCGTATCGCCAAGGGCCACACCGGGCGCCAGGTCCAGTTCGACCGCCTCGACAGGAGCGTCCTGTGGATCATGATCGCCGGCTTCTTCATCCGCATCATCCTGCCGCAGATCGACCCGACGGACTACCCGCGCTGGATCGGCCTCGCTGCAACCTGCTGGTTTGCCTGCTTCGCCCTCCTCGGCTGGCGCTACATCCCTTACCTGCTGCGGCCGCGGGTGGACGGCAAGGAGCACTGAATATACGCCACAGCGGCGACAGCGAGCGGGCTCTCCCCCGGCTATCCGTTCGAGAGTCACCGTTGGAACGGCGGTTCGCCGAGCAATTCGACGTGAAACGCCGCTCGACGCTAGGTCCACCTGAGACGCAGCAGCAGAACGACTGCCGCCCCCCACAGCGCCACCGGCAGCCACTCGAACAGGGCTGCGAGCTCGGCTCCACCCGCAGCGGCCAGACCCAGGCGCGACAGCGCCGCCACCGCCAGGGTCGCCATCAGCGCCCCGGTATTGCGACCGGTCTGCCGCGGGTAGCCGCGCTCGCATGCGACGCCGATCGAGGCACAGAGGATGCAGCCCCAGAAAACTCCGGCGGCAAACTGGCTGGATAGCAGCAGCGGCAACCCGCCGGCCATCGCCGCCGCGCTCAGGGCGAGTGCCCCCGCCACAGACGCCAGTTGCAGCACGGGCAGTGCGCCGCGGGCGCGGACCAAGCGATCGACCAGCAGCAGGCCGGCACTGAAACCGACCCAGAAGACCGGCATCAGCCAGGGCAGCAGCGCCGGATCGGCCAGACGCTTGAACTGCGCCACCGAGTTGATCGCCGTATGCACCTGCTGGCCGAAGGCGAGCAACAGGGCGATCAGCAACAGTTGCCACCAGACCGCGCGCCGTGCCGGGTCGGCTGACGGCACGGTGGGTGCAGCGACAACGACTGGCGTGGCGGGCTGTGCGCGCTCGACCCAGACCAGGGCCAGCGCCGAGCCGCCAACCGCCAGCGCACTGAGCACGAAGGGCCAGGCCGGGTCGACCCCCTTGAGGACGATCGCCAGGTAAGGTGCCAGCGCTGCTGCTGCGGCCAGACCGAGCAACTGGATGCCGGCCAGCCGCGGCATCGCCGCACGGGCAGCGTAGCGCGAGAGGAGAACATAGGGTGGCGCGCGCAGCGCCGCCGAGGTGGCGACCCACAAGGCGGTCGCCAGCAGGAAGAGGGGCGGCGTCGCCGCCAGCCAGGGGAGCAACAACAGGGCCACGGCCGACACCGTCGCAAGCAGCGCGAGTAGCGGGCCGATCCGCCGCAGCGCCGCCCGCGCGCGGTCCACCGCCACGCCGACCGACCAGTCGGCAAGCGCGAACAACAACTGGTCGGCGGCCAGCAGCCACGGCAGATAACGCTTATCCACCCCGCCGCGCGCCAGCAGCTCGGGCAGAAAGAGGATGTAGACCACCCAGCTCAACGAGAAGAACAACTCGACGCCGGCCAGCAGCCAGGCGGCACGACCATCGCAAATGGGCAGTGCGGGGTTCATGGCCATAATCGTGGCAGCAAAGGCCACTGCCACGCAAGACTGGCACAGACAGACTGCGCTTCGGCCGGCCAGCAGCAGGGCTGCCTCTGGCTGGCCCGCGCCCCGCCGGACTGCCCGCTCAGCAGCGGGTGCCGGCCGTTTCAGAGACGACCAGCTCGCCGCCTGCAGCACGCCGCGGCGGTGCGGCGAGCAACCCGGCGATCATCGTGTCGACCAGCGCCGGGGCGGCAACCGCGAGGTCGAAAGCCTCCGGATGCATCAGCCAGAGCTGGATCACGCCATGGAAGAATGCCTGCAGCAGGTGTGCCGCGAGGTTGCTGTCGGTCTCCGCCGGCAGCCTGCCCTGCTCGACCGCACGGGCGACGATGCGTTCGACGGCACACACGCACTGGCGGTCCATCTCGTCAGCCTGCGGCGCCCCGTCGATACCATGGTTCAGGCGTTCCGACTTGCAGAGCACGATTTCGAGAACCGCCCGCGTACGCGGGTTGGACGCGATTTCGCACAGGCCCTGTACCAACACCTGGCGCAGCGTGACGATGGCGTCGTCGCCGTCACCCGCCGCCGCCTGTTCGAGCCGTGTCTGCATCGGCAGGGTAGCCCGGCTGCACATGGCCGCGAACAGCTCCGCCTTGTTCCGGAAATGCCAGTAAACGGCGCCACGGGTGACGCCGGCGGCGCTCGCCACGTCACCCAGCGTGGCGCGCGTCACACCGCTGGCGCGGAACACCCGTTCTGCCGCGTCGAGCAGCACTTCGCGGGTTTCCAGTGCCTCGTCCTTCGTCCTTCTCACCATTTTTCCGATCCACCGTAACCGCCAGCAACGAATTTCTCGCTCGACGCATTTACAAACATTCCTGAATGTACGTAAAATTCGCCGTTTCTGCAAGTCGGGCTGCCTGGCAGCCCGACTTGCTGCTTCGAGGAACCAACAATGCCTGTCTCCCCTGTCCGCCCTGCGGCCAATTCTCTCCTCCATCTGGTCGTCGCCGGCGCAGTACTGGCGGGTTGCGGCCAACAGGCACCGAACGGCATGGGCGGCTTCCCGCCCCCCGAGGTGACGACGGTCGGCGTACAACCGGCCGCCTACCCGGTGAGTTTCGAATATGTCGGGCAGACCGCCGGCTCGAAGGATGCCGAAGTACGGGCACGGGTCACCGGCATCGTCGAAAAGCGGCTCTATCAGGAAGGCGCCGCGGTGCGTGCCGGGCAACCGCTGTTCCTGCTCGACGCCAGGCCTTTCGAGGCGCAACTGGCCTCGGCCGAAGCCGAACTGGCGCGCGCCCGCGCCCAGAAGACGCAGGCCGACCGCGAAGCGGCACGCCTCAAGCCGCTCGCCGAGCGCAAGGCGATCGGTCAGAAGGAGGCGGACGATGCCGCTTCCGCCGCCGATTTCGCCAGCGCGGCGATCAAGGCGGCACAAGCGAAGGTCACCGAGGCCAGGCTCAATCTCGCCTACACGCGTGTCGTCGCGCCGATCAGCGGCCTGTCGAGCCGCGCCCAGCAGTCGGAAGGCAGCCTGGCCAACGCCAATACCACGCTGCTCACCACCGTGTCGCAGGTCGATCCGATCTGGGTGCTGTTCAACGTCTCCGACGGCGAGCAGTTGCGACTGAACAAGGCGATGGCCGACGGGCGCCTGGCACTGCCGCACAACGATGCCTTCGCGGTCTCGCTGAAACTCTCCGACGGGTCGACCTTTCCGCGCAGCGGCCACATCAACTTCGCCGACACGCGGGTCAATCCACAGACCGGCACCTTCGAGATGCGTGCCGAGATTGCCAACGGCGACCTCGCCCTGAAGCCTGGCCAGTTCGTCCGCGTCACGCTGAAGGGGGCGCAACGCCAGGGTGCGCTGGCCGTGCCGCAGGTGGCGGTGCTCGAGGGGCCGCAAGGCAAGTTCGTCTATGTCCTCGGCAAGGACAAGGACGGTCAGGAAATCGCCGCACCGCGACCGGTCGTGGTCGGTGACTGGTCGGAAAGCGGGGGCGTCAACCTCTGGATCATCGAATCCGGGCTGGCCGCCGGCGACCAGGTGATCGTTGACGGTCTGGCGCGCATCATGATGCCGAACACTCCGGTGCGCGTCAGACCGCCGCGGCCGGCAAGCGAACCTGCCGGCTCGTCGCCGGCCGCCACGGCCGGCGACGCTACGCAACGATAGGCGGAGCATCCCCCATGTTCTCCCGCTTCTTCATCGACCGCCCGATCTTCGCCATCGTCGTTTCGGTACTGCTGGTCGTCGCCGGTCTGGCGGCGATGCGTGCGCTGCCGATCGCCCAGTACCCCGAAATCGCACCGCCGGTCGTCACCGTGCAGGCGAGCTACCCCGGCGCCTCGGCCGAGGTGATCGAATCGACCGTCGCCGCACCACTCGAAAACGCCATCAACGGCCTCTCCGGCATGATCTACATGTCGTCGAATTCGTCATCGAACGGCGTCGTGCAGATCCAGGTGACCTTCGACATCGGCAGCGACATCGACATCGCCGCGGTGAACGTCAGCAACCGCGTCAAGCAGGTCGAATCCCGTCTACCGCTCGAAGTGCGCCGCCAGGGAGTGACCGTCGAGCCCGGCTCGTCGGCCTTCCTGCAGGTGCTCGCCTTCTCTTCACCGGACAGCCGCTACGACGACCTGTTCACCTCGAACTACGTGACGCTGAACGTGCTCGACCGCCTGAAGCGGCTGCCGGGAACGACCAACGTGCAGATCTTCGGCGCCAAGGACTACGCCATGCGCATCTGGCTGAAACCGGACCGCCTGGCGCAGCTCAAGCTGACGCCGGGCGACGTGGCGCGCGCCATCAACGAGCAGAACGCGCAGTTCGCCGCCGGCAAGGTCGGTCAGGCACCGATCGGCAAGGGCCAGGATCTGGTGTACACGGTGACTTCGAAGGGACGCCTCAGCGACCCGGCGCAGTTCAGCACGATCATCGTACGCGCCAACCCGGACGGCTCGGCCGTCCGCCTCGCCGACGTCGCACGCGTCGAACTCGGCTCGCGCGACTACGAATTCAACGGCCGCTACAACGGCCGGCCGGCAACCCTGGTTGGCATCTTCCTCGCCCCGGGCGCCAACGCGCTCGACGTCGCCAGGAGCGTGACGGACACCGTCGACGAGTTGCAACAGCGCTTTCCCGAGGGCCTCACCTACACCGTACCCTATGACACGACGCGCTTCGTCCGGGTGTCGATCGAGGAAGTCCTGAAAACGCTCGGCGAAGCGATGCTGCTGGTCTTCCTGGTGGTCTACCTCTTTCTGCAGAGCTGGCGGGCGGCGATCATCCCCTTTGCCGCGGTACCGGTGTCGCTGCTCGGCACCTTCGCCGGCATCTACGCACTCGGCTACTCGATCAACACGCTGACCCTGTTCGGTATGGTGCTGGCCATCGGCATCGTCGTCGACGACGCCATCGTCGTGCTCGAGAACGTCGAGCGGATCATGCGTGAGGAGGGTCTGTCGCCGCGCGACGCGGCGGTCAAGGCGATGCACGAGGTGAGCGGCCCGATTATCGCCATCGTCCTGACCCTGACCGCGGTCTTCGTGCCGATCGCCTTCCTCGGCGGGCTGACCGGCGAGCTCTACCGCCAGTTCGCAGTGACCATCTCGATCTCCGTGGTACTCTCCGGCATCGTCGCGCTGACCCTGTCGCCAGCGCTCTGCGTGATCATGCTGCAGCACGGCCAGCGCGCGCCGAACCGTTTCTTCCGCTGGTTCAATCGCTGCTTCCTGCGCATCACCGGGCGCTACGTCGACGGCGTCGTCTGGGTGATCCGCCGGGCGGCGCTCGTGCTCACCGTCTACCTCTGCATGGTGGCGGTCACCGCTTTCCTCTGGCGGGCAACACCGGGCAGCCTGGTACCCGACGAGGACCAGGGCTTCTACATCAGCGCCGTCATCCTGCCCGACGGCGCGACGCTGGAACGTACGACGCGTGTCGTCGAGCAGGTCGAAGCAGCGGTGCGCAGCAACCCGGACAACCAGGACGTCGTCGCCTTCGCCGGCTTCGACTTCATCGGCGGCGGCTTCCGTAACAACGCCGCAACCCTGTTCATCACGCAGAAGCCCTGGCACGAGCGCAGCACCACCGCGCAGCAACTGGTCGGCGAGCTGTTCATGAAAACCGCAGGCATCCGGGAAGCGCTGGTGCTCGCCTTCAATCCGCCGGCGATCTTCGGCCTGGGAACGGCCGGTGGCTACGAGTTCTTCATCCAGAACCGCGGCGACGGGGGATCGAAACGCCTGCAGGAAGTGCTGCAGCAGTTTCTCGCCCGCGCCAACGGCGACCCGCAACTCGGCGGCGCGCAGACCCTGTGGCGGGCGACCGTGCCGCAATTGTTCGTCGACGTCGACCGCGAGAAAGCAAAGCAGGCGGCGGTATCGATCGACGAGGTCTTTGCCGCGCTGTCATCCACGTTCGGCACCTACTACGTCAACGACTTCAACAAGTACGGCCGCACCTGGCAGGTGCTGATGTCGGCCGAACCCGAGTACCGCAAGCGCCCGGACGACATCCAGGGCCTCTACGTGCGCTCCGGGAAGGGCGACATGCTGCCGCTCGCTGCGCTGGTCACGGTCAGGCATTCCTCGGGCCCGGATTCGCTCGACCGTTTCAACAACCTGCCGGCGGTCAAGATCATCGGCCAGACGGCACCGGGAATCAGCTCCGGTCAGGGTATCGCGCGCGTCGAGGCAATTGCGCGCGAGGTGCTGCCGCCCGATTTCAGTTTCGACTGGGGTGGCTCGTCCTACCAGGAGAAGAAATCCAGTGGCGCTTCGATCTTCGCCCTCGGACTGGCGGTGGTGATGGTCTTCCTGATCCTCGCGGCGCTCTACGAGAAGTGGTCGCTGCCGCTCTCGGTACTGCTCGCGCTGCCTTTCGGCACCTTCGGCGCGCTGGTCGCGATCTGGGCCAAGAACCTGCTCGGCCCGTTTTTCGGTGCGGCGCCGCTGACCAACGACGTCTATTTCCAGATCGGTCTGGTGACGCTGCTCGGCCTGGCCGCCAAGAACGCCATCCTGATCGTCGAGTACGCGGTGCTCAAGCACGCCGAAGGTCTGTCAGCGTCGGCCTCGGCGATCGAAGCGGCGCGCCTGCGCTTCCGGCCGATCCTGATGACCTCGCTGGCCTTCATCCTCGGCGTCCTGCCGCTCGCCATCTCGACCGGCGCCGGTGCCGGCGCACGCCATTCGGTGGGCACCGGGGTGATGGGCGGCATGATCGCCGCGACGCTGCTCGCCGTATTTCACGTGCCCCTCTTCTTCAAGGTGCTCTACGATCGGCGCATCCGCGAAAGGCGCTCGCATGACGAACTGCTCGACGAGGTGCGACACCTGCATCAGGACCCGCATGTTGTGCCGCCAACCCCCGTAACGCAGTCGACAAGCCAGGGAGGCAGCCATGCGTGAACACCAACGGCGACGCTGCACCCTGGCGCTGATGGGCGCGGCGGCACTGGTCCTCGTCGCCTGCCAGACGACCCCGAGCGCGCCTCCGCTGCTCGACCTCCCGCCGGCAACGGCGACCAGCGAACCGGGTCTCGAGCGCTGGTGGACCCGCTTCGACGATCCGGCCCTGAGCACCCTGGTAGACGAAGCGCTCGCCCACAACCTCGACCTGCAGGCGGCGATGGCACGCGTCGACCTGGCGCGCGCCAACGTCCTGCTGGCGCAATCCTACCTCTACCCAAGCGCCAACCTCGGTGTCGATGCCAGCCGCAACCGCATGACACTGGTCGGTTCACAACCGCTGCCCGCCAACTTCAACCCGACCAACAATGACTACCTGGCCGGCCTGCGCGCCTCGTATGAAGTCGACCTCTGGGGACGCTATCGCCAGGGCGCGGCGGCGGCGCGCAGCGAGCTGCTGGCCACCGAGTATGCCCGCCAGACGGTGCGCACGGCAGTCGCCGCGGAAACCGCACGCGCCTACTTCGGCCTGCTCGCCGCCGACGCCGAACTCGCCCTGCTGCGCGACACCCTGCAGGCGCGCGACGCAACGGTCGCCCTGCAGACCGATCTCTACCACGCAGGCATCATCGGCGATTACGACCTGCAGCGGGCGCAGGCCGAACGCGCCGCCGTGGTCGCCAACCTGGCCACCGCCGAGCGCGCGGTCGGCACCTACGAGTCGGCTCTGGCAGCGATTCTCGGACGTTCGCCACGTGCCGTGTTCGACCCGCAGATCGCGCGCGAGGTGACGCAGGGACGCCTGCTCACAGTCCCGGACGTGCCGGCGGGCCTGCCCTCCGACATGCTCGAACGACGGCCCGACGTGAAACAGGTCGCAGCCCAGCTCGCCGCCGCCAGCCTGCGCATCGATGCGGCGCGTGCGCAGTATTTTCCGTCGCTGTCGCTGACCGCCTCCTACGGTTCGGAATCGGCGGCTCTCGCCAACCTCTTTTCCGGCCCGGCACTGGCCTGGGGCATCGGCGCCTCGCTGTTGCAGCCGCTGATCGGCCTGAAGGCGATCGAGGCCAACGTCCAGGCCGAAACGGCCCGCCGCGAGGCAGCCTTGGTGAACTACGTGCAGACCGTGCAGACAGCCTTTCGCGAGACACGCGACGCGCTGCTCGCCAACCGCACGACGCGCGACGCGCTCGCCGCACAGAGCGAGCGGGTGAAGAAGCTGGCGACCTCGCTCGAACTTGCCGAACTGCGCTACCGTTCCGGCTACTCGGGTTACCTCGACGTCCTTGATGCGCAGCGTCAGCTCCTGCAGGCGCAGACCCTGCAGATTCTCGCCGCGCGCGACGTGCGCCTTGCGCTGATCGACCTCGCCAGGGCGATGGGGGGTGGCTGGGATTATCAGGCGGGGATGGCGACGCGCCAGGCGGAGCGCGATCTGTTGTTCTAGGGCGTGTCATCAATTGAGCCAGATGGCGGTTGAGCTTCCCTGGATTTCTCGTCTGCCGAAGGGCGCGGGTGTCATGCTGGTAGATTCTCCTGAGGGTGCTGCCTGATCCAGTTCTCCAGAAACTGAACAGGTGATCGGTAGCCGAGGGTCGAGTGCAGCCGTTTCCGGTTGGAGAAGACCTCGATGTACTCAAAGCTGGCCGCCTTCATGTCGGCATGGCTGGCGTAGGGAACGCCGTGCACCTGCTCGTTCCTGAAACGGTTGAACCCGCTCCCGGTCGGCGCGTTGTGCCGGGCTTCGCCCGCTCACCTGACGGCTCGCGAAACGGCGCTTCGCTTGTTTTTCCGACCATTGCCTTTCCGGCTCATCGAGCAGGTCATGCCGTAGGCCTTGAGCTTGTCCTGAAAGGTCTGGCTGTCGTACTGGCTGCCTCGGTCGGAGTGAGGCAACCGCCCCGCTGCCGGTCGCTTCCCGAACCAGGCCATGCTCAGCGCATCGGTCACGATATCCGCCGTACTGCGCGGCAATCTTGCGTACTTCACACCACCGCCCTTGCGCAGGT
>NZ_JAEUOL010000192.1 GCF_016789985.1 Accumulibacter sp.
TCTGGGCGGAAGTCACCAACGTGCTGGCCGACACCATTCCCGGCATCCGGGTGGTCAAGGCCTTTGCCCAGGAGGCGCGCGAGGCGGCGCGTTTCCGTGCCGCCAATACCCACAACCTCGAGGTCAATGACCGGGTGAACAAGGTGTGGTCGCTGTTTTCGCCGACCGTCACGCTGCTCACCGAGTTCGGCCTGCTGATTGTCTGGGCTTTCGGCATCTGGCAGATCGCCAGAGACCAGATCACGGTCGGTGTCCTCACCGCCTTCCTCGCCTACATCAGCCGCTTCTACCTGCGTCTCGACTCGATGAGCCGCATCGTGTCGGTGACGCAGAAGGCGGCGGCGGGGGCGAAGCGCATCTTCGACATCCTCGACCATGTGTCGAGCGTTCCTGAACCGACCAATCCGGTACACCTGCCCAAGGTTGCGGGAGGCATCGAACTGCGCAGCGTCGGTTTCCGCTACGGGACGCGCAGCGTCACGCGCGACATCAGCCTGGTCATCGAACCCGGTGAAATGGTCGGTCTGGTCGGACATAGCGGGTCGGGCAAGAGCACCATGGTCAACCTGATCTGCCGTTTCTACGACGTCAGCGAGGGGGCAATCCTGATCGACGGGGTGGACATCCGGTCGCTGCCGGTCGCCGAGTATCGCCGGCACATCGGACTGGTGCTGCAGGAACCTTTTCTCTTTTTCGGCACGATCGCCGAGAACATCGCCTATGGCAAGCCCGACGCGACGCGCGCCGAGATCGTGGCGGCGGCGCGTGCCGCACATGCGCACGAATTCATCCTGCGCCTGCCGCACGGTTACGACTCGCTGGTTGGCGAACGCGGTCAGGCGCTTTCCGGTGGCGAACGCCAGCGCATCTCGATTGCCCGCGCACTGCTCATCGACCCGCGCATCCTGATTCTCGACGAGGCCACCTCGTCGGTCGACACGACGACCGAGAAGGAAATCCAGAAGGCGCTCGACAACCTGGTGCGCGGGCGGACGACAATCGCCATTGCGCACCGCCTGTCCACCCTGCGCGATGCCAATCGTCTGGTCGTGCTCGACCGTGGCAGCGTGGTCGAGGTCGGCAGCCACGAAGAGCTGATGGCCTGCGAAGGACATTACTACCGCCTCTATCAGGCACAGGCGCGCAACGTGGACACCGAGGAAGAACTGCGTCGCATGGAGCTCGATCCCAGGAACGAGGGAGACCGCGAATGACCGAACGCCCGGACTATCAGTTGCGCCGCAACGCCTTCGGGCGGCTCGAACTCACCGGAGCCGACGGCGAGACGCACGAGGGGGTGGTGCCGGTACGCGCCTTCCCGATCAGCGCACCCGACGATGGCCTTGCTCTGGTGGATCCTTACGGCCATGAGCTGGCCTGGATCGACCGGCTTGCCGAATTGCCGCAGGATCTGCGCATGCTGCTCGAAGCCGAACTGGCGGGACGCGAGTTCATGCCGGTGATCAAGCGCATCGTCGGTGTGGCCAGTTTCGCCACGCCGAGCACCTGGGAGGTCGAGACCGATCGCGGCACGACGAGTTTCGTCCTCAAGGGTGAAGAGGACATCCGTCGGTTGACGCCACCGGCCCTGCTGATCGCCGACAGCCATGGCATCCATTTTCTGATCCGCGACCGCCATGCGCTCGATCAGCACAGCCGCCGGATTCTCGACCGCTTCCTGTGAGCCGGACCAGGTGAATTCTTGCCCATGCAGGTCAGCCGATTGGTGCCGGCGGCGTTATTGCCACGATGATTGCATCATCATGCCGGCCCGGCCGCTGGTCCGACGGTCCTGCCTTTTCCCGCGCCGCCGCGGGTCAACCCTCCCGTGAATGGACTGACGCCATGAAAAACAAAGACATCAAGTTTCTCGAGATCCGCTACCTGCGCGGTCCGAACATCTGGACCTACCGCCCGGTGATTGAAGCGGTGGTCGATATCGGCGAGCTCGAGGATTTCCCGTCGAACACCATCCCCGGGTTTCCGGAACGCCTGACGGCCCTGCTGCCCTCACTGATCGAGCATCGCTGCAGCTACGGGGAGCGTGGCGGCTTTCTGCGCCGCGTGCAGGAGGGTACCTGGCCAGCCCACATCCTCGAACACGTGACGCTCGAACTGCAGAACCTGGCCGGCATGCCAGGTGGCTTCGGCAAGGCGCGCGAAACTTCGACACGCGGCGTGTACAAGGTGGTGGTGCGTGCCTGGCATGAGGACGTCACCCGAGCCTGCCTCTTTGCCGGCCGCGAACTGTTGCTGGCGGCCATCCGGGACGAGGCTTTCGCTGTCGCCGCCAACGTCGAACGGCTGGCCGACATGGCCGAGCGCAAGCTGCTCGGCCCGAGCACCGGCTGCATTGTCGAAGCGGCCACCGCCAAGGACCGGCGCATCCCGGCGATTCGCCTGCTGGCGACCGGCAACCTGGTGCAGCTTGGTTACGGCGCTCGCAGCCGGCGCATCTGGACGGCGGAAACCGACCGCACCAGCGCGATTGCCGAGGGTATCTCGCGCGACAAGGATCTGACCAAGAC
>NZ_JAEUOL010000222.1 GCF_016789985.1 Accumulibacter sp.
ATGCCGCGGCACACGGCCCTGGCCCCTCCTGGTCTGGCTGCCGCAATGGGCTAACAGAGGAATTTAGGTTCATTTTGCGGGGCGTGGTGCCGTACCGGTCACGCTGGCTTCTGTGGGTTGCGAAACGGCGTGTCAACTTCTCCTGACCAGTCCGTTTCTTGCAGATTGGCGCTGGCTCCTGGCGCTGTGGTGCGTTTGAGTACGCGCTGCAGGGAAGGGGCCAGCGCCGCCACTCCGTCGGGCGACCCGGACGGGCGTCAGGCTGAGGATTCGCCCGCGGCAAGCTCTCTGCTTGCCATGTGTTCGCGCGCGACGTCACCCTTTGCCATTCCGTGGCAGGAGCGCGCCGCATCCCTGCTGCTGTCGGCTTGTGGCCTGAAAGGGCTGCGCCATCGTTTGATCGCAAGCTTCCTGCCTGCCGATCAGTCCGTTCGTGGTGCGACGTCGGACGCTCATCGTGGCAGCGCATTTTCTGACGTCGGGCCGGGCGTGCTTTGCTTGGGTTGGTGCTGCCAGGATCAGTGAATGTGAAATATCTCACGTCGATAAATTTTACAAATTAACGACCGAAGGGCGTGGTTTGACTGTATCGGCCGCCGAGTGGCAAATCCAACACCATGAAAAAAAACGCCTTTTAATTCTTGCTCCTATGGTTGGAATGATCTGTGCTTGAAGAGGGTCAGCCGGACGACAGGCGGTGATTTGAATAGAAAAATTTGTTCGTTACGCGAATCTTTTTAGTCCTCGAATCAGCCGCCATCGCTCGGTAATCCACTCTCCCATGAACTGAGCAAACAAAGGAATCCAAGATGAAAAAGACACTCTCTGCACTCCTGATCGGCGGTCTGTTCGCTGCGACCAACGTCCAGGCGACCCCGGTTGAACTCGAACTCTCACTGGTCATCGACGTTTCAGGGAGTATCAGTGCCGCTGAATACGATCTCCAGAGAGCTGGTTATGCCGCTGCTTTCGGCAATGCAGGAGTTGTCAACGGCATTCTCTCGTACGCCGACGGTATTGCGGTGAACGTGGTTCAATTCGCCAGCAACGCTGCGGAAGTGGTGAGCTGGACGCACCTGACGGATGCCGCGTCGATTTCGGCGTTTGCCAACACCTTGGCCACCCTTGCTCGCAGCGCTTCGATCGGAGGGAACACCGACGTGGAGGACGGGATGTACACTGGGCATACCTCCTTTGCCGGCAACGGCTACGAGGGGCGGCGCCTGGTCATGGACGTCTCGGGTGACGGAACGCAGAACGAGGACCCCGACTGCGGCGCCGCAGTCAACTGCGGGGCGGTTCAGCTCCAGCGTGATCTTTCGGCCCTTGCCGGCATCACGGTAAACGGTCTGGCCATCGGCGGGGCCGCGATTACCACTTGGTACAACGACAACGTCCGTACGACAGACGGCACGGTCTACTCTGCCGCAGACTTTGCTGATTTCGAGCGGGCAGTGGTCCAGAAAGTCGGCGAGGAGATCAACAACACACCCGAACCCGGTTCGCTACTGCTTCTCGGCCTCGGGCTGGCAGGTCTGGCCGCCAGGCGCCGTGGCCAGCACGCCTGAATGTCAGGCCGGGCATAATCCCTGGAGCAGGCGTAACTCGAAGTTCGGAAGCGAAAGGACGTGCGACGCCTGTCTCAAGGGTACCTGCATATGCGGTCTTCGCTGGCTCCGCGATCCAGAGGCACGCGCGCTTCGTGCGAAGAGCGACTGCAGCGCGCCGGAAACGCACCGGGAGTGGGGCCAGCGGTGATTGCCTGGCGGGATCTTCGATCTCGCATTGCCGGAATGACCGGGTCAAGCACCCCTGTCTGACCGGCGCGGCATGTTGCGGTCTTGCTGCCACCCCCGTGAAATTTCTCTGCTCCATCGGGCAAGTCGGCACGCGGCGATTACGCCTGCCGCGCCGGTCACTCATCCCCGACATCGGCCGGGCAGTTTCTGCCAGTCGGCTGCCTGGTTTGGCATCGCGTTTGCTGCTCGCGAGCTCAGTTTTCGATCCTGATCCGCAAGTCTCGCCAGGTAGCGGGAGGGTTTTCCTTCGGTGTCGCACCAAGAAAGCCGGGCAGCCAGGCAGCCTGCACGATCGGCGTCACGGAGAAGCAAGCAGGTTGTGTCGCGCTCCAGTCGATCCGGCGGCCAGTCGCTACCGCATGACGCTGCGGATCGCCGGGTGCTCCGCGCTTGTGTCCGGCGCTCGGTGGTGCAGTGTCCGGTTCGTGCAGCGGTGAATGACCCGGTTTCGCGCCTCGTGGACTGGTGAGCAGATCGTTTCTCACTCCAGGACCGCTGGCGGGTGGGTGCTTTAGTTGAAGAGTCTCTCGGCCTGCTTCACTGTTTGTCCGGGCCCACACTGCGTGGTCGGTTTGCAGGTTTTGGTCGGCTGTCACGCTGGGCATGCTGCCGGAATTCCCGCTCGGCTGGCTGAGTTTCCAGCGGTCGGCCAGCGTTTGGCTGGTGGCAGTCGGTTGCTGCAGCGCCTCCCGGACCGGTTGTCTGGCCGATGTTCCCGTCAGATCGGCCCCTGCCGTCGCCGTGCGCCGTCCCTCCGGGATCGTGTGGCGGATGCGGTCGCCGCCGCTGTAGCCATGTTGCGGCAGGTCGCTCCAGGTAGCAGTGCTGTTTGTGGTCAGCGCACCGTGGTCGGGTCCGGAAGCGCTCGACGTCAGATGGTCGCCATTGGCGTCGGCCGCCAGCGCTGCAGGGTCGACGATCTGGCGTTCGCTCGCGTTGAGCGTCCACAGCGCATCGTGGGTGGCTGGTGCACCGTTGTCGGGCAGCACCTGTAGCTGCAGTTTGGCCGTGCTGCTCGCCTGGCTCCGGCTGTCTGGTTCGCTCGCCGTGGCGACGACACCGAGGGTGAAGCTGCCATGATAGTCGGCCGGTGGCGTGAGCCACAGCGCGTCGAGGTTCCAGACGGTGATGTCTGCCGCCTGCTCCGTAATGGTGGCGATGAAGCGATGATTCCCGTCACTCAGTGCCGCCCCGGCGGGAAGCCCGGTAATTCCGAGCGCCAGCGTTTCAGATCCATCGCTGTCCAGCAGAGTGGCGCTTATTGGCGACAGGCGGATGGGTGTATCTTCGAGGCCCGTATTGGGCGGCAAGGTCTCGCTTAGCGCCAGGTTGTCGATCATCATGCCACGGCCGTCGGTGGCCCACCGCGCGGCAGCGCTGGCGATGCGGATCGTCTGGCGGCTTCCCGTGCCGACGAAGGCGAAGCCACTCGTCTGCCAGGCGAGCAGATCGCGCGGACTGAGGCCGCTTTTGCTGCCGATCTCCCGGCCGTCGATGCTCGCCGTGATGCGCGTGTAGTCGGCGCTGAACCCTGGCCGGCCGGCAAGGTCGAGCGAAAGGGTATAGCGCGCTCCGGCGAAGGTATCGAAGCTGCGTTCGATGGCCAGCGTCTGCAGCCGGTTGCCGGCCGCATCGTTGAGTTCCAGCCAGTTGCTGCCGCCATTGTCCACGGCCGCCTGCATCCGCGCCATGCTGCCCGGCGAATCGGCCAGGTAGTCGCCACTGCTCCAGATTTCGAAGCCATGCACGCCGCCCGGGTTGGCCTCGGGCGCTCTCACCAGCCGCCAGCCTTCGAGTTCGTCTTCGCCGACGAGCGTCGCGGTGCTGTCCGGGTTGCCGACGCTCTCCCAGCCGGTACGGAAGATCTCGCGGCTGCTCCCTGCCGCATCACCAACGATCAGCCGGGGCGCATCGGCCTGTGGCGAAACGCTGAGGTGTACGGTGGCCGGATCAGAGTGCAGCGCACCGTCGCTGAGGAAATAGCTAAACGCGTCCTCCCCGTGCCAGTTCGCTGCCGGGTGGTAGGTGAACGTGCGATCATCGTTGACCACCAGTTCGCCGTGCGCCGGGCCGTCGAGCAGCACCGGTACCACGCCGGGCCGATCCGCGTCGAGGTCGTTGGCCAGGACGTCGATCTGAACCGCGTTGTCCTCGGTGCTCCCTGCCTCGTCGTCGCGCGCCTGCAGTGCCTGCCGATCGCTGCCAATGCGCAGGTCGCGCAGGGTCAGGCGGCTGTTGCGTACCTCGTGGCCATCGCCGGCAGACGAACCAAAACCGATTAGATCGAACGAGAGGTTGAGCGTCGTGCCGGCCGGGATGTCGCGGAGGTCGAGCGAATAACGGTAGCTACCGTCCGCATGGCGCGTAACGCTGATGCCATTCGCGCGGTAATCGCTGCCGTCGGCCTGGCGGTTAACGGCTGCGTCACTGCGCGTCAGTCCGCTGCCGCCAAGAAGGGATCGACCGTTGTTGGCGTCGATCAACGCCACCTCGAAGGCGTCGTCGGGGCCACGCGTCTGATCGCCGAGCTCAAGGTCGGCCAGCGTGAAGCTGAGGAAGCGGTCCTTCTCGCCGAGCACGAAAACCTGGTTCAGGCGGGTCTGAGTGCCGGGCGATTCGGCGAGGGTCGCCGAGCCCTCGGTGAAGCTGACATCGCCGGCGGTGCTCCAGCCGATACCTTCGGTAAATTCGGGGTTGTGGAGTCGGGGGTGGGCGGCGATGTCGTACTGCGGCACCGGATTCATGGTGATTGCCGGCTCCGCCGCCGCATGCGTGCGCGCCGCACCGTATACCCGCGTCAAGGGTAGCGACGCGCCGGGGTTGGCAGGAATGTACGGGGTGCCCGGGCTCTCCGGCGCCGGGAAGTGACCGGCCAGTCGGAGCATGGCGAGTTGGTCGTCAATGGACAAGGTCCGGCGCACGCCCGGTTGCAGCGTTGCGGCCATCAAGTGGTGCGGGTCTGCACTATGCTCGATACCCAGTGTGTGAGCGTATTCATGTAGTAGGACGGTGAGCAGGTCGATTCGGCTTTCCGCTGCGGAGCCGGGTCGGGCAATCCATTCGTTGGGGTTGCTGGTGGGCAGGAATTCTTCGTCGAGCCACGGGGTGGGATCGACGAACCAGCCGTGGCCGGCGGCGTCGGGGGAGAGGGTGATGCGGGTGTCCGGGCCGGTGCCAGTGGTTTGGCCCAAGGCGGATCCGGAGAGTTCGGCGAAGTGGCTTGCGGTACCATTGGCTCTGGTCAGAACTGGCGAAACGACTGACGAACCCAATGTTGATAAGGTGTCGGGGGCTACGCTAGACGAAAGTCGAGAGATCTTCCAGATCAGCTTTCCGTTCGGACAGTATTTTCTGTAGCCATCGGCTTTATACAGCTCATAGTTGCCGGCTGCAGGAGTAACGTTAATGAAATAGCTGAAAACGATCGAACGGCCTTTGTTGCCCGTGACGAGCACGGTGATGCGATCTTTACCGACGTACCCTGGACTCGGAACATAGGAGACGGAAGATCCCGCAGGAAAATCACTCACGACCCCTCTCAGATAGGCGACCAAGGTTCCGTGCTTTGGGCCTTCTAAGACGTCGACTTTCGACAGGTTTTGTTCATCCGTAAACTCAGGGATGAAGCCCAACCACTTGTTGTCTTTTGGTGCGAAATGGTTTTCGGCATCCATTCTGGGACTGATCGACTTGCTTATCGAGTGACGGTCGTCGATCGCCTGTATCTGCTCGTGGGTTGGAGAAATAACACAAATCGCGATCTGCGAAATTAGTGTGGACTTCCTTGAATTAGACTCGGCAAGAAGAACAACGTTTTGGGGTGGGTTCTGGTCTTGAATTATGGGATCTAGAACAAACATGCTAACTCCTTCTGCCGACATCGGAAATTTACTTTGCTTTCTCTGCAGCGCCGTGACGTCGGGCGGACCTTCCGTCGCGAAAAACTCCGCCTCCAATTTTTCGCTCTGCTCGATTTGAACAGCCTGGCGTTTGGCAAGAGAAATGCCAAATTTGGTATGGTAGTCACTTTGGTTCTTGGTAGAAAGTCCGAGTTGTTTTAAGGTGTTTTGAATGTTTCCATAAGAGTTCTGATTTTTTAAGGTCTCAGTATTAATGACGTTCCAGTATCCTAGTCGACTCTGGCGATTTTTCTGATCCTTGGTCGAGTTGCCATGGCCTTTTATTCCCATAGTGACCAACTCAAAATTGTCCTTCTCAGCCTTTCCGACACGATCTATTATTCTGTTCAGGTCACCGTCTACGGGTGGCGCACCAAATCGCCAGTACCACCCACCGGACAAAGCCGCTATGCGCTTATCCGCTACCATGTCATTGGGATTCTGGACGAAGTCATAGCGAGTTCCAAGAATCTCATTCAAACCTGGAACCTTATTAGCTTCCGGGGTATGCGGAGGTAACCGCTTGTGCGTCCATCCTCGATACCCCCCCTCTCCGAGCATTTCATAGCCCCATTTGAAAGTGATCTGCAAAATACCCCGGCCCTTATACCGTGCGCCATCACCTGGATTGTCGTTTCCATATCTATTTCCGTACGCTGCCTCGGCTGATTGATCGGTGCGGTTTTCTACCAGATCCTTGTCGAAGAAAGCTTCGAATCGAGCATTGACCAAGAATGCGGCGAGACGCTTTGCAGTATTGATGTCGAACTTTGCAAGAGCCTGATTCATTGGTGCCACCCAGTCCATTAATTGGGCTGCGGGTGCGCCCATTATGGCGCCCAGGCTTTCTGCCGTCAGCTCATATCCAAAGCCTACGCCTTTGGTGCCAACACCTCCCAGCAACAAGTTGTTTGGGTCGATCAAGCCATCGACCTGTGAACCCGCTCCAAACAATGCGTGCTGAACTGAGCGCTTTAATTCAGCGGAACTGGCTGATTTAATTGCAAGGAGTTGTTCGTCGAGTGATCCGTTGCCGGTCACGCTGTCATTCTGTGTTGCGGTATAGACAGCAAAAAAGTCTTTTAACGCATCAGCCTGGTTGTTTGGCGATTTGTCGGCGGGTTTGACGCGATTGATGTACTGCAGGAGCTCAGCGAGCTGCTGTGCCTTTTGCGCATCCCACGTGCCATTGCCGGGCAGTTGTTGCAGACGGGTGTTCTCCTCGAGCAAGTATTTCAATTTCTGTTCCGCTGCCGCACCGTTTGCGTTGCTGGCGGTTATGCTTGCCAGGTCGACACTATTTACATTGCTCAGGCCAATCAGCCATTCGTCACCATACATGCTCTTCTGATTTTCTGCCGAGACGTACGCCGTATTTATTCCGAGATTCAACTGGTTGCCGAGCCGGTTGGTCCCTGCGAACCAGAGCGGTGGCCGGGTCTTTCCATCGACAGTCTTGTTGGCGTCTTGGCTGGCGACCATGAGGTCGCCGATCCAGCTTGTACCCATGGCGTCGGTGGGTTTCCTGGGATCTGTCTTGTTGACCCACCCGCTCAGACCGCTGCCGTTCCCGAAACGGTACTGCATCCAGTGCGGGGCGTTGTAGGCGTTCAACCAGGCGATGTCGTTCGTCGAGAGGGTGAGCGGTGGCAGAGGTTTCGAGATGGTTTGGGTTTTCCCCTTCTTGTCCTTGACGGTCTCGCTGGTGCTGTCCTGGTACTCGCTCTTGTTGTCGACTATTTGGCCGAACTGACGCAGGGCGATCAGTTCGCGCTGATCAAGCGTGCCGTCGACCGTGATCTCGGCGCTGTTGGGGATTGCCGAGAGGCCATAACCGAGATACTTCAGCCGTTGCTCGACGCGCGTGACATCGAGCAGCTTGTTGTCGTTGCTCTTGTCGCCGCCCATCGATCCATCAAGCCTGAACTCGTGGTAGCCAGGGTTGTTGAGTGGCCGGTCGCCGAAAAAGACGGTGTCGGCGGCGCGTGAGTAGTCCACCGCACGGAGTTTCAAGGCCAGGCGATCGTCAGGTTTGTTCTTGTCGAAACCGGCGACAAAGATGGTGACCTCTCCCGTTTTCAGTGCCTCGCCACGGCGTAGCCGGTCGAGGTCGAGCACGGGTCGCAGAAAAACGATCCCGCTGTTGCTCAGGGTCTTCTTGCCGACATCGCCGGCCACTGTCTGCAGCCCGGGGTAGGTGGCTCTGACAGCCGCCTCGACCGATTGCAGGCCGTCCTCGCGCTCGGCCGTCAGGAGGAAGCCCCTGGCATCGCGTACCAGCGTGGCGCTTCCTTCGACTTCGATACTCGACCAGTTGATGTTGAGATCGTTGTTCTTCACCTCGCTGAGGGCACTCCGATACTGGCTCCGGATGAGCTTGAAGAGGTCCACCCGCACGATGTCGCCGTAATTGAATTCGGGCACCTGGTAACCACTGTCCGGTTCGATGGTCCTGAGAAAACGCCCACCATCGACCGGAGCGGCGAATTCCACGGAGTCGGGTGTGCGCAGCATGCTGTCGGCCATTCCGGTAATCCAGCCCGAGGTGATGCGGGAGGCGTCGCCCAGGTCGTACTTGACTGGAGTGACGACCAAGTCGATCGTTTCGCCAACGCGTTCCCGGTCAATCGGTAGCGGGCGCGGCGAAGTCTGTCGGGCGAGCGAGTTTCTCTCCGCGGCGGCGAGCAGGGGCTCCACCGCCCAGCGCAGCAAACCGCTGGGCGGTGGAGCGCTGTCGATGGTCGGCCAGTAACGGAGATCGGCCCACAGGTTGCTGCCGTCGGCACCGACCAGCAGACGCGAGATGCTGGCGCCGATGATCGGCGAGGTGGCGCCGAGGTATTCGGGCTGCGGACCGAACGGGTCCCTGATGATGCCGATCTTGCCGCCCATCTGTCGACCGCCGTTGTGCTGATCGTCGTTGGCGTAGAGCGGGTCGAGGAAGTCGAAGAAGTAGTCGGCGACCAGCGCATATTCGGTGCCGTTCTGCGCGGTGACGAGCGCCGGTGACTGGGCGCGCTGGATATTCAACTGGTATGGGTTGTCGGTGCGACTCTGGTCGTTCCGGGCACCGAGCATTGGCACGCGGTTGAAGCGGGGGGTCCCCTGCAGTCTGCCTTGCTCGCTGATGTCAACAGTGACGGTGGCGAAGCCGGCATTCGCGTCCTGCGCATCGCTGAGGATGAAGCGCAGCGTGTGCTCCCTGATTCCAGCCGATGCGACGAACTGTGGCGCCTTGCCTTGTCCGGCCGGCATGCTGACCGGCAGGCAGGCGGCTGCCTCGCTGGCGTCGAGTCGGCCGCCGGCTTCGCGAGCGACATCGAGGTCGACAATGAAGACCAGGCCGCCACTGGTCGCGGTGTCGTCGGTCGAAATTCCCAGGCTCTGCTGGCTGGCGGTGACCGCCAGGTAGGAGTGTACGCCGGGCGTGATCGCCAGGTCGATGTAGCCGTAGGGAGCATTCGTGCCGCTGACCGCGGCCGGTAGCCTGACCTGTTGCACGTCGAGGAAGCGGCTGTCCATCGGGTCGATGTTGACGCGCAGCAGTCGGTAGCCGCCGGCCGGATCATGGTAGCCGCCCTCGGCGACATAGAGCCATTGACCGGAAACCGCCAAGCTGCTGAGGTTGGCCGTGCCGACCTTGAAACTTTGTGCGAACTTCAGCGTCGCCGTGTCCAACACATGGATCTCGCCCTGGTTGCCGGCAATGAACATCAGGCGATTGTCGAGGCTGAAGGCGACCGGATCGGTCTTGTTGCTGCCGGAAGAGGTGCTTGTGCCGTCCATTCCCCGGTAGCTCAGTTCCCTGACCAGGCTGCCGTCCTTGAAGATGCGGATTAGCGTTTCCCCGGTGACGACGGTGAAGCCGGTCTGCGCCGCGACGCTGACCTCTGCCGCTTCGCCGCTGGCTAACCACCTCGTCCTGCCCGGATCGTTGGGGTCGAGTGTCTCCACCATGCGCTGGACGCTGATGGTGTGCAGCCCGGTGGCCACCTGTTCCGGCAGTTCGAGTTCGACGGTCATGTGCTCGGCACCGGTGGCGATCGGTTGCAGTTCGACCAGCTTCTGCCAGAGAAGCATTCCGTTGTCGTCGGGTTGGCTGTCATCGCTCCACTGTGCCGAGGTGGCGCGACCATCCTGATCGATGCGCAGCGGCTCGGGTGACACCCAGATGCGCAAGGCGGCGGGTAGTGCGTTCGCTGCCGTCAGTGGCGGCAGGTGCTCGATAGTCAGCCGCAGCTTGCCCGAGGCAAGCGACTCGACCTGCGTCACGTGCGGCGAATGATCGTTACCATTAACGGCCCCGTGCGGTGCCTCAAGCGTCAAACCCAGGTCGCCGTTCGCCAGGTCCCTGTGTAGCGGAACGGTCTGGTAAACGCCCGCAAAATCCCGGTTGATGGCATAGATGTCGCTTGCCCCGGCCAGGCTGGTGATGATGCCGGTGAGCGCAGCCGTTCCACCGAGGCCACCGTTGGCCAGATCCCCGCCAATCGGGAAGGCGAGCTGGTTGATGCGCAACGCGAGAAGATCGACTCCGGAACCCTTGATCGTGATCGCTCCACTCTGTCGATCGAAAGTGGTCTTCACGCAGATCAGATCGCCTGACCCGCTGATGCCGCTGTAAGGCGGGCTCGCGGTTCTGGCCACCGGCCGGCCGCTGGCGTCGGTTCCGACAAAGCCGTTGTCGAGTATCCACCAGACGTCCTGTAGTTGCCCGTTGCTGGCCGGTGCCAGGCCACGGCGCAGAAAAAGGACCTCGTCGCCGTCGCGCAGGTCAGTGCTGCCCTGCAGGGGGATGGCGAGTTGCACCGGTGCCCGCGTCGTCTGTTCACCCAGTTCCAGATGGAAGGCGGCGAGAGGTCGCAGGATACCCGGCTCGGGGGCGCTCAAGCCGGTTTCAGCGGCAAGGCGGGCGAGTTCGATGGGTCTGATCGATACCACCGTGTCGCGCGGCAAGACGCCGGCGCCGATCATCACCATTTCACCGGTGGCCGCCTGCACGACACCGCCGTGCCCGGCAGTGATCGTGCTGCCCGTCGGCATTGGGGTGGCCGGATCGTCGTCGATCGTCTGCGCGGCCTCGACCAGTACGGCGACGTCGGTCTGCCCGATGACGCGCGCGCTGATGTCGCCGAAGTCGTCGACCACGTTCACGAAGTGCACGACCGACAGGAAGGCCCGACCGGCCTGGCGGGCGGTAATCAGGCCGTCCTGGCTGACGCTGGCTACCCTCTCGTCGCTGATCAGGTAGCGCGTGCCATTCCTTACCTCGGGCACGGCCGGTACGATCCAGCTCACCGTTTCTCCGGTGTTCGGGTCGAGTACGATATCCCCGGTTGCCGGATCGATCACGAAATCTCCTGTGTTTGGGTCGATCAGCGGTTGCTGGGTCAAGGGGTCGACAAAGGTTTCCACCGTTTCGGGTAGCCCGGCAAAGGCGATCTGGCTCGCCGTGTGGACCTCGGTCTGTTCGCCACTGACCGGGTCGAGCAGACGGACCTTCAACTGTCGCGTGGCGCCGGGAACCAGTGTCAGGCTGCCCGGATATACGTCCGGCTCGACACCGGGTGCTGCCGCCTGCTCGTCGCCGGCCTGTGCGGTGAGCACCGCCGGCTGCGTGTTGATCGCCGCAACCGTCTGCAACTGCCGCCCATCCAGATCCTTGCGGCTGACCAGCAGCAGGGCGGGACCGACTCCGGTTGCCCGGACCTGATCCAGTTCGTCGTCCACCTGTAGCGGACTGCCGCCGACATCGCCCATGCTGGCGAGGTCGGCCGCTTGCAGGCTGAGGTAGGCGGTATCGGCGAGGGTCACCCCCGTCTGATCCTCGAAGTCGAGGGTGGCCTGCAGCCGGGCCGTCTGACCGGCGTGCAGCGTGGCCAGCGGCGCGAGGTGGATCGCCGTCAGGCGCGCACCGCTGACGTTCACCGCCACGGCAAAGGGTGGCGAGGCGCCGTAGCCGTCGTCTGCCTGCAGGGTGACGCTCGCCGGACCGGAAAAACCGGCGGCGGGGTGGAAGAGCAACGTTTGTCCATCGGCGCTCAGTTGGGCGTTGCCGTGCGTCGCGCCGAGAATCCGCCAGAAGACTGGGTCCCCATCCGGGTCTGCGGCCAGCCGCGCGAGGTCCTGCGAGGTGGCGAGATCGGTATGGGTGACGAGTGGCGCCGAGCTGCTCATCGCCGGCGCACGGTTGGCGGAGAACCCGCTGTTGGCGAAGAGAATCTGCCGGTCGAGGTGATCGTCTGTCCCATCCCCGTTGACGTCGGCCTGTTCGTCGAGCACCGCCAGCGCCGCATCCCAGAGGGTCGAATCGTTGGCGTCCACGCGGCCGTCGCGGTTCACATCGCCGGCCACCTGCAGCCGGACGCTGGCCTGGCCCGTGCCGGACAGGCGCAGCAGTTTGAGGCCCGCCTGATCGATCAGCAGCAGCGTCGTCCGCGTGCCGTTGCTCTGCCGATCCCCGATGATCCGGGCACCGACGCACTCGATCGTCGCGTTCGCGTCGTCGGCCCGGCTCTCGACAGCGACGATGAGCGCACCGCGGTCGCCGGGGAAGTGCGCGGTGGACGCGATCTCGCTGTCGCGAATGCCGAAGCCGAGCACCGCACCGGCGTCGAGCTCGCCCCGCCAGACTCTGGTCACACCATCCCAGTCGGCGGGTGTACCGAGGTTGGCGGTCAGCCGGTCGGTCAGCAGGCGATCCTGCGCGTCGTAGCCGTAGGGGGTACCAGCGTCGGCCCGGTCGAGCTGGCGGACCAGCGCCAGGCGCCCGCGGCTGTCATAACGATAGACGATGCTCGCCGCTTCATCCCGGTCCACCGTCACAGCGCTGACGCGGGAGATCCTTCCGGAGCTGTCGCGCACCAGATCGAGTCGGCCGGCTGGACCGCCGTCGGTGGCGAGTGCCGCGACGCCGGCATCGGACACCAGCCACTGCGCTCCGTCGGCAAAGTCGACCCGTTCCAGGCGGCCTTGTCCGTCCAGCCGGTAGCGATCGCCGCCGGGCGAGACCAGGGTATAGGCCGCCGGCACCCAGGGCAGGCCGGTGATCTGGTCGTACAGGCGATCGCCCTGGCGTACGAGGCTGTCGGGACTGCTGCTGCCTGCCGTTGCTCGTGTCTCGAGTTGCCAGCCCTGGCTGCCGTTGAAGGTGGGTCGCCAGATCAGCGGCGCGCTCGGGTCGCCCCCCAGGCGCTCGCTGGTGGCGGCGAGCGTGAAGGAGAGCGCGAGCTGGCCGGCCGCTCCGTCGGACAGACTGGCCGGGACGTTGAGCCAGACGCGCGCGCCGTCCAGCCACGCCGCGCTGGCGCCCGATGCGAGCGTCGCTGGCTGGTCGCTGCTCAGCCGGGTGGCGAGCAGCGGCAACTGCCAGTTGCCAAGGTCACCACTCCAGCCCGGTGCGCCGTCGCTGGTCGCCGGGGGTGCGGCAAGGGCCGGCAGGGAACGGGTCAGGGCGAGCGGGTGGCCGCCGAGCCGGTAGGTACCGTCGCTGACCACGGTGGCCGGAGGCAGCTTGCTGCCGGTCTCGATGATGATGCGTGCCTCGATCTCGCTCCTGCGACCGGCGAGGTCCCAGGCGGAGAGGCGCAAGCGCCACAGCCCGTTGGCCAGGGTCGCAGGGTCGAGGCTGACCAGGGTGACCGGCCGATCGATCGCGACGGCGCGGCTGTCCTGTTCGGCCAGGGTCATCCAGTGCTCACTGGCGACCGACGAGATCTGCAGGCGCCAGCCCATCAGTTGGGTTTCCCGCAGTTCGGCGGTGAGCGCCAGCGGGACGCGCACCTCGAGCGGGGCGCTGCCGGCGACCTGGCCGGACAATGGACCACGCCAGGCCAGTTGCGGCGCCTGTGCGTCGGCCGGGTCCCTGACGCGCAGGCTGTGCGTGGAGCTGGCGACGAAGCCGTCGTGATCGGTGGCGCTGACGCGCAGGTCGAGCAGGCCGGGGCGCTCCGGGGTGAGTCGCAGGCGACCGGCGGTGTCGATGGCAACGCTCCGCCAGGCTTCGCTCTCGTCGCTGCGCAACTCGGCGGCCAGCCGGGCGATGCCGCTCAAGGCTTCGGCCCGAACACTGGCGATCACCAACTGGCCGGGCGCCGCCGGCTGATCGGGGGTGGTCGACACGAGGATGGTCGGTGCGTTCGCCCCGGCACTCGCCAGCGCACGCAGCACGAAGCTCTGCGCGCTGCGCGGATCGTCAGCCGTGCGGCCGTCGAAGACGCGCGCCGTCACCCGGTGGTCGCCGATCTGGCCCGGACCGGGCGTCCAGGTCAGGCGTCTGGTCTGGCTGTCGTAGGTGGCGCCTGGCGGCAGGTTGGCGAAGCCGACGGTCAACGCTGCCGTCTGCGCTGCGCCGTCGGGGTCGGCGACGACGATGGGGATTATCCCGGCCATGTCGGCGCTCCCCGTGTCGCCGAACACCACCGGCAGCGAAAGGGTCTCGCCGATGACCACCGCATGGTTGCCGGCGCTCAGTTGCGGCGCGCGATTGACGTCCAGTACACGCACCTCGACCGTCTGCCTGGTCTCTGTCCGGCCATCGCTGGCGCGGAAGGCGAAGCTGAACGAGCGGCTGTCGATGCCGGCGTTGTCGACGACATCCGCGTTCGGCGTCCATTCGAAGAAGCCGCTGGCAGCGTCGAAGTGCACCTCCGACGGTGTCGTTTCGTCGTACAGCAGGGAAAGGCGTACGGCCTCATTGTCGGGGTCGGTGGCGCGCACGGTGAAACCCAGCGTTTCACCTTCCCTGACCAGTTGCAAGGGCATCGGCAGCAACTGCGGTGGCTGGTTCGCGTTGGCCACCACCAGCTCTACCTGGCGGGTGAAGCGCGCCATGCCGTCGCTGCCACTGACCGAGAAGCGCCAGTGCCCGGCGCCGCTGGCACCCTCGCCGGTGTTGCCGTCCTGTGCGGCGAAGCGATCCGGCGTCCAGACCAGGGCGACGCTCTCGCCCGTGGCCGTGGCAGTCATGCCGCGTGGCAGGCCGTCGACCTGCCAGTCGATCGGGTCAGCGTCGGCATCGCTGCCGAACACTTCGAGAGACAAAGGCACGCCTTCGCCCGCCGTCAGCCGAAGGACCTCGTCCCGGTCGGCGAGCGAATCACCCTCGACCTTGAAGCCGAGCGGTTGCGGGGCACGGTTCTGCTGGCGCACGACGATCTGCAGGCGGTGCCGGGTGACGTTGGGCAGGGGGTGGTCGGGTATCGGATAACCGGCGTCGCGCGGCGGCAGGCCGCTGTCGGCGATCTGCAGTTCGACTTCGTGACGGCCGAGGTCGTCGCTGCTCGGAGTCCAGTCCAGTGTGGCTTCGCCGTAGGGGCTGCCCGCCGTCAGGGTGGCGCCGGGCGGCAGGCCCTGGACACTCCAGGTCAAGGGGTCCTGGTCGGCATCGCTGGCCCGCAGGGTGAGGGCCAGCGGCTGGCCGGCAACGGCGACCACCTGTTGCGGCGCAGCCAGGCGCGGCGGCTCGCTCGGACTGCGCACGCCGAGCACGAAACTGCTGACCTCCGAAAGGACCTGGCCGGGGTCGCCATCGCCGTCGTCGCTCGCCGTCACGCTGATCGTGTAGTCGCCGCGGTCACCGTCGCCGGGCGTGAAGCGCAACACGCCGGCGGTCTCTCCGGTAGCACCGCCGTTCCGCGGGAGGTAACTGGCGAAACGCGGCAGTCCGGCAAAGCCGAGCTGGATCGGCGAACTGCCGGCACGGCCGTCGGCGTCACGCGCCGAGACCGGGATCTCGAGCACGCTGCCCTTGTCGACCACCACATTGGCGAGTTCGCCGATGATCGGCGCGCGGTTGGCATTGTCGACTAGGATGGTCAGCGGCAGCTCGCTGGTCAGCGGGCTGCCGCTGCCGTCACCGTCGTCGGTGGCGATGACGCGGAGCTGGTAACGACCGGCCTGATCGTAGCCCGGCGTCCACACGATCTCCAGAGTCTCGGCGTCGAAGCGCGCGCTGAGGGGCAGACCGCTCACCTTGTAGCTCACCGTCGGCGTGCCGGCGGACTGGCTGATCGCTGCTCCGCCCGGCTGCCGGCGGATCGGCGCTTCGAAAGCGGGATTGTCGGGGTCGAAGGCGAAGACGCTGATGCGCAGCGGCTGCCCTTCGAGCGAGTTCCAGGTTGTCGTGGCCGGCAGGATCGGTGCTGCGTTGGCGTTGGCCACGTCGAGCAGCAGCTCCTGCTCGACGCGCGTTTCGGCGATCGTGCCGTCGGCTCCGGTCCAGAAGGCGGTCAGCGTGAGTGGCACGGCGTAGTGGCCATGCTGATCGTAGGACGGCGTCCAGGCAAACCAGCCGGTCTCGGGATCGAGGGTCGCCCCGCCGGGCAGCCAGCGTGCCCCGTACTCCAGGCGCAGCACGCTGC
>NZ_JAEUOL010000102.1 GCF_016789985.1 Accumulibacter sp.
GGCGCTGACCGCACGCGGGATTCCCTTTGGTATTCGCTGCGATTTGTCGCGGGGATTCAAGGCGGTCCGTGAGTTCGTGCGCTCCGGGCAAAGCGAGCAGCGGGTGGTCTTGTGGGCGCCGGATGCCCGTGATGCCGCAGACTATGAGTGTCCGGCGACGCCGACCACCGTTCGGCTGGTGCGGGTGGCGACGCCGACCGGACGAGTGCATGTGGTGATGACTTCGCTGTTTGATCCGGTGGCTTTCCCGGTTGCCGCGTTTGCTGATCTCTACCATGGCCGGTGGCGGATCGAGGCGGCATTTAAACGGATCAAGAGCCGCCTTGGCCTGGAGCATACCTCGGGCTTGTCCTGGCACGCCGCGCATCAGGACTTCGGGGCGAAGGCCGTCTTTGACAACCTCAATGCGCTCGCCGCCCATGTCGCCACGGATGCGCTCATCGACCCGGATTCGCCCTACAAGATCAACCGAACCCTGGCCATCGACAAGATCAAGCGGCAGATCGGCCGCTGCTTGCTCACCGCTGCCGCTACTCCACGTCGCCTCAAACCGTTGCTTGAAGAGCTTGCCTTGAACCTTCAGAAGCTCGTTCCCCATCGCTCGCGACCTCGAAAGCCGCAGCCCAAACCACACCGATCTCATGCCTATAAGCCTACATGACAAAATCCTAAGTTGTGAGGATGGACGCTGGAACGGGTGACCTGGTTAACACCATAGCGATTCCTTGAGCCCCTGGGATATATCCCGCCTCCCGAGGCGGAGGATAGGTATTATTTCGAACTGACCGTACAGCCCGAGCACGCCTGTACTTGGACCACGGAGCCTCTACGAAACCCGGGGCGAATCATTTCCCATGCCAACCGGCCTTCAGAACCAGTTCCCGCTCGAAGCATGAATTTACGACCAACACTTTCGATTACACCCCGGCGGCGGCTTTCCGTTTGACTGCAAAGGGCAAGATTCCGGATAATGGCAGGCTCCCGATGTTACACTTCCCACCCTTCGGCACTGAACGAACCGGTGGACCCGGACCGCACGCGCAGGGTCGACACGGCACAGCCCCGCTGGGCGTCGCCACCATCCATGATGAGTCACGCCTCCTTCCAGCCGGCTTCTCCCGCCTTCACCCGTAGCGATCTGACACGCAGCGAGCGTAGCCTGCTGCGCGATGGGCGCTGGGCCAACGCGCGCGTCGAGCGCGTGCTGCTGGACGGACGGGAGTGGACATTCAAGGACTTCTCGACCCGTTCGTGGTGGGTACGCAACACCATTGGCCGCCTGCTCCTCGGGCGAGAGCTGCGTGCCCTGCAATGTTTGCAGGGGATCGCCGGTACGCCGGGCGACGCCTTTCGCGTCGATGCACATGCGATTGCCGCCCGTTTCGTGCCCGGCCGCAGCCTGGCCAAGATCGACCGTCAACTGGTCTCGCCAGAGTATCTCGGGCAGCTTGAAGAGCTGTTACGGGCAGTTCATGGACGTGGCATCGTGCATCTCGACACGCGCGGCGCCGGCAACCTGCTGATGCTGCCGGACGGGGCGCCGGGCATCATAGATTTCCAGGCCAGCCTGTCGACGCGCTGGATGCCGGCCAGCCTGCGACGACTGCTCGAAGCGATGGACATGAGCGGCGTGTACAAGAAGTGGGCCGACTGGCAGCCACAGGCGATGGACAGCGAACGCCGCGCCAGGTACGAGAAGACCAACCGCTTGCGCCGCTGGTGGGTGCCACGCGGTTATTTCGGATTGAGCAAACGCCGCCGCGCCAGTCGTCGTGGCTCCGGCTCATGAAAGGCAGGAAATGAAGGAGACCTCAAACGGATTGTTCCATCATCCCGGGCTGCGCCGCTTCCTGGTGCGGATGCGCGCGCCGATCGTCATCGTCGGGATGGTCCTGCTGGCGCAATTCGTGCGCAGCGACTGGCTGTTGCCGGGTTTCGTCGTCTCGATGCTTGGCGAGTTCATTCAGCTGTGGTGCTTCGCATCGCTCGACAAGAATTCGACGCTGACCGCACGTGGCCCTTACACCATGGTGCGCAACCCGATGTACCTGGGGCGTTTCTTCATCCTGCTCGGCTTCCTGATGCTGCTGGCCAGTTGGTGGGTGCTGCTGGCTTACACGGTGCTCTACTGGCTGTACATGGACGCCCGGGTGCAGCGCGAGGAGGCGCACCTGCGGCCGATCTTTGGCGCTGCCTACGCGGAGTACTGCACCACCGTGCGACGTTTCCTGCCGTGCTGGCCGGCGACCGGGCAAGCGGTCGGCTACTGGAGCTGGCAGTTGTTCCGCAAGAACAACGCCGGCTTCAACCTCGCGGCGACCCTGGCCGCCTGGGCTGCGGTGGCCACCTGGGCGATCTGGGGATCGCCGCTGCTCGTCGGTTGAGGGTCGGAACGGCGACGGCGCTCTTTGCCCGCCCTGTCCTTCTATCCGAGCCGCTTCATGCCGAGCTTGACCATGATGCTTTCGGCCGGGCAAAAGCGGGTGAAACCGCTCTGCAGGAGGTTGGCACCGACGAAGACGGTAAACCAGAGGAAGTACTTGGCAACGAAGAGCGGGCTCTCGGGGACGCCCAGCGCGAGCGAGAGGAGGATGAAGCTACCCGCCATGATGCGGACGGCGCGATCGGTGGTCATGTCTGAGGGTCCTTTCTGAAAGCGGCGTAGTAGAGCACCGGGATCACCACCAGCGTGAGCAGGGTGGAAACGAAAATGCCGAAGATCAGGCTGATCGCCAGCCCGTTGAAGATCGGGTCGTCGAGGATGAAGAGGGCGCCGAGCATGGCCGCCAGGGCAGTCAGGGCGATCGGCTTGGCGCGTACGGCAGCCGACTGGATGATTGCCTCACGGAAATCGATCCCTGCGGCAACCTGCTGCCGGATGAAGTCCACCAGCAGGATCGAGTTGCGGACGATGATCCCGGCGAGCGCTATCATGCCGATCATCGAGGTCGCCGTGTATTGACTGCCGAGCAGTGCGTGCCCCGGCATGACCCCGATGATGGTCAGCGGAATGGGCGCCATGATAATCAGGGGTACGAGATAACTCTTGAAATGTGCGACGACCAGCAGGTAGATCAGGATCAGGCCAACGGCGTAGGCGATTCCCATGTCGCGAAAGGTTTCATAGGTGATCTGCCACTCGCCGTCCCATTTGATGCTGTAGCCGGCGTCGGGTGCCGGCGGCTGGCGGATGAAATACTCGCCCAGCCTGCCCGCACCATACTCCAGCCCGTCGAGCGGGCGGTCGGCCAGCGCGCTGCGCGCAGCAAACATGCCGTACAGCGGCGAATCGAGCTTGCCGGCCATGTCGGCGACGACATACACCACCGGCAACAAATCCTTGTGGTAGATCACCTTCTCGCGCGCCTGCTGGCGGGCTTCGACGAGTTCGGAGACCGGCACCAGGGCGCCCTGGCGTGAGCGTACGCGCAGTTTGAGCAAGGCGTCGAGCGAGCTCTTCTGTTCGGCTGCGAGTGTCAGGCGCAGCGGGATTTCGTAGCGCGCGCCGCTGTTGCGCAAAGGCGTCACATCCTCGCCCGCCAACCCCATGCGCACCACCTCGACGATATCGCTCTGCGCCACATCGAGCAGTGCGGCCTTGTTCTGCAGCACGCGCAGCACGGTTTTGCTGCCGTCGGCGGTTACCGAGTCGTCGATCGCCACCAGATCGGCGGTCTTCTCCAGTTGCCGGCGCACTTCGCGGGCGACGGCGATCTGACCCCGGTAGTCGGGTCCGTAGACTTCGACGACGATCGGTGACAGTACCGGCGGCCCGGGTGGCACCTCCACCACCTTGGCGTTGCCGCCGGCACGTCGGCCGATCTCCTCGACGGCATCGCGCAGCGAGCTGGCAATCGCGTGACTCTGACGCGAGCGCTGCCGGTGGTCGACCAGGGTCACCTGCAGGTCTCCGAGTTCTGGCGCCGCCCGCAGGTAATACTGACGCACCAGGCCGTTGAAGTTGATCGGGCTGGCGGTGCCGGCGTAGGCTTGGTAGTCGCTGACTTCGGGAACCGTGAGAAGGCTGTCGCCGATCTCGCGCAGGACGCGCGCCGTCTCCTCGACCGGTGTGCCGACCGGCATGTCGAGGACGATCTGGAACTCGCTCTTGTTGTCGAAGGGCAGCATCTTGAGCACCACCAACTGCAGCGTGGCGAGCGACAGCGAGCCGGCGATCAGGACGAGAATTGCCAGCAGGAGACGGCGGCGTGTCGAACGACCTCGCTGCGCATCAAGGAAAGGGGTCAGCAGGCGTCGGAAGAGCCGCTCGATCCGCCTGGCCGGTAGCGCGCTGGCCGTTTCTTGCCCGCGGCCCGGCGTGGCATGCGCCGGGCTGACCAGCAGCCGGGCGGCCAGCCACGGGGTGACGACGAAGGCGATGGCCAGCGAGATGAACATGCCGAGTGACGAGTTGATCGGAATCGGGCTCATGTAGGGGCCCATCAGGCCACTGACGAAGGCCATCGGGAGCAGCGCGGCAATCACCGTGAAGGTGGCGAGGATGGTCGGCCCGCCGACTTCGTCCACCGCCAGCGGGATGATCTCGATCAGCGCTTTCTCCGGCTGCAGTGCTTGCCAGCGGTGGATGTTTTCGACCACCACGATGGCGTCATCGACCAGGATGCCGATCGAGAAGATCAGCGCGAACAGCGACACGCGGTTGAGCGTGAAGCCCCAGGCCCAGGAGGCGAAGAGTGTTGCGGCGAGGGTCAGACTGACCGCGACACCGACGATCAGCGCCTCACGCTTGCCGAGTGCGAAGAAAACGAGCAGGACGACGAAGGCGGTCGCGAAGAGCAGCTTGCCGATCAGTTTTTGTGCCTTGTCGGTCGCCGTCTGGCCATAGTTGCGGCTGACCGTGACCGTGACCCCGTCGGGAATCAGTGTCCCCCTGAGCGAGTCGGCACGGGCGATCACCGCACTGGCGACGTCGGCGGCATTGACCCCGGGTTTCTTCGAAATCTGCACGGTGACGGCGGGGAATTCACCTTCACGCGTACCCAGCCAGACGTAACGCCGGGGTTGATCGGGGCCATCATCGACCTGTGCCACATCCCCCATGAACACCGGTTTGCGCTCGCCGGCGTTGCCGCGTACGGCCACCACCAGTTGCCGGACGTCGGCGGCCGACTGCAGATAACCGCCGGTTTCCACCAGCAGCTCGCGGTTGCCGGCGACCAGCGTGCCCGATGGCTGCAAGGTATTGCCGACGCGCAACACCGCCGCCAGATCCTGCGGTGTCACGCCGTGCGCATTCATCCGCTCGCTGTCCAGTAATACCCGCAAGACGTGCTCCGGGCCACCCAGGGTGGAGACGTCACGGGTACCCTTGATGCGTTTGAACTCGGTTTCGGCGGAACGCGCCACCTGTTGCAGATCGAAGGCCGAACGCGTCGGGTCGGTGGTCGAGAAGGTCAGGGAAACGATCGGTACGTCGTCAATGCTGCGCGGCTTGACGGTTGGCTCGAGCACGCCGAGGTTGGGTGGCAGCCAGTCACGGTTCGAATGAACCGTATCGTAGAGACGCACCACGGCATCGCTGTACTTGACTCCAACGGCAAACTGCACGCTCACCACGGCCATTCCCGGCTGCGCTACCGAATAGACGTGCTCGATCCCCGACATCCGCGACAGGACCTGTTCGGCCGGTGTGGCAACCAGGTTTTCCACGTCACGCACCGAGGCGCCGGGGAAGGGGATGAGGACGTCGGCCATGGTCACGTCGATCTGCGGCTCTTCCTCGCGTGGCGTGACCAGCGTCGCGAAGACGCCCAGCAGCAGGGCGACCAGCGCCAATAGCGGGGTCATCTGCGAACTGGTGAAGAAACGGGCGATACGGCCGGAAACCCCCATCCTGCTACTTGCCTGGTTGCCTGACGGATTTGAGTTCAATTGCCGCTTTTACCGGGTCGAGGATGACGCGTTCACCCGACTGCAGGCCGGCCAGCACCTCGACCTCACCGCCGGCAAACACTTCGCCGAGACGCAACTGGCGCAGGCTCGGCGCTCCCTGATCGTTGCGCACATAGACCGCGGCCACCTCGCCACGCCGCAGCACCGCGGTTTGCGGCACGCTCAGCTTGTTGGCGCGGCCGACGACGAAATGCACCCGCGCGTGCATTCCGGGGATGATACCGGCCATCCCGGCCGGCAGGCCGGCGCGCACCGGAACGACATGCGTCGCCGAGTCCGCCGTCGGCAGCACACTGATGCTGGTCGCCTCCACCCACTGTCCGAGTTCGGGAAACTCGATGCGCGCCTGGCGCACCGCGCGCATTTGCGCCAGCCGGTACTGCGGGATGCTGGTCGTGACTCGCAGGCCCCGCGGTTCGTAGATCGAGAGCAACGGTTTGCCGGGCACCGCCATTTCGCCAAGTTCGGTCAAGCGCCGCGCGACGATGCCCGAAATCGGCGCGCGTACCGCTGCATGCCCGGCGCTGACCGCCGTCTGAGCCTGCGTTGCCTGTGCTGCGTCGAGCTCGGCTTTGGCCTTGTCCACTGCCGCCTGGCTGACGAAGCCCTGCTGGCGCAGGCTCGACATGCGCTGATGCTGAGCCCGCGCGTTCACATACTGTGCCGCCGCGCCGGCCGCTGCCTCGCTCGCCTCGCGCGCGTCGATGCGCATCAGCAGCTCACCCTTCTTCACCGCCTGCCCGGCATCGACATGCATTTCGACGACACGTCCGGACACCTGTGCCGCCAGCGTCGCCTGATTGACCGCCTCGACGATCGCGTCAGCGGGCAACACCAGCTCCACCGCATGCGGCTGCACGACACGGTCCGACAGCGTCTGCGCCTGGATCTGACCGGCAAGTGATGCACCTGCAGCCAACCCGGCCAGCAGCCGTAGCCAAGTCTGCAGTCGAGCGAGAGGTGGTCGGGACATGCATATAAGCATATACTGATATATCCGCAAAGACAAGTGCGAGCGACATTCAACACGATCATTGCTGTTGACGCGTGCAGCACTCGAATGAGACAAAGCGGATATCGGGCGACGCGGGCTGGTCGACCGGGAGGTGTGCCCCATCACTGGAGTGCCGTCATGAAGCTTCTGCGTCTCGTCTTCTCCGTGATCCTGCTCGCCAGCGGGTGCAGCAGTGTATCGACCACGCATCGAGCACCCGCCGGCGAACTCGGCCAGCCGGAAGGTGGCTCCGGCCTGAGCGTTCAGGCAGGCTGGCGCGGCGAGAAGTTTGCCGTCGCCACGGCGCACCCGCTGGCCAGCGAGGCGGGCATGGCCATGCTCAAGGCCGGCGGCTCGGCGATCGACGCGGCGGTTGCTGCCCAGATGGTGCTTGGTCTGGTCGAGCCGCAGTCGAGCGGGATCGGAGGGGGGGCCTTTCTGCTGCACTATGATGGACACTGGACGGTGGCCTTCGACGGTCGCGAAACGGCGCCATCCGCTGCCGGAGAAGACCTGTTCATCCAGGCCGGCGGCAAGCCGCCGAGCTTTCACCAGGCGGTGGTTGGCGGCCGCGCGGTCGGTGTGCCCGGTGCCGTGCGCATGCTCGAGATGGCGCATGGCGAGTACGGCCTGCTGCCTTGGGCGGCTCTCTTCGAACCGGCGATCAGGCTGGCCGAAAACGGCTTTCCGGTCGGCACGCGCCTGCACGCCCTGCTCAAGGCCGATCTCCATCTGCGCCAGGATCCGGTGGCGGCTGCTTATTTCTATGATCGCGATGGTCAGCCGCCGGCGGTTGGCAGCACACTGCGCAACCCCGCGCTGGCCGTCGTCCTGCGCCGCATTGCCAGCCATGGCTCGGGCGCCCTGCATGAGGGAGAGATTGCGCAGGCGATGGTCGACAAGGTGCAGCAGCATGCCGCCAATCCCGGACTGTTGAGCCTTGCCGATCTGGCCGGCTACCAGGCAAAACGACGGGCTGCCTACTGCCACCCCTACGTGGCGCAGCAGGTGACCGTGGTGCGCCGCTACCTGATCTGCGGTTTTCCGCCGCCGAGTTCGGGCGCCATTGCCATCGCCCAGATTCTCGGCATGCTGGCTTACACCGACGCCGCCAGCTTGTCGTTTGCCGATCCGCGCTGGATGCATTACTACAGCGAAGCCGCACGCCTGGCCTTCGCCGATCGCGCCAGATACGTGGCCGACCCCGATTTCGTCGCTCCACCGGCCGGCAGCTGGTACTCGCTGATCAGCCCGGACTATCTGGCCGCCCGGGCGCGGCTGATCGGAGCGCAGAGCATGAAGATGGCCGTGCCGGGTACGCCGGGCCCCGTCCGCACGAGTCATTCGCCGATGCCCGAGCAGCTCGAACATGGCACTTCGCATCTCAGCATCGTCGACGGTCGGGGCAATGCCCTGGCGATGACCAGCACGATCGAGGACGCTTTCGGGGCACGCCAGATGGTTCGCGGCTTTCTGCTCAACAACCAGCTCAGCGACTTTTCCTTCAGCCCGACAGACGAACATGGCACAGCGGTGGCCAACCGCGTCGAGCCGGGCAAGCGGCCACGTTCATCGATGAGCCCGACCCTGGTCTTCGACCAGGATACGGGCGAACTGGTGCTCAGCGGTGGTTCGCCAGGTGGCGCCCTGATCATTCACTACACGGCCAAGCTGCTCTACGCGACACTGAACTGGGGATTGACGCCGCAAGAGGCGATCGACCTGCCCAATTTCGGCTCGTTGAACGGCCCCACGCTGCTCGAGGAACAACGCTTTTCCCGCTCCTTCGTCGAAGCACTCGTGGCGAGAGGGCATGAAGTCAAGGAGATCGGCATGAGCAGCGGCTTGCAGGCGATCCGGAAAGGGGTTGCCGACTACACGGGCGGCGCTGATCCCCGCCGCGAGGGAAGAGTGGTGGGCGAGTGACATCGAATCGGTCAGCCGTCCGTACGCCCTGATTACGCTCCGCCGCCAGGCATCACGCCCATGTCATCCGGACGCCGGTGTCTCCTTCTGCTGGTCGCCGCCCTGGGCGGCTGCGCCAGCGACGGCCGCTACGAATCGCGGCCGGCACCGGTGACGCCTGCGGAGCCGGCTGCGACGCTGCCACAGGAGGTGGTGCGTCAGCCGCCCCGCCCCGTGCCACCGCCGCCGGCAGGCATCGTCCCGCCGGCCTACCCGGGCGAGCACCAAGGCAGCAGCCTGATCGGTCGCCTGTTGCCGTTGCAGATCGCTGATCGCAATGGCTGGGCAGTCGATATCCTGACCGCCTTCACTGCGTTGCAGATTCCCCCGCTGCCGGAGAGCCTCTGTGCTGCCATTGCGGTGATCGAGCAGGAATCGAGTTTCCGGGCAGATCCGACCGTTCCCGGCCTGGCGCGCATTGTCTGGCAGCAGATCGAAATGCGGCGGGAAAAGTACGGCGTTCCCAAGGTGCTGGTCGATCTTGCCCTGCGCAAGGCGTCGCCGGACGGGCGCAGCTACCAAGCGCGCATCGACGCCCTGCGCACCGAAACGCAGATGAACGCGCTGTACGCAGACATGATCTCCGAACTGCCTGGCGGGAAGACGCTGTTCGCCGGTTTCAACCCGGTACGCACCGGCGGTCCGATGCAGGTCAGCATCGACTTCGCCGAGGAACAGGTTCGTCAGAAACCCTACCCCTACGTACGCCGGGACAGTGTGCGCAATGAGGTGTTCACGCGCCGTGGCGGAGTGTACTTCGGCATCGCGTCGCTGCTCGACTACCCGACCAGCTACAGCCAGATGATCTACCGTTTTGCCGATTTCAACGCGGGTCGTTACAGCAGCCGTAACGCTGCGTTTCAGGAAGCGGTGAGCCGCCTCAGTGGCCAGCGGCTGGCGCTTGATGGTGACCTACTGCGCTACCGCGACGGCCAGCCCCTGGCCGAAGCCAGCGACACCCAGCGTGCGGTCTTCACCCTGCGCGCGCGGCTGGGTCTCGGCGAGGCGGAAATCGTGCGCGATCTCAAGTTCGAGAAGTCGCTTGCCTTCGAACAGACGGCACTCTACAAGCGGCTCTATGCGCTGGCCGATGGTGCAGCCGGCGAGCATCGGCCGCGCGAGCTGCTGCCCGTGATCGCGCTCAAGAGTCCCAAGATCACTCGCCAGTTGACCACCGAATGGTTTGCTCGCCGGGTCAATGGCCGTTACCGCGGCTGTCTGGCGAGGAGCTAGGCGGGAAAAGGAAGGAAGCCGGGCCGGCTGGCATCCGTTGCCTCAGACGACGACACAGTTTTCCTTGAGAAAATCCAGAGCATCACCGAGGGTGGTGTCGGCGGCATCGAGAAGCGTCGTTTGCGCCTCCGGGAAGAACTCCTTCCACAGCCTCTCCAGGTCGTCCTGCATCTCGTAGGGGGCGTAGGCGCGGATGAAGCCGAGTACCGGCAGTCGCTGGAAGCCGTCTTTGCGCACCTTGCGGATCAGCGTGCGTGCTGCCGCCCTGCTGAGCACGGGCTTGGCCGGGATGTCCGCGGCCAGACAGACAAAGATCGTCAGCAAGGAACTGTCGTCGGTCTTGCCGCCGGTCATTCTCTGCCAGTCTTCCGACGCTGGTACTGCGAACAGGCTGGCGTCCTCGGGGCCGAAATCGCGCATGAAGTACAACGGCTCCAGTTCCTGCAGGAGCTGGTTGAGCGGGCGCGAGGGGTCGGTGATTTTCGGCAGATCCTCACTCTCGACCCGTTTGAGTTCGCGCCTGGCCACCTCCCGATAGGCTTCCGGCATGCTCGCCAGGATCTCGCGTAGTTGCTTCCTGCCTTTGGCGGGTACCCCCTTGTCCCGCAGCACGCCAAGCATCTGCAGCAGACCAGCGGCCGTCGGAATGGCGGCCGGCGTCGTGGCGCTCAGATGGACCAGCACGGCGCTGCGGACGATTGCGTCGGCCGAAACCGTTGAAATGTCGGCAGCGGCCATCCCGAGTTGCTCGGCAAACCACAGGCCGGTCGAGATCGACAACTGATGGACTTGCCGCTGCGCCAGAGCCTGCCGATAGTCGGCCAGGCTGCGCAATGACCACTCGGCCAGGAATTCCTTCTGCGACGGCTTGACGAGAATCCCCCAGGAGGCGTCCTCCGGCATTGCCCAGAGCCTTTTCAGCATCTCCGAACCACCACGCGAATGCGACAGGAAGCTGTTGTCGCGCAGCGAGCGAGCGGCTTCGTCGAGGTCGCCGTCGCTGCCCTCCTCGAGGAAAAGGCTGACCAGGTTGACGATGCGGGCGCGTGCCTCCTCGATGTTCGGCCGCAGGTATTGCGTTCCGAAAAAGTCGGCGATCTGCACCAGGCCTTTCGGCGCATCCTGCAGGATGCTGGCCAGTTTCTCCTGGTTGATGATGCGGTGGCGCATCCCGTAAAGCAGTGCTTTTTCAAAGAATGGCCGGTCATCGAAAAGCATGACCTGGTGCTGACTGGTCTGCATCGCTTGCCTCGCTACCTTTCGCTGCGCTGCCGCGGTTCGTGGCTAGAGGGCGGACTCTTCGTCGGCTTCGCCAACCAGCGGCCGGATCGTCGGACTCGACTGCACGGCAGGCGCCGGCTCGGCTTCCTCGGCTCTGGCGCGCGCCCGCAGGATCAGCAGGACCTCGCGAAAGATCTCCGGGTGCTGATAGCGCAGCAGCCAGGCGACTTCCATCCAGTCATGATCGTTGACCTCGCTGTGGGTGAGGAACGGTCGATTGAGCGTGCTGTCGGAGAGCGCGTCGAGACGCTCCTCGTCGCTCAGGTCGTCAGCCGAGTCGTCGGGTTCGACAAAATAATCGAAAGTACCGGTTTTGAAGAAGTGTTCCAGGTTTTCCGTGCGCTCGAACAGATAGTCGGCCAGAACTTCGCTGCCGCCGTCGACGTCGCCGATTGCCGCGAGGAAGTCGCCGGTTTCGCTGCCCGACCGGAAGATGACCGAGTTGATCATGCCGTGCAGGCGCTCGTGACCGGCGTCGCCGTAACGCCGTTCGAGAACGATTGCCCGCGCAAACTGTTCGGGTGAAACCAGCAGATTGACCACCGATTCGCGCGAGGCGTCGAAATCGCGCAACACCGCCAGCAAATCTTTGGCGGGGAAGTCGTCCAGCGCCAGCACCAGGGCGGTGTCACCTTCCGTTTCGACCAATGAGACCAGGGCAGCTTCTGCACCGACGATGTCACCGACGCGGATCAGCTTCTCCGCTTTCACCAGTACCGGATGACTCATCAGTTGTCCCCCGAAAAGCGATCCCGGCGATCGAAACCCTGCTCGGAGAGCCAGTCGGCACCGGCCTCTTCGAGGTCGATATCGAGTTCCGGGTCGTCGCCTTCATCCTCGTCACGGCCGGTGGTCGACGGCGGCTCCGCCGACCCCGCCGGTCTGCCCTGCAGAAACTCGAGGCAGGCGGTGACCACCAGGAAATGGTCACCGCTGGGGTCTTTGAGGACTCTTCTGGCCAGATCGGCGGCCCATGGCTCCAGCGACACGGAAGTGAGGAGGGTTTCCCATGACGGCAGGTCTTCCGGTTCCAGCGCGACGAGGTCCCGCATGACGTCCGGATTGGCAAAACGCATGCCGCCGTGAAAGGCGACGGCAACCATTTCCGGGTTGCACTCGATCATCGGCAGCAATTGCGCTACTTGGCCCCGCTTTGCCTGGAGCCGCCTGGCCAGGACGTCGTGTCCGGCGGAATCGGTCATCAGATCGTCGAGTTCGGCGTCGTAGGCGGACTTGAGTTCCTCAAAGAATGGTGACAGCCTCACTGCAATACTCCTTCGATATAGTGTTTCCAGATTTCCCGCGCGGTTTCCAGGGGTTTGTCGAGCAGGTTGCGACGCCGGTTCTCATCGTAAACGTGTCGCCGAGCGGGGTCGGAGAGTACGTCGTAGGCTTCCTGGACGTCGCGAAACTTGTCGGTCGCCTCGGGCGCGGTGTTTCGGTCGGGGTGCAGTTGCAGGGCCTTCCTGCGATAAGCCGTTCGTACCGCTTCGCCTGCCGCGTCGCTCGCGATACCGAGTATGGCGTAATAATCCTTCATCCGTCATCTCCGAGTGCAGAAGTGTGGCGATGCCGCGACGGGCAAGACGCGGGCGGCTAGCGTGCGCCGGACTGGCGACTGCGGGCGGCGGCAGCCAGCGCCGCACGTCCCCAGGGAAGCATCTGCTGTGCCCCTTCCATCGCCTCCTCGGGCACCGTCCAGTAGTTCATCGTTTCGCTGCGACCATCCTTGTAGCTGAAGCGGAAGGGCTCGCCTCCGGCAGCGCCGAAGGTGGTAGCGCTTTGCGCGTCGGCCTTGAGATAGAGGACATCGTCGGCGACGATCGCGAAAAACAGTTCGTCGCAGTAAAAGCCCCAACCACCAAACATCGCCCTGACGCGCAGCGTGCCGAGCGGGGCAAACAACTCGAGCGCGTGACGGACGAGCTCGGGCAGCTCACGCTGGCGAGCCATCCGCCCCTGCCGAGGAAAGACCGAGGCGCTGCCACAGCGTGCTGGTCAGGCCGACCTGATTGAGCGTGTAGAAATGCAGGCCCGGTGCGCCGCTGGCCAACAGTTTCTCGCATAGATGAGTAACGACGTCAAGGCCGAAGGCACGAATCGACGCGCTGTCATCGCCGTAGCTCTCGAGCCGCTTTCTGATCCAGCGCGGTATCTCCGCACCGCAATTGTCCGAGAAGCGGGCCAGGCTGCTGTAACTCGAGATCGGCATGATGCCGGGGACGATCGGCACGTTGATGCCGATCGCCTGGCACTCGTCGATGAAATGAGCGTAGGCCTCGAAATTGTAGAAATACTGGGTGATTGCCGAGTCGGCTCCCGCCTCGAGCTTGCCCTTGAAGGCCAGCAGGTCGTCGGCCGGGCTCTTCGCCTGCGGATGGTACTCCGGATAGGCAGCGACTTCGATGCGGAACCAGGAGCCGGTTTCCTTGCGGATGAAGTCGACCAGTTCGTTAGCGTAGCGGAAGGTACCCGGCCGCGCCATACCCGACGGCAGGTCGCCGCGCAAGGCGACGAGGTGCCGGATGCCGTGCGAGCGATACTGTTCGAGGATGTTGCGAATGCTTTCACGGGTCGAACCGATGCACGACAGGTGCGGTGCCGCCGCGTGGCCTTCACGCTGGATTTCGAGCACTGTTTCAAGGGTGCGGTCACGCGTCGAACCGCCGGCACCAAAGGTGACGGAGAAAAATCTGGGCTTGAGCAGCGCCATCTGGGCACGTGCGGCACGCAGCTTCTCGGCACCCTCGGGCGTCTGCGGGGGAAACAGTTCGAGGCTGAAAGTGGGGGGAATCTGGGTCATCGGGAGAGCTATTGCGCAGCCTTGCCCGTGGGCAGGAGGGAAGAAAGGATCGAAGAGAAGAGGCTGTAGAGAATGGCGCCGAAAAATCCCGCCCAGAAACCACCGACCACGAAGCCTTCAAGCAGCGAACCGGCCAGCCAGAACATCAGTCCGTTGAGTACGAAGAGAAAGAGCCCGAGGGTAAGCAGCGTGGCCGGCAGCGTCAGGAGGGTCAACAAGGGGCGCAGGAGGGTATTCACCAGTCCGAGCAGCACTGCGGCAAGCAGCGCCGAGCCGAACGAGGCCACCTTGATGGAAGGCATCAGGTAGGCAACGGCGAGCAGCGCGCAGGCGTTGAGCAGCCAGATCAGGATCAGTCGCATGATGGCCCCCGGTTGAAGTGCCGCATCAGTAGCGGTAGTGATCGGATTTGTAGGGACCTTCCTTGGCCACGCCGATATAGGCTGCCTGCTGATCGGTCAGCTCGCTGAGCTGCGCGTTGAGCTTCTTGAGCTGCAGACGGGCGACCTTTTCGTCGAGGTGCTTGGGCAGGGTGTAGACACCGATCGGGTAGTCGGCATTGCGCGTGAAGAGCTCGATCTGGGCAATCGTCTGGTTGGCGAACGACGAGCTCATGACGTAGGAGGGGTGCCCCGTGCCACAACCAAGGTTGACCAGGCGTCCCTTGGCGAGCAGGATGATGCGCTTGCCGTCGGGGAAGATCACATGGTCTACCTGTGGCTTGATCTCTTCCCAGGCGTAGCCCTCGATCGAAGCGACGTCGATTTCGTTGTCGAAGTGTCCGATGTTGCAGACGATCGCCTGATCCTTCATCTTCTGCATGTGTTCGTGCGTGATCACGTGATAGTTGCCGGTGCAGGTAACAAAAATGTCGGCCTTGTCGGCAGCGTAGTCCATGGTCACCACACGGTAGCCTTCCATCGCCGCCTGCAGGGCACAGATCGGGTCGATCTCGGTTACCCAGACCTGTGCCGACAGGGCGCGCATGGCCTGCGCCGAACCCTTGCCGACATCGCCGTAGCCGGCGATCAGGGCGACCTTGCCGGCGATCATCACGTCGGTGGCGCGCTTGATGCCATCGACCAGCGACTCGCGGCAACCGTAAAGGTTGTCGAACTTCGATTTGGTCACCGAATCGTTGACATTGATCGCCGGGAAACGGAGTTCGCCTTTGGCGTGCATCTGGTACAGACGATGGACGCCGGTCGTCGTTTCCTCGGTCACCCCCTTGACTGCCGCCAGACGCAGCGAGTACCAGGTTGGATTGCTGGCCAGCTTGGCCTTGATCGCGGCGAACAGGATGCTTTCTTCCTCGGAGGTCGGGTTGGCGAGAACCGACGCATCGCTTTCCGCACGGGCTCCGAGATGCAGCAGCAGGGTCGCGTCACCGCCATCGTCGAGGATCATGTTGCTGTAGCCGCCGTCGGGCCATTCGAAGATGCGGTGGGTATACTCCCAGTAATCCTTCAGGGATTCTCCCTTGACGGCGAAGACGGCAATGCCGTCGGCGGCGATGGCCGCGGCGGCGTGATCCTGAGTCGAGAAAATGTTGCACGAGGCCCAGCGCACTTCGGCACCGAGGGCAGTCAGGGTCTCGATCAGCACCGCCGTCTGGATCGTCATGTGCAGCGAACCGGTAATGCGCGCGCCCTTGAGTGGCTGGCTGGCGGCGAATTCCTCGCGAATCGCCATCAAACCGGGCATTTCGGTTTCGGCGATGCGGATTTCCTTGCGACCCCAGTCCGCAAGACCGAGGTCGGCAATGACGTAATCTTGTATTTGGGTAACAGCATCCGACACAGTAAGGCTCCTTGATAACTGTGCGCGGGAACGGGCAGCTCTGGCGGATAGCTGGAAGGACCTCCCCCTGCTCACCCAGGCTCCCAACCCCGGCGCGGGTTGGTTGGATGAGCGCCGTTTGAGGAATCCGAGCCTGAAACTGTCGGACGACAGCCTTGCAGCGCTCCTCGGATCGAGGGTTGATTATAAACCGGTTGCGCGGGCGTTGCACAGTGCTCAGTAGGAAAGCTAATCGTAGGTTCTACGACCTCACTGTATTTCGACTCTGACCTGGTTCGGCGCACAGAT
>NZ_JAEUOL010000113.1 GCF_016789985.1 Accumulibacter sp.
GTCGCTTCGGCGACCGACTCGGAAAGCTGTGGAACTTTGACGTCGATGATCATGTTCTCTCCGTTCTAGGGCAGTTTGTAGTACTCGATCTCACCGAAGGCGGAGTCGATCAGAGCCTTTTGTTGGGCGTTGTGCTTGCTGGCGTAGCCAACCGCGGGTGAGGCGGACGCCGGGCGGGAGACGAGCAGCAGATGCTGCTTGTCGCTGAGCGAACGCGACAGGTGCTGGCGCGAAGCGATCCAGTACCAGGCCCCCTGGTTGCGTGGCTCCTCCTGACACCAGACGACCTCGGTCGCTTTTGGGTACTTGGCCAGTTCTTCCTGGAACTTCTCCTGCGGGAAGGGATAAACCTGCTCAAGCCGGGCAATCGCCACGTGCGAGGCTTTCTTTTCGTGGCGCGCCGCGATCAGCTCGTAATAAACCTTGCCCGAGCAGAACACCACGCGCGTCACCTTCTTGGCGTTGATCGGCTCCACCTCGCCAATCACCGGCTGAAACTCGCCGTCGCTCAGCTCTTCCAGCGTCGAGGTGGCGTCCTTGTGGCGGAGCAGTGACTTGGGCGAGAAGACGACCAGAGGCTTGCGCTGGTTGCGCACCGCCTGCCGGCGCAACATGTGGAAGACCTGGGCCGGCGTCGATGGCTGGCAGACCTCCATGTTCATCTCTGCGCACAGCTGCATGTAGCGCTCGATGCGTGCCGACGAATGCTCCGGCCCCTGTCCCTCGTAACCGTGCGGCAACAGCAACACCAGGCCACTGGCGCGACCCCACTTGGCTTCACCAGCAGCGATGAACTGGTCGATGACCACCTGCGCGCCATTCGCAAAGTCGCCGAACTGCGCCTCCCAAACCACCAGTTCGTGTGGGTTGGCCGTCGAGTAACCGTACTCGAAGGCCAGTACGGCTTCCTCGGAGAGCACCGAGTCGAAACACTGGAAACCGCCCTGCCTCTCCTGCAAGTGGGCGAGCGGGTAATAGGTGCCGCGATCCCAATGCTCGCGATTCTGATCGTGCAATGCTGCGTGACGGTGGAAGAAGGTGCTGCGACCGACGTCCTCGCCTGAAACCCGAACGCCGTAACCGGAGACCAGCAACGACGCGTAAGCGAGATTCTCGGCCATGCCCCAGTCCACCGGGAGCCGGCCTTCTCCCATCAGGCGACGGTCATCAATGATCTTCTTCACACGGCTGTGCAGCGTGAAATTCTCCGGAACCGAAGTCAGTCGTTCGGCCAAGCGCTGCAACTCGACCAGCGGCACCTTGGTGTCGCAGTTCTCAATGTACTTCGGCGACAGGAAGGGCGTCCAATCGATGGTCATCGGGTGCTTGTAGCCAGCCAACACCGGGTTGTAGAGCAGCTCCCCGCGATCGAGGTGAGCGCGGTAGTCGGCGATGATCTCGTTCGGACCTTCGGGTGGTAGAACACCTTCGGCAACCAGCTTGTCGGCGTACAGCTTGCGTGTACCCGGATGCTGCTGGATCTTTTTGTACATCAGGGGTTGCGTGACCATCGGCTCATCCTGCTCGTTGTGGCCGAGCTTGCGATAGCAGATGATGTCGATCACCACGTCCTTCTTGAAGGCTTTGCGGTAGTCGACGGCGATACCGGTAACCAGCGCCACGGCCTCGGGATCATCGCCATTGACATGGAAGATCGGCGCTTCGGCCATCTTGAAGATGTCAGTACAGTAGAGCGATGATCGGTAATCGCGCGGATCCGAGGTGGTAAAGCCGATCTGGTTGTTCACCACGACGTGTATCGTGCCACCCACCCCATAGCCGCGGGTCTGCGCAAAATTCAGCATTTCCTGGTTGACGCCCTGACCGGCGACCGCGGCATCGCCGTGGATCAGCACGGCAAGCACCTTGTTCTGGCCATCCGTGCCACGACGACGTTGGCGGGAGTAAACCGAACCCACCACCACCGGATTGACGATCTCTAGGTGCGACGGGTTGAAGGCCAGCGTCAGGTGGCAGGGGCCTCCCGGAGTCGACACGTCGGACGAGTAGCCCATGTGATATTTCACGTCACCAGCCGTCAGTTCCTGGGCCTTCTTGCCCTCGAACTCCTCGAACAGCATCGCCGGCGCCTTGCCGAGTGTGTTGACCAGTACGTTCAGCCGCCCACGGTGGGCCATGCCGACGACGATCTCATCCACCCCGCCGGTACCGGCAACCCGGATCAGCTCGTCCATGGCCACGATGGTCGATTCGCCACCCTCTAGCGAGAAGCGCTTCTGGCCGACGTAACGGGTATGGAGGTAGCGCTCCAGAGTCTCGGCGGCGGTCAGTCTTTCCAGCATCCGCTTGCGTTCCTCGGCCGTGTAATTGGGCTTGGAATGGATGCGCTCGAGGCGATCCTGAATCCATCGCTTCTCGGCCACCGTACTGATGTACATGTACTCGACGCCGATCGAACCGCAATACGTCGCCTTCAAAGCATCGTAGATCTCGCCGAAGGTGGCGTGATCCGGGGTTCCCTTGAACGATCCGGCATTGAACACGGTGCGCAGATCGGCATCGGACAACCCATAATAGGCCGGATCGAGCTGTGGCACATCCGGACGGGACATGCGCTTCAACGGATCCAGATTTGCCCAGCGATCGCCAATGAAGCGATAGGAGGTGATCATTTGCAGAACGCCGACCTGTTTCCTGTCGTCCACCGGCGCCACTGCCGCAGCTCGATAACCCCCCTTTCTCGCCTGCTCGGCAAAGGCATTGATCACCGGCAAATGCGGAACATCACGCGCAACGTAACCCGGAAGTTGCGCCAGCTTGTCGAAATACTCGCGCCACTGCTCGGAAACGGAGCCAGGATTGTCGAGGTAATTCTCGTACAACTCCTCGACAAAGGGTGCATTGCCGCCAAAGAGGAGGGAGTTACCAAAAAGCTGATTCATCATGGCAGTTACCTGTCGTCACCGTTCTGGTTCGTATTGAGAAAGCCTGTGGGACAAAGACCACAGCATTAAAAAAGGGCGGCTAATGCCTGCCGCCCTTTCGACTCCGTCGGCCTAGCGCTGGTCTACGGAGATTACGTCGCGCTTCGCTGTACCGACATAGAGCTGGCGCGGGCGCCCGATCTTGTACTCCGGATCGTTGATCATTTCTTCCCACTGCGTCATCCAGCCGACCGTACGCGCCAACGCAAAGATACAGGTGAACATCGTGGTCGGGATGCCCAGCGCCTTCTGAACGATACCCGAATAGAAATCGACGTTCGGATAGAGCTTCTTCTCGATGAAGTACTCGTCTTCGAGCGCAATCTTTTCAAGCTCCATTGCCAGCTTGAAAAGACGGTCGTTTTCCAGACCAAGCTCCTGCAGCACATCGTTGCAGACCTTGCGCATCAGTTTGGCACGCGGATCGAAGTTCTTGTAGACACGGTGACCGAAGCCCATCAGCTTGAAGTCGTCGTTCTTGTCCTTCGCGCGCGCAATGTACTTGCCAACCCGCGACACATCGTGGATTTCCTCGAGCATCTGCAGGCAGGCTTCGTTCGCACCGCCGTGCGCCGGACCCCACAGACAGGCAATACCGGCCGAGATGCAGGCATAAGGGTTGGCGCCGGAAGAACCGGAGAGGCGGACTGTCGAGGTCGAGGCATTCTGCTCGTGGTCGGCATGCAGCGTGAAGATGGTGTCGAGAGCATGCACGAGGACCGGGTTCGGCTTGTACTGTTCGCACGGGTTGGCGAACATCATGTGCATGAAGTTTGCCGTGTAATCCAGATCGTTGCGCGGGTACATGAAGGGCTCGCCGCGGTGATACTTGTAAGCCATGGCGACAATCGTCGGCAGTTTGGCAACGATCCGGTTGAAGCTGATGTTCTGGTGCTCACGATCCGAGAAATCCTCGGCCTCATGATAAAAGGCCGAGAGGGCACCGACGACACCAACCAGCACGGCCATCGGGTGCGCATCACGACGGAAGCCCTGGTAGAACTTCACCAGTTGCTCGTGCACCATCGTGTGCTCTTTGATGTTGGTTTCGAACTTCGCCTTCTGGCCGGCATTAGGCAACTCGCCATGCCACAGGAGATAAGCCACTTCCAGGAAGTTGCACTGCTCGGCGAGCTGTTCGATCGGATAACCGCGGTACAGCAACTCGCCCTTGTCGCCGTCGATGAAGGTCACGGTGGAGCGGCAACTCGCCGTCGACAGGTAGCCGGAATCGTAGGTGAAGAGACCGGTCTTGGCACCCAGGGTACGAATGTCGATGCAATCATTACCATGGGTAGGCGTCATTATTGGAAACTCGACGGGTGCCCGCCCTTCGATGATCAGAGTTGCTTTACGTTCGGTCGTCATTGTATTAATCCCCGTTCAGGTGTTGAGGTCACAGCTACGAACAGGAAGCTGTCAGAGTATGGCAACTTCCTTACTTAACTCTTACGTTGCGCAACAAGGCAACGACTTCGGCCTGCACCGGATCGGTACATTCGCGGCTGCCATTGACCAGCGGCCACAGTTCCAAGTCCTCCATGTCGGCCAGAATGACAAATGCATCAGCCTGCGCAGGTGCCAACGTCGGGAAGACGCGATCGAGAAACTCACCGAGCAGCAGATCCATCTCCAGCATCGCGCGACGCGTACAACGCCAGCGCAGGCGGTTGAGCCTTTGCCTTTCCTCCATCAGATCGCGCGACGAACCATCATTTCCTTGATCTTGCCGATTGCGCGGGTCGGGTTGAGACCCTTCGGACAGACATCGACACAATTCATGATGGTATGGCAGCGGAACAGACGATAGGGATCCTCGAGGTCATCCAGGCGTTCGTTGGTCGCCTGATCACGGGTATCGGCGATGAACCGGTAAGCGTTCAGCAGGCCGGCCGGACCGACGAACTTGTCGGGATTCCACCAGAACGAGGGGCATGAGGTCGAACAGCAGGCACAGAGGATGCACTCGTAAAGACCGTTCAGTTCTTCACGCTCCTCGGGCGATTGCAGTCGCTCGCGTTCGGGACGAGGCCCTTCATTGATCAGGTAGGGCTTGATCGAGTGGTACTGCTTGAAGAACTGGGTCATGTCAACGATCAGGTCGCGGATCACCGGCAACCCCGGCAAGGGGCGCAGCACGACCGGCTGCTTGAGATCCTTGATCTCGGTAAGGCAGGCCAGGCCGTTCTTGCCGTTGATGTTCATGGCATCGGAACCGCAGATGCCCTCACGACACGAGCGCCTATATGACAGGGTGTCATCCTTCGCCTTGAGTCGGGTGAGCACATCGAGCAGCTTGCGGTCGATGGCGAAATCGACCTCGACCGACGCGTCCTGCATGTATGGCGCGTTATCCTTGTCGGGGTCGTAGCGGTAAATCTTGAACTGCATGGTACTGGTGGCCATAATCTTTGACTCCTTGGCGCGCGATCAGTAGGAACGCGTCTTCAGCGCGATGGTTTCGACGGACAGCGGCTTCATGATCACCGGCTTGAAGCCGAGGCGATTGCCATCGCGATGCCACAGTGTGTGTTTATGCCAGTTGACATCGTCGCGCCCGTTCGGATTGGCCGGGGTGTCCGGCGCATCGTCACGCACGTGCGCGCCACGCGACTCCTTGCGAGCCTCTGCGGAAACCATCGTCGCCTTGGCCACTTCGATCAGGTTGTCCAGTTCCAGAGCCTCGACTCGCGCCGTGTTCCAGACATGGGACTTGTCTTTGATCTCGGTTCGCGCGACCGCCTTTTCGATATCGAGAATCTTGGCCACACCCTCGATCAACATGTCGTTGAAACGGAAAACACCACAATGCTTCTGCATCGTGCGCTGCAGTTCGAGACGGGTTTCGTTGACGTTGGCGCCGCCGGTCTGGGTATTGAGACGGTTCAGGCGTGCCATGGTACGGTCGGCAAAATCGGCAGGCAGCTCCTTGAGGCCAATCTCGCCCGAGCGGACATTTTCGATGACGGTATCACCGGAAGCCTTACCAAATACCAGGAGGTCGAGCAACGAGTTGGTTCCCAGGCGGTTGGCGCCATGCACCGAAGCACAGGCCACCTCGCCAGCGGCATAGAAACCGCGTACCGGCGTGCCGTCGTCGCCGACCACCTGCCCCTTGTAGTTGGTCGGCACACCGCCCATCTGGTAGTGACAGGTTGGCACCACCGGAATCGGTGCCTTGATCGGGTCGATACCGGCGAACTGGATCGAGATCTCGCGAATCCCCGGCAGGCGCTTCATGATCGTCGCCGGGTCAAGGTGGGTAATGTCGAGCAGGACGAAATCCTTGTTCGGTCCGCAACCACGTCCCTCGTTAATTTCGGTGACCATGGCCCGCGACACCACGTCGCGCGAGGCCAGATCCTTGGCATTCGGCGCGTAGCGCTCCATGAAGCGCTCGTTGGTCGAGTTACGCAGGATGCCGCCTTCGCCGCGCACGCCCTCGGTGATCAGCACCCCGGCTCCAGCGACGCCGGTCGGGTGGAATTGCCAGAACTCCATATCTTCAAGGGCGATGCCGGCGCGCGCCGCCATGCCGAGACCGTCGCCGGTATTGATGAAGGCATTGGTCGACGAATAGAAGATGCGGCCAGCACCGCCGGTGGCGAACACCGTGGCCTTGGCGTGGAAAGCGACAACCTCGCCGGTCTCCATTTCGAGCGCGATGACCCCGAGCACCTGACCCGACTGGTCACGGATCAGATCCAGCGCCATCCATTCGACAAAGAACTGCGTATTGGCGCGCACGTTGCGCTGATACAGCGCGTGCAGCATGGCGTGGCCGGTACGGTCGGCTGCTGCACAGGCGCGGCGAACCGGCTTTTCGCCGAAGTTGGACATGTGTCCGCCGAATGGCCGCTGATAGATCTTGCCTTCGTCGGTGCGGTCGAACGGCATGCCGAAATGCTCGAGTTCGACCACCACCTCGGGCGCCTTGCGGCACATGTACTCGATTGCATCCTGGTCGCCGAGCCAGTCGGAACCTTTGACCGTGTCGTACATGTGCCAGTGCCAGTGGTCTTCCTCGGAGTTGCCGAGCGAGGCCGACACCCCGCCCTGCGCTGCCACGGTGTGCGAACGCGTCGGAAAAACCTTCGACAGAACGGCCGTTTTGAGGCCTGCTTCCGACAACTGGATCGCCGCCCGCAAACCCGAACCGCCAGCGCCGACGATCACTGCATCGAACTTACGTACCGGAATGGATAGCTTGCTCACTTAAATTCTCCACAGAATCTGAACTGCCCAGCCGGCGTATCCGACGAGCACCGCCGCTGTCGCAATCATCATCAGCAGACGCAAGCCATCCGGCTTGATGTAATCCATCCAGATGTCCCGGACACCGATCCAGGCATGATAAAACAGGCTGACAAAGAAAAGGAAGGTGGCGAACCTCATGAAACCGTTGGCAAAAATTCCGCGCCAAGCCTCAAAGGAGTCGGGCCCGACAGCTCCGACGACAACCAGGAAGACGACCGTATACACGGCCATGACGATAGCCGTGGCGCGCTGGATGACCCAGTCCTTGAGGCCGTAATGTGCCCCGACAAGAATGCGATTTACCATAGCACCTTAGCTCCGATGATCAGGGTCAGGGCGATGCTGACCACGAAAACGATCTTGCTCGAAAGGCGCGCCGCCTCGAGTTCCACCCCCTTGTGCAGATCGAGCAGCAAATAGCGGATGCCGGCGCAGAAGTGGTGCATGTAGAACCAGATCAGGCCGAGCAGAACGATCCTGACCAGCGGATGACCCACCACATCCCTGACCCCGGCAAAGGTCTCCGGCGAGGTGAGGCTGCTCTGCAGCAGCCATAGGAGAAACGGTAGAAGCAGGAAAAGCGCCGCCCCACTGACCCGGTGAATGATTGACAGGATACCCGGAAGCGGTAGCCTGATGGTCGGCAAGTCCAAGTTCTTTGGACGCCTTTTCTTGATTGCCATCTCTGCCATGAACGTCATCCCTCATGTGTAATCCGGCCGAATGCACACCACCCGACCCCTCGATACCACGCCCGATTATAGCCCATCCGGGCGTGACTGACTTGCCCCACATAACGTCTGCGGGCTCTCATCCCAGCTCGTTGTGATAATGATAATTGCGTGTCGAATAGAAGCCGCGACGCCACTCGACGGGCTTCTGGCCGTAGGTGAAAGTCACTCGCTCGACCAGCAGCAGCGGGCTCCCTTCTGCGACCTGCAGGAGGTCCGCACTCACCCTGTCCGCCGATATGGCTCGCAATCGCTCGTCGGCCCGAATCATGCGAACACCATAACGAGTCTCGAACAGGCTGTACAACGACTCGCCGGACCTCAGCACATCGAGCGAAAGGTCGGGAAACAGTTCGCTGGGAAGATAGATCTCGTCGAAGACGACCGCTTCATCACCCAGCTTCAACAGACGGCGAACGATGGTGATCGGCGCGCCCGGTTCGAGGGCCAGGATGCGCGCCACATCGGCACCGGCCTTGGCGCGCCAGCACTCGAGCGGCACGCTCTGTGAAACCTGCAGCTCGCCTTGATTGGGAACCAGGCGGAGAAAGCGGAAAAAAGACCCGGGATCCTTGTGCGTGGCAACAAAAGTACCCTTGCCCTGCTGGCGCACCAGCAGATTCTCGGCCGCCATCTCGTCGATCGCCTTCCGCACCGTGCCCTGGCTGACGCCGAAGCGGGCAGCGAGTTCCGACTCGCTCGGAATCGGGTCTCCCGGCCCCCAGTCACCCGCCTCGAGATGACGCAGGATCAATTCCTTGATCTGCCGGTACAGCGGACTGAAAGTAGGGGCATGCAATGACGGCGGCCTGCTCATGGAGCGTCATTTCAGCATAGTTTGACTCCCGCGTCCATCCCGTTCCGACCAAAAGTATTATATATAAAATATAAGACATGTTTGACACCCTGCAGACTTGGCTATTATGATTCGCCCGATTTGCTGCCCACTGCCGAGCACACCTCGCGGGGGCGACGCCGATCGTCTTCAGCTCACTTCTTGCTAATTGTTAACGACAGGAGCCGCATCATGTCCAAAGCCCCCATGCGCGTCGCGGTCCCCGGCGCCGCCGGCCAGATTGGTTACAGCCTGCTTTTCCGGATTGCCTCCGGCGAAATGCTCGGCAAGGATCAACCGGTCATCCTCCAGCTACTCGACCTGCCGCAAGCCCAGAAGGCCTGCCAGGGCGTGATGATGGAACTCGAAGACTGTGCCTTCCCGCTGCTCGCCGACATGTTCGCCACCGATGACCCGAACGTCGCCTTCAAAGATGCCGACGTCTGCCTGCTGGTCGGCGCGCGGCCACGTGGCCCCGGGATGGAGCGTGCCGACCTGTTGACCGCCAACGGCGCCATCTTCACCGTTCAGGGCAAGGCCATCGCCGAAAATGCCAAGGAAGATGTGCGTGTTCTGGTCGTCGGCAACCCCTGCAACACCAATGCCCTGATCGCCGGCGCTGCGGCGCGCAAGGTCGGCCGCACCAACCCGAACAACTATCACGGCATGCTGCGCCTCGACCACAACCGGGCACTGTCGCAACTCGCCGCGAAGACCGGCCGGCCGGTCGCCAGCTTCAAACAGCTTGTCGTCTGGGGCAACCACTCGCCGACGATGTATGCCGACTACCGCAACTGCACGTCGAATGGCGACAACGTCAAGGCACTGATCAATGACGCGGAGTGGAACAACGATGTCTTCCTGCCGACCGTCGGCAAGCGGGGCGCGGCAATCATCGACGCGCGCGGCCTCTCCTCCGCGGCTTCGGCGGCCAATGCCGCCATCGATCACATACGTGACTGGGTTCTCGGCTCAAGCGAGTGGGTAACCATGGGCATCCCGTCCGACGGCTCCTACGACATCCCGGCCGGTATCGTCTTCGGCTTCCCGTGCGAGTGCACGGGCGGCGCGTTCAAGATCATCCAGGGACTCGAGATCGACGACTACTCGCGTGAAAAGCTGAACAAGACGCTCAAGGAACTGACCGACGAGCGGGATGCCGTGAAGGACATGCTGTAGGCCTCGCTCCTCATTGAAGCCTTCGAGCCGCGGCAGGTCCGCGGCTTTTTTTTTCGCTGCGAGCTTGCCGGCGCGTCGCGTTAGAATACCTGCCGACACCGACTCTCGCACACCAAATGCCATGCGCCATCCCAGCCAAGTCCTGTTCGCCGGCGAAAAACCCTTTCCCATGATGCCCGCGGTAGACCATTACGCGGGTTCCGAAAAGCTGATGTCCAAGGCACTTCAGTTGCAGCACGAGCTCGGACCGATCTTCGACCTCACCTGCGACTGCGAGGATGGCGCCGCCGCCGGCGCTGACCGCGAACACGCCGAGCTGGTCGCCACAATCATCATGAGCGAAGCCAACCGGTACAACCGGGTTGGCGCCCGCATCCACGACATCGCCCACCCCGCCTGGCAGCAGGACATCGAGATCATCGTCGCAGCGGCCGGCCGGCGGCTGGCCTTCCTGACGCTCCCCAAGGTGGGCGGCGCCGAGGACGTACGCACCCAACTGAACGTCGTGCGGCGGATCGCGGTGGCGACCGGTCTGGCAAGACCGATCCCGGTACACGTGCTCATCGAGACACACGGCGCGCTGCGCGACGTGTGGCAGATCGCCGCCCTTGCCGAGGTCGAGTCGCTCGATTTTGGCCTGATGGATTTCGTCAGCAGCCACCACGGCGCCATCCCGGGATCGGCCATGAAGAGCCCGGGACAGTTCGAGCATCCGCTGGTCGTTCGGGCCAAATGCGAAATCTCGGCTGCCGCCCTGGCCAATGGTGTCATACCGTCGCACAACGTCACTACCGAACTGAGGGATATCGACGTCATCCGCGAGAATGCCCGGCGCGCGCGCAACGAATTCGGCTACCTGCGCATGTGGAGTATTCACCCGAATCAGATCGTTCCCATATTCGAGGCAATGTGCCCCGACTTTTCAGAGGTCGAACAGGCCGCTGCCATCCTGCTCGCCGCCCAGGACTGCGACTGGGGGCCGATCGAACATCATGGCCTGCTGCACGATCGGGCCTCGTATCGCTATTACTGGGAGCTGCTCGCCCGCGCCCAGGCCACCGGCATGCACCTGCCGGCAGCCGCCCGGCAGCGCTTCTTCGCCTGACGCCATGGACCTGTCGGCACTGACCGCGCAGCTGATCGAATTTCGCGACCAGCGCGACTGGGCGCAGTTCCACAGCCTGCGCAACCTCATCGTCTCGCTCAACCTCGAAGCCGGCGAGTTGCTCGAACTGACGCAGTGGAAAAGCGATACCGAAATGGCCTTGCTGATCGACAGTGCCGCCGGGCTCGAGGCGCTGCGCGACGAATGCGCCGATGTCCTGATCTACCTGCTGCTGATCGCCGAACAAGCCGGCATCAATCTAGAGGACGCCGCATATGCCAAGCTGGCCAAGAATGCAGCCCGCTACCCGGTCGGAATCAGCTACGGATCGAACCACAAGAGCGCGCCGACGCCAATCCCGGTGGCCACCGGACGAAGTGAATCCTGAGTCCCGACTCCTCGCCCGCAACGCGGAAAGCTTCAGGAGTCCTGGCTCTCGAGCGTGAAACCCGCTCCTGCATCTGCCCCCAGCACCCGCGTCAGCCAGGGCATCACCTCCTGCAGGATGGCCGGCAGGGTCCACGGCGGATTGATCACGAACAGGCCGCTGCCGTGCATCCCGAAACCGTCACCGGCCGGCGTTCGCACGCGCAAGGTGACGTGCAGCCATTTGCCGGCCGGCAAGCGCTTCAGGCGCGGCGGCAATTCGTGTGCTTCGAGCTTGGTCAGCAGCGGGTACCAGAGCAGGTAGCTGCCGCCGGGGAAACGCGACAGGCTATCCTTGAAAGACTGCAGCACGCGCTCGTAGTCACGCCGCTCTTCGTAGGAAGGGTCGATCAGCACCAACGCACGGCGCGGCGGAGGTGGCAACAGCGCCTTGAGCGCAGCAAAGCCATCCGCTTCTTCGACCACCACCTGTCTGCCGCAATCCTGAAAACGCTCGCGCAGACGCAGCACCTCGCGGCTGTGCAGTTCACAAAGTCGCAGGCGATCCTGCGCGCGCATCGTCCATAGTGCGAAGGAGGGTGAACCCGGATAGTGCTTCAGGCGGCCATCGGGATTGGCTTGGCGCACCAGATTGAGGTAATCGCTCACTGCCGGCGGCAGATCCTTGCGCTCCCACAACCTGCCCACCCCGTCGCGGAACTCGGCAAGCTTCGTCGCCTGCGCCGAATCGAGGGCATAGCCACCCGCCCCGGCATGCGTGTCAATGTACCAGAACGGCTTCTCCTTTTGTGCCAGATGGCGGATCACCTGCACCAGCACCACATGTTTGAGAACATCGGCGTGGTTGCCGGAATGAAAGGCATGGCGATAACTGAGCACCGGCTAAGCCCCCTTCACCAAGGTCGGACGCGCTGTGTCGTCTGGTGGACAGCGCACTAGTCGGGAATCCGGATGTTGCCTTCGGTGCTGAACTGGTAGTCGTGAAAAATGTGCTCGGCGCTCAACAACTGGTAGCTGCCGTCCGGCAAGCGCCGCGTCGTATCCTTCAGGCGGTAGGCATAGTGGCCACAGGTCCAGCAGTCGAAATTGCGCATCTGCGTACATAGGCAGGTCTTGTCCTTGACCGAGATACGCTTGACGCCCGGGTTCGCCGCCACCTCGCGGTTATAGGCGTTGATGTAGGAGCAACTGCCACTACTGTCGAGCAGGTATCCGTAGGCTTCGCAGTTCGGTCGAATCCCGTCGCCGATCGCCGGGCTGTTGCTCAGCATGCGCATCGGGTAGCCAGTGGGAGAAATCTGGTTGACCTCGATCTGCTCTTCGCTGGCCTCGAAATAACGTTGCTTGACATCCTCCGGCAAACCGCACTCACGCGATACGGTGAAGCGCGTCGCCACCTGGACGGCGGCAGCACCCTGGTCGAGAAAGGAGGCGGCATCGCTGCCGGTAAAGATGCCGCCGGCCGGGATCAGCGGGATGTTCAGTCGCTCGGCCTGCAGATAGCGATGAATCTCGGCAAAGATCGTCGCCAGATCGTACTGCGCCCAGTCCATGCCGAAACCCAGGTGACCACCAGCCAGCGGCCCTTCGACCACGACATAGTCGGGCAGGCGATTGCTGCGCGCCGTCTTGCGCAGGAACAGTTGCAGGGCGCGCAAGGAGGAAACGATGATTCCCAGCTTGGCATCGCGGAAGCGCGGGTGATCCTCGATCAGCGCGAAGGAACCGAGATGCAGGCCGGCGGCCAGCGTGATGCCGTCGATCCCGGCATCGAGTGCCGCCGCCATGCGCACGCGCAGGGTTTCGCGCGGCGCGTTCATCGTCAGCTTCTCCATGCAGTTGACGAAAATCAGGCCGTCGCCGCGCTTCGCCTCCATCGTCCGGCCGACGTGCATGTGGGTCGCCTCGGCCAGTTGTCGGAGGTCGAAGCGGACGATCGACTTGTCGGAGTTGGCGACGTTGAATTTGTACTGCCGCAGTTTGTCCTTGACGAACTTGGCGTTGAACCGTCGGTCGGCCACCGTATTCACCATGGCATCGGAGATGTGCCCGACACCACCCAGCCGGGCCGCCTCGAGCGCCAGTTCGGCGGTCGAAATATCCACCCCCATGCCGCCGATCACGATCGGCACCAGCTCCTTGTTGTCGAACCGCAGACGGAAATCATCAACGCATTTCATCAACTTCCTTCCCAACCCAGGACAGCGTCCTCAGTTCACCCGACGGTGCCATCCGACGGATGTTTCAAGTTGGTCATTATCGCTCATCGCGGAGCTGCATGGCTCGCTGCATCGAGCGAAATCGCGTTCCCCGGCCGGCGCGTCGCGAATCCACCACGCGGTGCGCCGCCGTCGGGCAGACGCGCACCGACGTGTATCATGTACTTTCCAGCAATGCAAAATGGAAACTCGCGATGTCCGACTGCACGCACCCCGACCACTCTGCCCGACCCGCCAGCGAACTCGGCATTCCACGCCACACGGCGTTTGATGCCGCCGCCTTCGAACGTGCGATCGGCGACCTCCTGAGCGCCTGCGGCATCGCCCCGGACGCCGCACACATGGGGCGCACGCCCCAGCGCGTGCGCGAACTGTGGCAGCACCGCCTGCTCGGCGGTTACGATCTCGATCCGGCAACAGCACTCGGTGACGGCTTCGCCGATCAACGCAGCGACCTGGTGATCGTGCGTGGCATCGCGGTGCATGGGGTCTGCCCGCACCATCTGGTGCCCTTTCGCGGCCTGGCCCACGTCGCCTATCTGCCGGGCGGCCGTCTGCACGGTTTCGGCCGCATCGCGCGCCTGGTCGACGCCATCGGCCATCGTTTCACCTATCAGGAGTGGATGACCCGCGACATCGCCGACGCGCTGATGCGATACGGCAAGGCGCGCGGCGCGGCATGCGTCGTCGAGGCGGAACAGTTGTGCCTGCTGCTCGGCGAAGATCGGCGTGGTGATGAGCGGGTGATCACCCAGTCGTTCAGCGGCGAGTTTGCAGGCTCGCCACAGTTGCGCAACGAGTTTCTGCGCGCCATTGCCGGCAGCCGCCGCCACGACTGAGCCGGCAGCCGACTCAAGCGCCGCTCAGGGTCAGCGCCAGAGGCGTCGACAATGCTGCCAGAGCGGTCGTCAGTACCAGGCTGCTCGCCACCGGCCCTTCAAGCGTCTGAAACTGGCGCGACATCAGATAGACGTTGGCGCCCACCGCCAGCGAGGCGAGCAGCACGACCACCTGCGTCTCGAGCGGTGGCAGGCCGATCAGGCGGGCCAGCAGCCAGACCACCAGCGGCTGCACGAGCAGTTTGAGGAAACTGATCGCGAGGCTGATTTTCCAGCCGCCCAGCACCCCGTATTCGGCCAGCCCCATGCCGAGCACGAGCAGCGCCATCGGTGCCGCCGCCTGGCCGAGCATGCCCAGCGGCAACGCGACGAAATCCGGCAACGGCAGACCGCTCAGGCCGAACAAGCTGCCCGACAGGATACCGGCCACGACCGGATTGCTCAGCACACCGCGCGCCGTCCTGGCAAAACCGCGCAGCGAGAAGCTGCCATGCCGCGCCCACTCGACCGACACCGTCAACAGCGTCCACAGGATGAGCGCATTGAACACCAGCACCAGTGCCACCGCCGGCAGCGCCGCGTCGCCCAGCGTCACCCGGGCAAGCGGCAGACCGAGCAGCACATTGTTCGAGAATACCCCGCCGAGTGCAAAAACCGACTGCCCGACGCCATCGAGCGCGAACAACTGCCGGGCGACCAGGCGGCCGATCACGAAGACGATCAGGCAGCCGCCGAAGAAGGCGAGCAGCAGGCGCGCGTCCACCGGCGGCAAGCGCGAAAGGTCGCTCATCAGGCGGAACAGCAACGCCGGCAGGGCCACCGAAAAGACGAAGCGCGACAGGTTCTCCGACATCGCTTTCGACCAGCCGCAGGCGCGCATCAGCAGGTAGCCGGCGAGCACCAGGACGAACAACGGGGCCGCCAGCTCGACGTGTCGCAGGAAGGTGCCCACGGCCGGCGGCTCAGTCGAGAAAGCGCGGTGGACGCCGTTCGCGCAGGGCGGCCATCGATTCCTCGAGATCGGCCGACATCAGCATCGCCGCATTCCAGGTGGCGATATAGTTCAGCCCGTCGGTCACCGAATGATCGCGCCCGTAGTTCAACATCTCCTTGCTCCCCCGAATGGCCAGCGGCGACTTGCCGGCGATCGTCCGGGCGATCGCGCGCACCCCCTGCAGCAGCGCCTCGGGGGTCGCGAAGACCTGGTTGGCCAGTCCGATCTGCCTGGCCTCGGCAGCATCGACGCTGCGTCCGGTGTAGGCCAGTTCGCGTGCGATCCCGTCGGGCACCAGCCGGGGCAGGCGTTGCAGGGTTCCGACATCGGCCGTCATGCCGACGTCGATTTCGCGCACCGAGAACTGTGCATCGGCCGCCACGTATCGCATGTCGCAGCAGGTCACCAGATCGACCGCGCCGCCGATGCAGGCTCCCTGAATTGCCGCCAGCACCGGCTTGCGGCAGCGCTCGACGCTCGACAGACAATCCTGCAG
>NZ_JAEUOL010000096.1 GCF_016789985.1 Accumulibacter sp.
CGGCAGAGCCAGCTTCTACGGCGCGCCGTTTGGCGGCCGCAAGACCGCTTCCGGTGAGAGCTATGAGCACCACATCATCTCGGCCGCGAGCAATCGCTTTCCTCTCGGCACACTGGTGGCCGTCCGCCGCGTGCCGTCGGCGCGTTGCGTGGTGGTCAGGATCAATGACCGGATGGGACACCGCAGTCGGCTGATCGACCTGTCGCGTGAGGCGGCTGTTCGCCTCGGCATGATCGACGCCGGGGTGGCCGAAGTGGAAGTCGTCGCCCTGCCGAAGTACCTGATCGGCCATGAACACGCCTGCCTGCTTGCCTTCCAGCCGCCGGTACACCTGCATGCGCAGGATGGACGGGATGTTATCAGAGCCGACAAGTAGGGAGACCGCAACCCGGTCGGCGACCGTGGACCCGCAACCGGCAGTTCCCCCGCGCGGCCAGTTGACCTGGCTTGCCAAACTCGGGAATACTCGCGCACCGATTGCGGAATTTGGGCAGCGGTGCAGGTTTCAGCCAGGAGGGAGACAGCATGGACGAGGCGCTGGAAAGTGATCTGCCCAGGGTGAAGAAGTCCGTCGCCTTGTCGGGTGTGGTGGCGGGTGACACGGCGATCTGTTCGGTTGGACGTAACGGTAACGATCTGCATTACCGCGGTTACGACATCATTGCCCTGGCCGAACATGGGACTTTCGAGGAGGTTGCCTACCTGTTGCTCTATGGGCGCTTGCCCAGCCTGACCCAGCTCACTCAGTACAAAAAGAAACTGAAGACGCTGCGTGGCTTGCCGGTGATGCTGCGGCCGGTACTCGAAAACCTGCCGGCCTCGTCACACCCGATGGACGTCCTGCGCAGCGGCTGCTCGGCACTCGGTACGATCCTGCCCGAAGCGCAGGACCATAACCCGGGCGCGGCGCGCGAGATTGCCAATCGACTGATTGCCAGCTTCGCGTCGATGCTGCTCTATTGGTATCACTGGTCGCACAACGGTCGTCGGATAGACACCGAGACCGATGACGACTCGATTGCCGCGCACTTCCTGCATCTCCTGCGTGGCAAGGCACCGACGGCGCTGCGTGCGGGCAGCCTCGACAAGTCGCTGGTGCTCTACGCCGAACACGAGTTCAACGCTTCGACCTTCACCGCACGCACCATCACCGGTACCGGGGCCGACCTCTATGCGGCGATCAGTGGCGCCATCGGCGCACTCAGCGGCCGCCTGCACGGCGGCGCCAACGAGGTGGCGTTCGAGATTCAAAGCCGCTACAACGACGCCCGGCATGCCGAGCAGGACATCAGGCGTCGGCTGGACAACAGGGAAATCATCATCGGCTTCGGCCACCCGCTGTATACGATCGCCGACCCGCGTCACAAGGTGATCCGCGCCGTTGCCCAGCAGTTGTGCATCGATGGCGACAACCTGATGCTGTTCGACGTGGCCAGCCGCATCGAGTCGGTGATGTGGGAGCAGAAACGCATGTTTCCCAATGTTGACTGGTTTTCGGCCGTGGTTTACCACATGCTGGCTGTGCCGACATCGATGTTTACGCCGCTGTTCGTGATTGCCCGGACCAGCGGCTGGGCGGCCCATGTCATCGAGCAACGCATCGACGGCAGGCTCATCCGCCCGTCGGCCAACTACACCGGGCCGGAGGTTCAGGAATTTGTCCCGCTCGCTCAGCGCGCCTGAGCGCTTGCCGCACGAGGGCCACCAGGTAGCCGGATGACGACACGCATACCCGCCACACGTGGCCATCCCGACCAAGTGCTGGCCGATATCGCCGACTACGTGCTGAATTTCAGCATCGGCTCGCGGGCGGCCGTCGAAACCGCTCGCTACTGCCTGATCGACGCGCTGGGTTGTGGCCTCGAAGCACTGGCCTATCCGGCCTGCAGCAAGCTGCTCGGACCGCTCGTTCCGGGCACCGTCGTACCCCACGGCGCCAGGGTTCCGGGTACCGGCTTCGAACTCGACCCGGTACAGGCGGCCTTCAACATCGGCGCCATGATTCGCTGGCTGGACTTCAACGACACCTGGCTGGCCGCTGAGTGGGGACATCCGTCGGACAATCTGGGCGGCATCCTGGCGACTGCCGACTGGCTGTCGCGCAGCCGGGTGGCCAAAGGGCAGGAAGCCTTGCCGATGCGCCTGGTGCTCGAAGCGATGATCAAGGCCTACGAGATTCAGGGCATTCTGGCGCTCGAAAACAGCTTCAATCGTGTTGGCCTGGATCACGTGGTGCTGGTCAAGGTGGCGAGTGCGGCGGTCTGCACCTGGCTGATGGGTGGCGATCGCGAGCAAGTCATCAACGCCGTCTCGCAAGCCTTCGTCGACGGTCAGCCGCTGCGTACCTATCGGCACGCGCCAAACACCGGTTCGCGCAAGTCATGGGCGGCCGGTGACGCGACAGCGCGCGGCGTGCTCCTGGCGCTCATTTCGATGAAGGGCGAGATGGGTTATCCGTCGGTGTTGAGCGCGCCGACCTGGGGCTTCTACGATGTGCTGTTCAAAGGACGGCAATTCCGCCTGCCGCGCCCTTATGGCAGCTACGTAATGGAGAACGTTCTGTTCAAGATCAGTTTCCCGGCCGAGTTCCACGCCCAGACGGCCGTCGAGTGCGCCTTGAAGCTGCACCCGCAGGTGGCCGGGCGGCTTGAGACGATCGACCGGGTGGTGATCCGCACCCACGAATCGGCAATGCGCATCATCGACAAGAAGGGGCCCCTGCATAATCCCGCCGACCGGGACCACTGCCTGCAGTACATGGTCGCCGTTGGCTTGCTGAAGGGCAACCTGACCGCCGAGGACTACGAGGACGAAGCGGCGGCAGACCCGCGCATCGATGTTCTGCGAACGAAGATGCAGGTCAGCGAGGAACCCAGGTTCTCGACCGATTATCTGGACCCGTGTAAGCGCTCGATCGCCAACGCCATGCAGATATTCTTCACGGATGGTAGCCGGACGCAGGAAATCGTTGTCGAGTACCCGCTCGGTCACTGCCGACGGCGTGCCGAGGGAATTCCGGTGCTGCTCGATAAATTCACCGCCCATCTGGCAGGTCGCTTCTCGCCTGATCAGCAACAGAAGATAGAAGCAGCGTCGCGCGACGTCTTTCAACTCGGGGATCTGGCCGTGAGCAGTTTCCTCGATCTTTATGTGCCCTGATCGGCGTCAGGCGTGTTGCCGGGAGTCGGAGCGGGTCGCCGGCGCGCTGCCGCTGTCGGGCAGACTCGGGAGGAAGGACGATGAAAGGAAATCTCGGCGCCAGCGCACTGATTCTGATCGGCGTATTGGCTCTGGCAAGCAATCTGGGTTGGCTGCAGGTGGACTTTGTCCGTCTGCTCGGCACCTGGTGGCCTGTGCTGCTGATCCTGCTGGGCATCGGCATGTTCCTGGCGCCCGACACCGGGCAACGCAGCAAACGCGAGCGCTAGCCGGGCCAGGGCAAGGCAGCGGCGCCGGAGTCATCGTCCGCGCGCCGAACGGGCTGCCGGGCACCATTGCGCGTTCTGTCGGCGTGGTCGCGAAACCGCCGGCCGCCTCGCCCGTCCCGGCCCGCAACAGCGGCCAGACCTTGCCGCAATCGGCCACCGCCCGCCGCAGTGGGCAGCAGGCCGTCACCCCGTAGGCGAGACCCCGTGCAACTTGCCGTGTCCTCCACCCTGGTCGCCGCCATGCAGCGGCTGCGGGGTCGTCGCAAGCCGGTGACGCCTCTGGCCGGCTGCCGCGGCATCGCCGTGGCGGCAAGCGGCGTACACACCCTGGCCAGCCCGGTGGATTTCCGGATAAGGCTGCTTGACCTCATGGCACAGGCCCGGCACCGGATCCTGCTGACGGCCCTCTACCTGCAGGATGACGAGAGTGGCCGCGAGGTGCTCGAAGCCCTCTACGCGGCCAAGGCCGCTCGTCCGGAACTGCAGATTGCCGTCTTCGTCGATTGGCACCGTGCTCAGCGCGGGTTGATCGGCAAGGAGGCAAGTGCCGGCAATGCCGCCTTGTACCGTGCCATGGCGCAGCGCCTGGGGTCGGGCGTCCCGATCTTCGGCGTTCCCGTGCAGATCCGCGAGTGGATGGGTGTGATGCACCTCAAGGGCTTCGTCATCGACGACAAGGTCCTATACAGCGGCGCCAGCCTCAACGATGTCTACCTGCAGCGGGCCGAACGCTACCGGCTCGATCGCTATCACCTGATCGAAAGCCGAGCGCTGGCAGACAGCATGGCCGCGCTGATGAGCAGCGTCCTGCGCGGCAATCCGGCCGTCTGTCCGCTGGATGGCGAGCCGCGACCGAAAACCCGCTCGCTGCGCGGCGCCATCATCAGATTTCGCCGGGTGCTGGTGAAAAGCCGCTACACTGTGCTGGCCGAGGCGGCTGGCCAGGGCGAGGTGACAATCACCCCCCTTCTTGGCTTCGGGGCACGCGACAACGAACTCAATCGCGTCGTCCTGCAACTGATCCGGCGCGCGCAGCGGGAACTGCTGCTATTCACGCCCTATTTCAACCTTCCCGGCCCCGTCCGCCGGGCGGTCGAGGAAAAAATCAGGCAACACTGCCGGGTGACGATCATCGTCGGCGACAAGATCGCCAACGATTTCTACATACCGCCCGAGCAGCCGTTCACCAGCATCGGCGCGCTCCCCTATCTCTATGAAGCAAACCTGCGGCGTTTCTGCAAGACCCACCAGGCGGCGGTCGACGGTGGCCTGCTCGAACTGTATCTCTGGCGCCACGAGAATCACAGTTTCCACCTCAAGGGCCTGCTGGTGGACGACGACTACGCGCTGCTCACGGGGAGCAACCTGAATCCGCGCGCCTGGCGCCTGGACCTGGAAAACGGCCTGTTGATCCATGATCCACAGGGCAGCCTGGTCGCCCAGCATCGGGCCGAGGTGGAACGTATCCGGGCGCATGCCCGGCGCCTCGATCATCATCGATCGCTCGATTCCTTCGAGAGCTATCCCGAGCCGGTGCGCCGCATCGTCAAGCGCCTCGCCCGTACGCGCGCCGATCGCCTGCTCAATCAGGTGCTCTGATGGCGAGTAACGCAGATTGTTGGCATCGGCCACCGGTGAGTGATGTGACGAGCACGGCTGCACCGACGTCTGCGACTGGCGTCCGGTGTGCGTCGTTCGCCACCTCGTGGTTCGATCGTGCCGCTCCTGTCGTAGTCGAACGCGCAAGCCGCACCGGACTGCCCGTTCGACCAGCGTACCGCCTGGGAACTGTTCGTTATTGCCCATTCTGACGGCTCGCAAAACGGCGCTTCGCTCGTTTTCCCGGCAGTGGCCCTTGCGGCTCATCGAGCCGGTCATGCCGTAGTCCCGGAGCTGGTCCTGGAAGGTGTGGCTCGCAGACTGGCCCTTGCCGGCTGGAAAGCCGCCAGCCCGCACAGTTCCCGCACCCTGCCCGGACTCTGCCGCAGGCACCCTTGGGTTCGGCAGGGCGGGCACGGATCAGCGCCGGCATCTGGCTGTCGGTCAGCCGCTGCCCTGGCAACGTTCTGCTCGAAACCCTGGGCGGCGTGCCCGAGCGGGTCAAGGCCGGCCGGATGGGAGTCGATGGCCGATACCTCGAGGGGCATCACGCGCAACGTCAATCTCTTCCACGACGGCAAGAACGAGATCGGCACTTCCCGCAGCTATCCCCATGCTCCCGAAGCATGAGTATCTACACAACGCAAGAGGGGTCTGGGGCCAGGTTGTTGGCGAGCTGGGCGAAGCGTTGAAGCTCGTCGGTGGAGTGGTTTTTGAGGGTTTCGAGCATGGCGAATAGGGTGTAGAGGCCATGGAGGAGAGCCG
>NZ_JAEUOL010000120.1 GCF_016789985.1 Accumulibacter sp.
GGGATACAGGCCGGCTGGCTTCGCGCCGCGTTGCCGAGCCGCCCTCCGCTCTTCGGGCGCTACGCGCCCTCATCGCTGCGGGCAACTCGGCAACGCCTTTCCAGCTCGAAGGAAATTTACAGAAAGCATGTTGCACTAACAGCCCGAATGTCTGCTCCCGGCCGGTTGTACGCACCCGCCATCCGCTCCGAGGGCTGCCCTTCGTTGTTCCGCTGGACAATCAGACTCCAATCAACGACGAAGGAGTCTGTCATGAAAGCCATCCAGCACCGGGAAACCCTGGAGCCAAGGCAAACTGATCGGCCCGCAGCCGTGGCTCGACACGCCCGAAGTGCGTCTGCCCCCCGATCGGGAGTCGGACGGGGATCCTGCGTCCTCCCGCGGCGGCAAGTCGTCGCGTTGCCCCCGCAGGTCGTGGTTCGCAAGGTCGATCATCGACCATCGGAACGACGACTTCATGCTTCCTCTACCACGAAGTCGTCGCATCGAGCTCCGATTTCATCTTTGCGAAGCACGACGCCATTCCGGCGAACTCCGGTTTCGTGGTCGGGAAGGTCGATCATCGTGCCTCGGAACTACGAGGTCGTAGCTCCTGGCGACGACCGGGTAGCGTCGAGATCCGACTTTCCGGCTCCACGGCACGACGCCGTCCCTCCGGACTCCGACGTCGAGGCTTCGATGATCGGGCCTCGCCACCAGGCTTTCGCCTCGCCACGCTCCGAAGCCGCGCGGCAGCCGGCGCCGTGGATCGGCACGCAAGGTCAGGGAAAGTGGGTGGCGTGAAACTCGCTTCCTGGAAAACGAAAAACCGAGGGAAGCTCAGGCTGGACGCTTGCGTTTGGTCCGCTCACCTCCGGAGGAACTGGCGACGAGACGTGTTTCCTCACAAGGTCTTCAGATACTCGACCAAGGCTTCCTTCTCCAACGCCGACAACCCCGTGCCGAATTCGTGTCCCTGGTTGCCGCCACCGCGGCTGCCGGTATCGAGCCGCGTGCCGACGCGCTTCGCCTCCGGCGTGTCGTTGACGAAACCGCCCTTCTTCTGGTCGTAAACGTCGTAGCCGCGCCAGAAAACCCGGGGGCGATTGGCCACCGGCTCGAGCAGATCACGCAGCGTCGGTACCGAGCCATTATGCAGGTAGGGCGCTTTCAGCCAGATGCCATCGAGGAAGGCAGCGACGTAGCCTTGCAGGTCTTCCTCGACCAGGCCGCGACGGTCGAGCCCCATCTCCCTGACCACCTGGTTGGCCTTGATCGCAGCGCCTTTGTTCCAGGAGTCGAGGCGGCCGCGGTCGGTGCCGATTTCGGCGAGCGGCAACGGCCGGCCGGTCAGTTCGCTGGCGTGGCAGCGTGCGCAGTGGGCGGCGAAAAGCGGCTTGCCGGCATCGGCTCTGGCGCGGTCGATGGGAAAGGGATAGGGTGGCGCGGGTAGCTGCGTCAGATAAGTGTGCAGCCATTTCACCTGGCCAAGAAAATCCTCCTTGTTCGCCGGCGCCGCGCCGAGCAGGCCGAGCGCCGAGTCCATGATCACCGAGTAGGCATCGTTGCTGTCGCCCGCATAGTTCATCCGGTGTCCCCTGGCCCAGTCGTATTTCTTCAGATTCCACACCGAAGGCATGTCGGTCGGGCCGAAGGTGTCGTCCATCGGCGCGCGGATCATGAAGTACTTGGTCAGATTCATCGCGTCGTCTCGCCCGCGGCCCCAGTCGGGAAAATCGGGGCGGTAGATCCAGGCGAACTGCGCTTCGCGTTCGAGCAGGCGCTGCCTGGTGATCGGGATGATGAAGAAGCGGTAGAGCAGTTTGTCGATCGGGTCGAGCTCGGTGACGCGGTTGATCTCGGCCATCAGGATGTCGGCGTTGAAGCGCGGATCCTTGGCGCAATCGATCAGGTAGCGGAAAAATGCCTCGACGTTGGTGGTGTGCGCCGGGCCGCCAACGACGAGGACCGGGTTGGTTTCAGCCGAGACGCGATAGCTTGTGGTGTGGCAGACGGCGCAATTGTTGGCGACACGGGGGAAACCGATCGTCTTCTTGGTGAACCCGACCGGCAACTCCTGACCCTGCTCCCACGGCACGCCGAGCGCGGCGTAACCACCCGGGGCGACCTTGCCGTCCTGGAGCAGCTTGTCGGGGAAAATGCGCGGCAGAACATAGAAAATCCAGTATGGCACGCCGGCGTCGTGCTCGGCACCGATCGATCCGTATTTGAAGCGCATCTCCGGCGTGGCGCTTGTCCAGGCGGGCTGCGAATGTTCGCGGAAACCGCGGTCATAGCCGATCATCGCACCGAGAATGCCGACGACGACGGCGAAGAAGACGAGGCCTTTGACCCAGGGCTTGCAGGCGCAGCTAATCATCGTGACATCCTCAGAAGGTTTTCAGGAATTCGACCAGCGCGTTCTTGTCGGCGGCGGACAGCTCGGTGCCGTATGCCTTGCCCTCATGGCCCGCGTTACTGTTGCCGGGAAGTGCGGTATCCAGACGGAAGAACTGGCGTCCGCCGGCCTGTGGCTGGTCGGAAACGAAGCCGACCCTGAGCGGGTCATAAACGTCATTGCCGCGATAGAAGACCGCCGGGCGTCTGGTCGCCGGTTCAAGCAGATCGCGCAGGCTGGGAACCGATCCGTTGTGCAGGTAGGGGGCGCGCAGCCAGAGACCGTCGAGCGGCATGTTGGCATAGCCGTGCGTCTTGCGGAAATGGGTGAAGCGCCACGGGTAACCCGCATAGAGGGTCGCCTGATTGACCGCCAGGGTGTACGTATAGGAATCGAGCCGGCGACGGTCGGTACCGATCGCCGCCAGCGGCGTCACCTGGCCGACGTACTCACCGCTGAAATCGCTGCCCGAAGCGCCGTGGCAAGCCGCGCAGTACTCCTTGTAAAGTGGCGCACCACGTGCCGCCAGCGCCTGGTCGACCGGAAAGAAGCGGCTGAACGCGGGCGGCGTTACATCCATGATCCAGTCCTCGACACGCCGGATGCGCGCGATGTCGATGGTCGGCGGCGTCGTCCCGGTGCCGAAGGCGGCGCTCTTGTTGCGCTCCTCGACGGTGGTGTTGTTGCCATCCCAGTGCAGTTGCATTTCGTGCGGCTCCTTCCGCTGGCGCTGTCGCCAGAGCGAGGGAAAGTCGGCCGGCGCATCGAATTCCTTTGGATCGAGGTGAGACATCGGGAAGTTGAAGATCACTTTCGCCGAGTTGAAGGTGTCTACACGGCCCGGACCCCACTCGTGCTGCTTGAAGACCCAGTCGAAACGCCCGGCCAGCGCCAGGACACGATCGCGCATGATGGCAATCGCCACCGGATAGACGAGCAGACGGTCGAGCAGGTCGAGCCGTCCACCCTGGCGCTCGATCTCGGGCAGGAGGTACTCCTTCGAGAACTTCGGATCGGCGGCACACCGAAAGAAGAATTTCTCGAAACCTTTCATGTTGAAGGTTGCAGCCGGCATGCCGAGAACGATCTGCGGCAACTGGTCAGGGGCGGTGCGCACGGTACTCGTGTGGCAAACCGCGCAATTGACGAAGACGCGGTCGATTCCCTGGTAACGCCGCCGCGAGGTACCGATCGGCACGTCCTTGTCGCTGCCGTCCGGATTCTTCTCGAAGATCATGCCGAGCGACTGGTAACCCTTGCCCGGCAGGTATTGCGGGCAGACCTCGGGAAGCGCACGCCAGATCCAGTACGGGAAGCCCATTTCGTGTTCGCCGCCGGTCGATCCGTACTTGAAGTGCTCGACCGGGCTGTCGTAGTCGACCGGCACGTCTTCCCCGAAGCGGCGCAGCAGCCACAGGGCGACCAGGGTCGGGATGAGCACGGTGACCACGAAGAGAATCAGGAAACGCCGTTTCCACGGGTTGTCGGCCGGCAGGGTCTGGTCGTCGTTCATCGTTCGCTCTCCGCTTGCTGTTGTAATCTCGTTCGATGCCCTTCACTGGACCGGCAGGCAAGGGCGCAGTGCCTCGTAGCCCGCCGCCAGCAGTCGCTCAAGTTGCGGCGCCTGACCGGTTTCGGCACGCAGCCATTCGGCGACCTGCGCCAGCAGCGCGCCGCGCTCCGGGCTGTCGCGCCAGTGCCGGGAGTCGGTGCCGAAAGCCGGCAACAGACTCTCCGGCGGCATCGGAGTTTTCGTTCGGCGTTCCGGTGCTTCGTCGGCCATCGCCAAGCGCACGTACAGACGCGGCGCGCAGTGACGCAGTTTGCTCGCCACCTGATCGGGAGTGCCCTGCAGGAAGTTGGGCGGAAACGTCTCGGCGCTCAGGTGGCAAGCCGCGCAGTAGGGTTGGAAGCGGCGGGCTGCAGCATCGCTGCCATCGGTTGCCACAGTCGTTGTCTGCAGCGTCCCCGGGGCGACCGCCGGCACTTCCAGTTGTGGCGGCGGCAAGGCTTCTGCCGCCTGGCAGCAGGGAGGGGGAAGCGGCGCGCCGAGTTCGGCAAACAGTGCGGCGAACAGCTTCTGCCGCGGCAAGGGCGACGGGCCGAAAAGGCTTGTGGCGGCCTGACTGGCGACCAGCCGGTCGATGGCCTGCTGCACGATGGCGAAATCACGGCGCAGACGCAGTGTCAGCGCACCGACCTGGCTGCCCGCCGCTCGTTCGAGCTCGAGCGCGATGATCGCGTCACCGGCGGCGGTGCGTAACTCCTGACTGCCCGGCACCGTGGCATGTGGTCGCAGCGTCATGCGCCGCGCGCCGGTCGCACGCGCCGACCGCACGGCAGCCTCCACGTTCAGCTCGACTCCATTGAGCGCCGTTCCGCCGGGCAGCGTCAGGCGCGTCAGGTGTCCGGTGGCCGGCCGCCCGGCACGCACGGTCAGGATGCTTTCGAGCGTCGCCCCGCCCGCAGCCGTACAATGCAGCGACCAGCGCGAGGCGCTGGTGTTCTCTTCGATCCGGCAGGGCAGCCTTGTTTCGCTGGTTGCCGCCCGGCCCGAGCGCGCCAGCCAGGCGACCAGACGTTGCTGATCAGGAGCCGCGACGAACTCCGCCAGACCACTGATCAGCGGCCGCAGGGCATCCGGCGCTTCGGCTCGCCAGATCTCGCGCGCCTTGCGCGGCAGCAACGGGTCGAAGCTGGCGTCGATGTGCGACATGGCAATGCGCCCGGCACGCTCGACCGGCCACGGGGTGTCACCATGCAGCGGGTTGCGGTTCGGCAGGTCCGGATTGCCAACCGCCAGGCCAGCCGGCCAGCGACGCTGCGCTTCGGCGCGCAGCGGCCGGCTGACCGCCTCGGCGAAAGCCGGATCCGCCGTCCAGCTTTGCCCACCCGACAGCGCATGGCGCAGAGCGGCCGCGAACAAGCCGGCGCGGCAACGCTGCGCCGTGGCATCCGTGGAACCACAGCCTTCACGCCACACCCGCTGGGTCAGCGCTAGGCCATTGGCGCGTTCGGTCGCATTATCGATGGTGTAGGGGACATCGACTCCGCGCCTGACCTCGATGCCGTAGAAGTTGCGGCCGGTGGCCAGCAACTGGGCCGCCACGCGCGGGTTGGCGTTGGTCTCGTCCCACAGTGCACGGGCAAAAATCGGCGAGCCGTTCTGGTGACAGGCAAAGCAAAGCATCCGGTTGGCGTAAAAGACACGTGGCTTGCCGCCAGCGCGGTAGTCCTTCACCAACTGGAATTCGAAACGGCCAGCCTCCTCGTTGTAGCTGATCACTTCGAGGACGGCCGATCTTTCCTGATAGCCGAGGTACAGCCGATCCTTGAGCAATGGCGCCGTGCCCGACGCTGGCGGGCTGTCGACGGCGACAACGACACGCGGAAAAACGAAGTAGTCGGGCGCCGCGGCCGTTCTCTGCAACGATCGTCCGAGCGGAATCAGCACACGCTTGGCAGGCGGCAGCGGGCTTGCCGGGTCGCCCTGCAGTTGCGCATCGAGACGCGCCAGCAGCGCAGCGAAAGGGAACGGGAGATCGATTGCCGCCGCGTTGCCCCGCTTGACGGCAAACAACTGATCGAACAGCGAACGCCCCCGGCCAGGCAGATTTTCGCCGGGTGCCGACGGGTCAACGACCGGCTGCGGCACGGACACTTCAGCCGCCCTGGCCCCGGACAGCCCCCCCACCCCTCCGGCGAGACCCACCAAGGTCGACGCGAGCACCGCCAGCGGCGCTCGCCATCGCTTGCTTCGACGCGCACTCATCAAGCGCTTCCACGATCGTCGCGGCGCTCAGGATTTCGCCGCGACGACGGCGCGCACCTGCGTTCCCGGCCAGCAATCTTCCTGCACCATGCCGGTCCTGACAAAATCGTCGCGCGCCTTGTCGTCGGTGGCCTTGTCGTAAAGCGTGAAGTTGAGCGCGAAACCACGGTCGAGATAAGCCCGCCCGAGATAGAGGCCCGGCCGGATCATGCGGATTTCGTCGCGCACGCGCAGACCTCGGCGGCCGGCAAGATAATCCGGCTTCTCCTGATAACCGGGAATCTCATCGCTGAAGAAATAGTCGATGATGATCGATTCGCGGCGTGCATCGAGCAGGCTCTGCCCACAATACAACTTGGCCGGGAACAGCAGCCAGGTCTCCTTGCCGCCATAGCTCATCTTTTTCGGATCACCGTCGACCAGACCAGCCTTTTTCAACAGCGACAAGTCCTCGATGCGGTTGCGCAGCACCCGTTCGTCACGAAAGAATACTTTGCCACGCCAAAGGGTCTCGCCCACATCCTCGACCACCAACCCCTTGAGATGCAGCGCCGTACCGGCAAAACCGCCAACGATCTCGGACAGCCGGAACTTGCCGCTGCCGCCACGCGGCAGAAGAATGCGGCCATCGAAGGCACCGTCGGGAATCGGACCGGCCGTCAGACGAGCGTAGATCTGGTCGAGTTGCTCCTGGTCCAGCGTGGCAAGGTAATCCGGAGTGACTTTCGCCAGTTCGACGGCGGCGATCGGATACTTGTAATCCACCTGCGCCAGGTCCATTTTCGATTGGTGACTCTTGTCGTACGGCGCGAAAGCAATGCGCGGCGGCTCCGGCTTGCCACACGAGGCCAGTGAGAAGGTGGCGAGAGCAATCAGGCCGGCGTGCAGAAGTGCGGTGAAGCGCGTTCTCATCTGGGTCACCCTCCCGTTTCCTAGAGCGTCGCAAGGAAGGCGGTGAGTGCCTTCTTGTCCGCCATTGAGAGGTCCTCGCCGAAGCGATGGCCCTCGTTCTCGATTTCTTGTGTACAGGTCTGATAGTTGGCGCTGATGAAATCGCGCCGCTCGCGCAGGATGTCGACGAAACGCGTCGGGTTCTTGAGGATCTCGTCAGCCATCGCCTGCAAGGCCGGCACCTGCTCCTTCCTGCCGGCGGCCTCGAGTTTCGCCGGATCACGCTTGGCGAGGAAAAGGTCGCCAATCAACTGCTTGTGCGCAAGCCCGTTGAGAAAACCGGCACTCGTCCCGGCCGGAATCCTGACCTGGCCGACGCCGAGGAGGGCTTGTTCGGACTTGCCGTCTACCGGACGCAGGCCGACGTCGATCAGCAGGTCGGCATTGGTCAAGGTCCGCTTGACCCCGCGTTCCGGCGGATTGAGAAGCTCGAACATCGAGCGCTTGTAGAGTTCGAAACGACCTTCGACACTCGGATCGTAGCGCAGGCAATCGGGTTGCCGGGCGAGCAGCTTGCCGCTGGCGTCGACGTAGCGGGCGCGGTGGAAGTCGTTCGCCTGATTGGCCGGTTTGCCACAGATTTCGGGTCCGATGGCATTGTTATGCATGAACGGAGCCGTTGCCCAGACATTGACCAGCGAGATGTTGCGGTAATAGCCACGACCACCGTCCTTGAGTTCGTTGCGCTCGGGGATGTCGGCGACCATGGGCTGCCGGCGCAGCGTATCGGAAGCGTACTCCATGTACAAATGCCCGGCCTTGTGGTTCGAATGCAGGGCCCGACAGCGGAAGGTACCGACCTCGGTCACCGCTGTCGGCTGGTCGTTGCCCAGAAAATCGGCCCGCAGCTTGCGCGGATGCTGCTCGTTGACGACAGCAAAGTCTCGATTCCTGAACGGCCCCCCCGCGCTCTCCGGGATGCTCGAATGGCACCGTGCACAGTTCTCGGCGAAAACGACCTGCCCGCGACCGACGGCACCCTTGCCGAACTCCTTCTCCAGGTCGGCGACGAGATCGGCGCGCGCGTAGCCGGCGGCCGGATCGACGGTCTTGCGGGCGTTGGCGCGGGCGACCTGCAGGTCGGTCTGGTCCGATTCGGCCGAGGCGAAAAAATCGAGCAGATTCTGCAGACGATCCTCGATCGCCCGGAAGTTCGGGCAATCGCGTCGGCATTGGCCGATATTGAACGGCGTCTGCCCGAAGCCGCGCTGCTCGGGATCGACCTGCCGCATGTCGGAGAAGTGGTTGACCCAGCACTGTTCGGAGCACGAACCGATGTTGAAATAGACACGCTGAATCGCTTCGAGTGCACCAATCGAATCCTCGCCGCCTTTCAGGATATGGTGAACTCCGGGCAGGACGACCTTCTGACCGCCGAGATTGACCAGCGTCGTATCGTCATCCCGCGTGCTCTTCTGCCAGCATTTGCCGTTGCGACCGGGCTCGCACCAACACTTGTCGTCGTCCTTTTCATCACCACAGGAAGCGGTCTTGCGCCACTTGGTCACGCTCTCGCCCTTGAAGACCGGACGCTGCGCAACGTTGATCAAGGCGTTGATCGTCCCCGGGTTGTTGATCTGGTCATGCGAGATCGCCGAGGTGTCGGTCACTCCCGGGCGAGCGTGGGCAAACATCTGGTACTCCAGGCTGCTGATCGGCATTCCCGAGCCCAGCAGTTCCGACATCCGCGTGTATTGGTTGCCGACCAGTCCCTTGATGTTCTCCCATTTCGGGCGCGCCGGATCGGCTGGCGGGTTGAGCGGATCGAAAGCGATATGGCAGGAGCCGCAGGAAGTACCGATCAGAAACGGGGGTTCCACCGAGGCATCGGCCAGCCTGCTCACCCTCTGGTCTGATTCGATCCCTGTGCTGGCAGCCAGCGGGCGGCTGTAGCCGCTCCAGTCAGCCAGACTGCCGTTGACCTGTTGCCACCTGGCTGCGTCAAAACGCGGGTTGGGGAACTTGCGGATTCCGAGTGCGCCGGTCGAGGTGCCGAATTTTAGGTCACAGGCCGAGTGGCGCTGGTCGCTCTTGCCGCCCTGGCTGTGCGGGTCGTCGACGTCAAGTGGTGCATCCTTCAAACCACAGGCCGGGTCCACGTAACCGCTCTTGCCGACGTAGCGAAGCAGCACGTCGTCGCCCGGGCACCAGTCGAAACCATAGGTTTCCTCTGGCGACTTCGCCGGGCAATCGGGATCGCCCGGCTTGCAGCAGGCCGGATCATTGATGATGCCCCAGGCCCAGAAACGATCCTGCCGCTGATCAGCGCGCAAAACGCGGAACCAGTCCACGAGAACACCAATCCGTTGCTGGAAAGTATAGGTATGAAAGCGGTCGTTGCCGGCCGTCGCCTTGAACCAGATCAGCCGCCCGATGCACTCGGACTCGTTCAAACCCTCACGTGCACATGCCTCGTGGTAGGGCGCATCCTGGTCAACGACCGACGCTTCGGGGAGCGTTTGTGCCGAAGCGGCAACAGCAACCGCCGGGGCGTTCTCGGCATGCGCGTCGGCAACGGGCCGCTCGTGCAACAGAATGAATCCGGTGCCGGCCATGACGGAAACCGCGAAGGCAGCGAGCAGAGCAGGTTTCATGCTTTCCCTCCTGATGTACAAGCACGTCCGAAACGAGCAACGTCTGGGAACCCTTCTTTCTTGGCCGCGGCGCACCCCCCAGATGACGCAGACGTGCAGGTAGGATACCGGAGCACGCCGCCACGGTTCCATAGAGTTGATGAATGCCGTTTGCTCCCAAACAACGGCTGATGACCACCCGCTCCCGATCGCGGTGCAGGCGCCTGCCGTGCCAAGACAAACTGGGGAAGCGCACGATCTGCCGCGAGATCGGCGCCCGACCCAGACGCCGGGCGCCGGGCGCGCCGGACAGCGACCGTGTGCTAGAATCGCGGCCCGATTCAGCCCCCCCGCCGAGATGTCCGTTCTCAACCTTCAGCAACGCGAAGCGATCCGATACCTCGATGGTCCGCTGCTGGTCCTGGCCGGTGCCGGCTCGGGCAAGACACGGGTGATCACCGAGAAGATCGCCTACCTGATCGGGTCCTGCGGCCTGAGCCCGAGCAATATCGCGGCCATCACCTTTACCAACAGGGCGGCACGGGAGATGCAGGAAAGGGTTGGCAAGCTGCTGGCTGGTCGGCCGGCCGCCGGTCTGACGATTTCCACCTTTCACTCGCTCGGCGTGCGAATCTTGCGCGAAGAAGCGGCGGCCATGGGTTATAAGCCAAGCTTCTCGATTCTCGACTCAGCGGACTGTTTCGGCATCCTTGCCGAACTCGCCGGCAGCGTGGACAAGACGGCGGTCAAGAAGCTGCAGTGGCTGATCTCGAACTGGAAGAGTGCTCTTGTCTCGCCCGACGAGGCGCACAAGGGCGCCAGCAATGACAGCGAGACGCTCGCCGCGAAGGTGTTCGCGAACTATGCAGCAACTCTACGGGCGTATCAGGCGGTCGATTTTGATGATCTGATCGCAATTCCCGTAGCGCTCTTCGAAAGCCAGCAGGCGGTACGCGAGAGGTGGCAAGACCGCCTGCGCTATCTGCTGATCGATGAATACCAGGATACCAATGCTGGCCAGTACGCCCTCCTCAGACTGCTGAGCGGCACACGCGCCGCGTTCACCGCGGTCGGCGACGATGACCAGGCCATCTATGGCTGGCGAGGGGCGGACATGGCCAACCTGCGTGGTCTGCCACGCGACTATCCAAACCTCAAACTGATCAAGCTTGAGCAGAACTACCGTTCGACGGTGCGCATTCTCAAAGCGGCCAACACCCTGATCGCGCACAACGACAAGCTGTTCGACAAGAGACTATGGTCAGACCTCGGGCACGGTGACCCGATCACCGTAAGCGCCTGCCCCGACAAGGACAAGGAAGCGGAGTCGGTGGTCATGAAGTTGCAGGCCCACCGTTTTGAGCATCAGGGCTGCTTCAGCGACTACGCAATCCTGTACCGCGGCAACTTCCAGGCGCGCGCCGTCGAACAGTTCCTGCGTAACCAGCGCATTCCCTATCAGATCTCCGGTGGCCAGTCCTTCTTCGAGCGCACGGAGATCAAGGACATCATGTCCTACCTGCGCCTGCTGGCCAATGCGAACGACGATCCGGCGTTCATTCGCGCAGTCAGCACACCGCGGCGCGGTGTTGGTGGCAGCACGCTCCAGGCACTCGGCAACTATGCCGGCGAGCGTCACGTGTCCCTATTTGCTGCGGCTGGCGAACAGGGTTTCGCCCAGCGGATTCAGGCCCGCCAGCTCTCTCCCCTGCTCGATTTCTGCGAGTTCATCCAGCGCATGCAGATCCGCGCCGGCCGGGAGCCGGCAGCGCCGGTTATTGCCGACCTCTTGGCTGCAGTCGCCTACGAGGACTGGTTGAACGAACAGGATGAAACCCGCGTCGCCCGGGTCAAATGGGACAACGTCGGCGAGTTCTGCGGCTGGTTGAGCCGCAAGGGCGACGAGGAGGAAAAAACCTTGATCGACCTGACTCAGGACATCGCTCTGATCAACATGCTCGAGCGCAGCGAAACAACCGTAGATGCCGTCCGGTTGTCGACCCTGCATGCCGCCAAGGGACTGGAGTTCAAACATGTCTTTCTGATCGGCGTCGAAGAAGGAGTCCTCCCTCACCGTGAAGCGCAGGCGGCAGACCGCCTCGAGGAAGAGCGCCGCCTGATGTACGTCGGGATCACTCGGGCACAGCGTTCGCTGCACCTCAGCTACTCCGAAAAACGCCAGCAGGGCCGGGAAACGATCCCCTGTGAGGCCTCGCGTTTCATTGCCGAAATGGGCAGCGCAGACCTGCGCTTCTCCGGTGGCAAGGCGTCAGCCATGCCGGACAAGGCCGCCAATGCCGAGCGCCTGGCAACGCTCAAGGCGATGCTTGGCAGGACGAAACAAGCGTAGAGCAACACCGGGTCATCGCGCGTTACAGCCCGTTACTCAACTGATGACATCGCGTTGGCGACTCGCCGCGTTGATTCCTGCAAGGCCGCACGAAAACATCAGAGATCACCGGGGCGGCCGAGCAAACCCCAATCAACTCAAGGAGATCATCATGTTCAAGAACATCATCGCCATCGCCGTTGCCACCACTTTCGGTACCGCCGTCTTCGCGCAAGGCACTGCCAGCAGCCCAGCCAAGCCGGTCGAAGCCAGCAAACCGGCGGCCACCGCGCAGGTGGCCGCAGCGCCAAACGCACCAGTGGCGACTGCCCCGGCCACCACAGCCACGGCCACGGCCAAACCGGAAGTGATGCCAACCGAGAGCAAAGCGCCCGCCAAGCCCAAAGCCAAGCAGGTCAAAACCGCTCCGGCTACCGCCACCGCGACCCCGGCCGCGACAACCGGCGTAGCCACACCGCCCGCCAAGTAGAGGTCGGCACCAAGCTCCAAACTGCCGGGATCGCATGAAAAAGGAGGCCTCAGGCCTCCTTTCTTCTTGCTGCGAGGGAACTTGTGACTACTTGGCGAGACCGACGAGGTACTCCACTGCTCCCTTGATCTCGCCGTCGGTCAGGTCGGCCGCGCCGCCTTTCGGAGGCATCGCGCCCTTGCCATTGGTAACGCTCTTGACCAATGCCGTGGTTCCTGTCGCAATGCGCGGCGCCCAGGCTGCCTTGTCGCCCGCCTTCGGCGCACCGGCCGCGCCACTGGCATGACATGCCATGCACACCGACTGATAGACCGCCGCACCGTCACGTGGCTTGCCGTCGGACTTGGCCGCCGTCGCCTTGGCCAACTCCAGCTTGGCCACCGGCTGGATACGCGCATCTGCGTCGTCAGAACTGCCGGTCTTGACGCTTCCCTTACCAATCAGTGAGAGAGGCCAGATGACGACGATCAGGACGATCGCAATGACGATGGTGGTCACGAGAATCAACCGGGAGGAGTATTGCGAGTATTGCTGTTGAGCCATGCCAAAATCCTTAGTGGTCTGCGCGTTAACGGCGCAATTGTACCGCCGTTTTGCGCCACCCAAAAGTACTGCACTGGAGTGTCAATCCAAAGCACAGATGTCCGCTTTCCTGCCAAGCAGAAATGTCCGGTAGGCGCGTCATGGCAGAGCGGAATTCCGCTCTGCCATGACGCGGGCGGCGGCCGGGGAGAAAGGCAGGCGCCAGGAGTGCCGGGCAGAAGGCTTGACCGGTAGCGGGCGGGCCTGAACGACCTTGGCATCGACCACCGGTGCCTGGGGTCGAGCCGCCAGCAGTTCGTGGGCAAGCACTTGGCCGTTGTGGAGGACCTCCAGGGCGCCGTTCAAGTG
>NZ_JAEUOL010000142.1 GCF_016789985.1 Accumulibacter sp.
AGCATGTGGTGGCCGCACACCTCAGTCAGGAGAACAACCGGCCGCAACTCGCCAGCAGGGCGCTCGCCTCGGCGCTTGGTTGTGGCGAGGAGTGGATTGGCGTCGCCGATCAGCAACGGGGCTTCGACTGGCGACAACTGAACTGAAGCGGTGGGCACAAAAAAAGCCGGCGCGAGCCGGCTTTTCTGCTGCTGTGCGGACGATCACTTCTTCATTGCATCCTTGGCAGCATCGGCAGCGCCAGCGGCGGCGGCACCAGCGACTTCCTTGGCCTTGTCCATGGCGGCGGTGTCGGCTGGCTTGGCAGCATCGGCCGGTTTGGCAGCATCGGCGGCCGGGGCGGCAGCAGGCGCAGCCGCCGGAGCGGCCGCCGGGGCGGCAGCCGGAGCAGCCGCGGCCGGAGCAGCCGCCGGAGCAGCGGCCGGCTTGGCTTCTTCCTTTTTGCCACAGGCGGTAACGGCAAGAGCGATCAGCGCAGCAACGAGAAGGGAGTTCTTCATGATGGGGGTTCCTTATTGACGATGAAATGACTACAACGAGCCAAAAGCTTGATGGTTGACCGGCTAGCGCGTCGATCAACTGAAAATTCTACCACCGAACTGGCGCAGTGCGGCCTTGGATGCGAAAAAGGGGAATATCCTGTGCCGCTCAGGCGAAGCGACTGTTCAGAGAGAATGGGTCGATCCAGCCGAAGGCGAGCGAGAAGAAGAGCAGAATGCTCAACACGAGGAGCAGGGAGGTCAGGCCACCCAGGATGACGTGATCGGTAAACAACTGTCGCGATCTGCCGGTCAGGCCCAGGTAGTCGGCGATCGACAAGGCGCGCTGCTCTTCCGTGACCGCCTCCGCCGGGGCGATGAAACGTGTGCCGCAGGCGACACAGCGATAGGGGGCGAGGTGTTTGCGTCGCAGCGCGGTTCCTTCCTTCAGGCCGCGGCGTTGCGAACGGCGAACATTGGGCGAATGGCAGTTTGGGCAAGTCATGGCGGTGACTCCTGTGACCTCGGTCGGGAGGCTGTTGTCAATGGCCGGCAAGCAGCAGAAAGCAGCCCCGACTTTACGCGGGGCACGAGAAAAGTCTGTGCGCATTTCCACGAAGCCGTGTTGTTTGTGCGCGACGCGACGCCCGTGCCGGGCGCGCAGCGGATTGCCGGTATCCGGGCCGGAAAGCGGCAACTACTGTTCTCAGGTGCGCTACACTGGCGTATCGTGCGCACTTCTCCATTAATTGCCGTCGGTCTGGCCCTGCTCGCCATCGAGGCGGCTGCCGACAGCCTCGTGGTCGGCGGCCAGGTGGCTGGTCGGTGGTTCGCGACCTACGGTCCGGCACCTCCGCCGTCAATCATCTACGATGTCTTTGGTCGTTGCCTGGTGCCGCTCGACTGCCCCGACCATGAACAGATGCGCCGCTTCCTGGAGCGCTACGAGCGCAATCATGGCACGCGTTTTGCTCCCGATTTGCCAGGGTCGGCACCCACGGCCGTGCCGCGCGACGTACCGGCCACGCCGGAGACGGAGATCCAGCCAGCCTATCGCCATTCCAGCCAGGTGCGTTCCGAGTTCGCGCAGCCGCCGGCAGCCGCCTCTGCGGCGCGCGTCTCGGCCGGCGAGCGGCGGCAGGGCAGAGGCCGGTAGCCTGTTGTTGGGCGATGCCGAGATCAGGCAGGCCAGCCTGGCGGAAGTGGCTGCCGCGCCGGAGGCAAGGCATGGTCCGGTTCTGCCTGCGGCCGTGACATCTCGTTCTGGATGACGGTGAATCCACTGTTGCAGGCCGTCGTCGGCTACCTGATGCTGCTCGGCCTGGGCTGGCTGATGTCGTCCCGGCGCAACGCCATTCCATGGCGTACCGTTCTTGGCGGCGTCGTTCTGCAAATGCTGCTGGCCCTGCTCATCTTTCGCCTGCCGGGCGCGCGCGCCGTGTTTGCCGCCTGTAACGACGCCCTGCTGGCGATTGCCGCGGCCACCCGTGACGGGACCAGCATGGTGTTCGGGTTTCTCGGCGGTGCTGCGCTGCCTTATGCGGAAACGCTGCCCGGCAGCAGCTTCGTGCTCGCTTTTCAGGCGTTGCCGGTGGTTCTGGTGATGAGCGCCCTGTCGGCGCTGCTCTATCATTGGCGCATCCTGCCCGTGCTGGTCAGCGGTTTTGCCCTGCTGCTCGAGAAAACACTGGGTGTCGGGGGCGTGGTCGGCATGTCCACCGCCGCCAACGTGTTTGTCGGAATGGTCGAGGCGCCATTGCTGGTGCGCCCGTACCTGGCGGGGGTCAGCCGTGGCGAGCTGTTCATCATTCTCACCGGCGGCATGGCGGGGGTGGCGGGAACGGTGATGGCGCTCTACGCCAGCATCCTGGGCCCGACGGTGCCCGATGCGCTGGCTCACATCCTCGCCGCATCGTTCATCAGTGCGCCGGCCGCGGTGGTCTTTGCGGTCATGCTGGTGCCGCCCGAGGGTGCGTGCAGCGGGCGTCAGTTGCCGTTGCCGCAAACCGACCACAGCAGCATGGAAGCGATCACCCGTGGCACGGCCGAGGGGGCCGCCCTGATGATCAACATCGCGGCCATGCTGATCGTCCTGGTGGCCCTGGTCAGCCTGGCCAATCAGTTGTTGGGACTGCTGCCGACCCTGGCGGGTGCCCCCCTGTCGCTGCAGCGTCTGCTCGGCTGGCTGATGGCGCCACTCGCCTGGATGGCCGGCATTCCCTGGGCCGAGGCCGGGGTGGCGGGGGCCTTGCTGGGGACGAAGACGGTGCTCAACGAACTGCTGGCCTACCTCGACATGGCGCGCCTTTCATCCGGGGCTCTGGCACCACGCAGCCGGATCGTCATGACCTACGCGCTTTGTGGCTTCGCCAATCTGGGGAGTCTGGGCATCCTGCTCGGCGGGATGTGCGCGATGCTGCCGGAGCGGCGTTCCGAGATCGTCGAACTTGGCCCGCGCACGCTGCTGTCAGGCACCCTGGCGACGCTTTCCTGTGGCAGTGTCGTGGCCATGCTGCTCTGATGCGCCGGCGGGGCGCCGGGTGCTGTCCGCGCAGCGACCACCGGCACGCCGTGCTTGCTCAGTTCGGCTGGCTGACGCCGGCGGAAGCGAAGCTCGCCATCTCGTCGAGAAAGGCGGCCGCGGCGCGGACCAGCGGCCAGGCGAGGGCGGCGCCGGTGCCCTCGCCGAGACGTAATCCGAGATCGAGCAGCGGGGTGGCTTGCAGGGCGCCGAGCAGGGCCAGATGGCCGGCTTCGGCCGAGTGGTGACAGAAGACGCAGTAGTCGCGTACGGCCGGGGCGACCCGTGCGGCGACCAGCAGCGAGGCGGTGACGATGAAACCGTCGATCAGCAGCAGCATCCGCCTTTCCGCGGCGGCGAGCATGGCGCCGACCAGCATGGCGATCTCGAAACCGCCGAATTCGGCCAGCACCTCGAGCGGGTCGGCCGCCAGCGGCAGGGCGGCGCGTTGTGCGGCGCTTGCCAGCAGGGCCTGTTTGCGGGCCAGCCCGGCGTCGTCGAGGCCGGTGCCGCGGCCGACGCAGTCGGCCAGCGGGGCGCCGGTCAGATGATGCGTCAGCAGCGAGGCGGCGGCGGTGTTGCCGATGCCCATCTCGCCGAAGCCGATCACCCGGCAGCCCTGATCGGCCACCTGGCGCACGATGGCGGCGCCGCGCGCCAGTGCGGCATCGCGCTGCTCGGCGCTCATCGCCGCACGTTCCAGATAATTGTGTGTACCAAAGGCGATCTTGGCATCGAGCAGGCCGTGGCGCACCCCGAAGTCGTGCGCCACGCCGGCGTCGATCACCTGCAAGGCCAGGCCGTTGTGGCGGGCGAAGACATTGATTGCCGCCCCGCCGCCAAGGAAATTCTCGACCATCTGCCAGGTCACTTCCTGCGGGTAGGCCGAAACCCCGGCGCGCGCAGCGCCGTGGTCGCCGGCGAAGATCAGCAGATGCGGCCGGTCGAGGCTGGGCGTCAGCGACTGCTGGATCATGCCGATCTGCAGCGCCAGAAGTTCGAGCCTGCCGAGCGAGCCCGGAGGTTTGGTCTTGCCGTCGATGCGTGCCTGCAGGCCGGGCAGGGGAGAGATGGTCTGGATCGCAAAGCGCATGTGGACTGGCCCGGGAGGGAGGGAGCCCGATTATAACCAGTCGCCACGCATGTTAAGCTTGCCGGCATGCGAGAACTGATCATCGGTGGCGCCCGTTCGGGCAAGAGTCTGCTCGCCGAGCAACGGGCCGGCGAGAGCGGGCGGCAGGTCATTTACGTGGCGACCGCCCTGGCGCTCGACACCGAGATGTCGCGCCGCATCGAACATCACAAGGCGCGGCGCAGCCCGGCATGGGGGCTGGTCGTCGAGCCGCTCGACCTGGCGACTGCCCTGCGCCGGCACGCGGCGCCGGACGCCTGCCTGCTGGTCGATTGCCTGACGCTCTGGTTGTCGAATCTGCTGTTTGCCGGCGAAGCGGCCAACCAGGCGGAAGCCGGTCAACCAATTCGCTGTCCGCGCCTGGCCGCCGCGACGCAGGCGCTGATCGACCTGCTGCCGCAACTGCCCGGGCGGATCATCCTGGTGTCGAACGAGGTCGGCTGTGGCGTCGTGCCGATGGCTGCCCTGTCACGACTGTTCGCCGACGAGCAGGGTCGGCTCAACCAGCGGGTGGCGGCGGTCTGCGAGCGGGTGACGCTGGTCGCCGCCGGTCTGCCGCTGACCCTCAAGTAAGCTGTGCTGCCGACGGTCGATCGGTGCTATCGTTCGACCTGTCTGACCACTTTGCCCAACCAGGAGGCAGGACCAATGTACAAGCGAATCATGGTGGCCGTTGACGAGAGCTTCATGACCAGCCAGGTGATACAGGCGGCGATCGAACTGGCCAGGAGCAACCAGGCGCAAATGGCGATTTGCCATGCGATCGACGAAACCCTGCTGGCGCAGCGTGAGGTGGCGATGATGCTGCCGAACAGCGTCGGCAAGACCGAGGCCCGATTGCGTCTCGGCGCGCAGGGTTTCCTCGGCCGGCTGCTCGAAACGGCGCGCGCCGCGGGCATCGAAGCCGAGATCAGGCTGATCGAATCGGAGGACAAACACGTCTCCGACATGCTGATCGAGGCGGCCGGCGAGTGGCAGGCCGACCTGCTGGTGGTCGGCTCGCACGGGCGGCGCGGCATCGAGCGCTTTTTCGTCGGCAGCGTCGCCGAGCGTCTGGTGCGCAAGGCGCAGACCTCGCTGCTGCTGGTGCGCGGCGAGGAATCGGCAGGCTAGGAGGACTGCGGACGGTCTGCCCGGGCGCCGGTCATCAGCGGCAGCCAGGCGGCGATCCGACGCAGGTCGAGGTGCTTTTCGACGGCGTCGGCCAGGCGGTCGATGTCCTGTTCCCGGCGCCGGCCGGCGTCGAAATCGTGCTGCGGGCGGTGGCCGGCCCAGGTCAGCAGGGCGGCGAGCGCCGGCGGCGAGTCGAACAGGCCGTGGCAGTAGGTGGCGAGAATCTGGCCATCCGCCGACAGGGCGCCATCGGGCCGGCCGGAGAGCATCGCCGCCGGCCTGGCCAGTGCGCCACCGCTGGTCACTCCCATGTGGATGCGGTAACCGGCGAGCGCCGCCGCTGCCGGCAGCAGCAGCGTGCCGCGCACGTTCTCCAGCGTTTTTTCGGGTGCCAGGGTGGTCTCATAGTCCAGCCAGGCGAGGCCCGCGCTGCTGCCCGGCGGACCTTCCAGTCCGTGCGGATCGTGCAGCTCGCGGCCGAGCATCTGCAAGCCGCCGCAGATGCCGATCAGCCGGCCGCCGTAGCGCAGATGACGGCGGATCGCCTCTTCCCAGCCCTGCGCGCGCAGCCAGGCGAGGTCGGCCTGCACCGCCTTCGAGCCGGGCAGCACGATCAGGTCGCTGGCGGGCGGCGTCTGCTCCGGGCCGACGAAGCGGAAGTCCACCTCGGGGTGGAAGCGCAGCGGATCGAGGTCGTTGTGGTTGGCGATGCGCGGGTAGGCTGGTGCCACGACACGCAGGCGAGCGCCGCTCCGGCTTTCCGTCTGGCGCGGCAGGGCGTCCTCGGCATCGAGATAGAGTCCGTGCAGATAGGGCAGCACGCCGAGCACCGGCTTGCCGGTGCGCTGCTCCAGCCAGCGCAGTCCGCTTTCGAGCAGAGCGGGGTCGCCACGGAAGCGGTTGATCACGAAGCCCTTGACGCGCGCCCGTTCGGAGCGGGAAAGCAGGTCGAGCGTGCCGCACAGGTGTGCGAAGACGCCGCCACGATCGATGTCGGCGATCAGGATGACCGGACAATCGACCGCCTCGGCGAAGCCCATGTTGGCGATGTCGCGATCGCGCAGGTTGATTTCCGCCGGACTGCCGGCCCCTTCGACGATCAGGCAGTCATAGCGGTCGCGCAGGCGCTGCCAGGACTCGAGCACCGCCTGCAGCGCCCGCGGCTTGTAGGCGTGGTAGTCGCGCGCGTCGAGGTCGGTCAGGGCGCGGCCGTGAATGATCACCTGCGCGCGCAGGTCGGTCGCCGGCTTGAGCAGTACCGGATTGAAATCCGAGTGCGCCGGCAGGCCGGCGGCGAGCGCCTGCAGCGCCTGCGCGCGGCCGATCTCGCCGCCATCGACGGTGACCGCCGAGTTGAGCGCCATGTTCTGCGGCTTGAAGGGGGCGACGCGCACGCCGCGGCGGTGCAGCACCCGGCACAGGGCGGTCACCAGCAGGCTCTTGCCGGCGTCCGAAGTGCATCCCTGGACCATCAGGCTGGGGGTGGGGCGGTCGTTCATCGTAGAATCGGGGTTTCCGGGTTTCGTCGTCGTGATTGTCGCATGTCTGTCGTGTCTTCCCTGCCGCGTTTCGTTGCTCCGACCGCCAGCGCGCTGCTACTGCTGGCCGCCGGCCTGCTGCACGCCGAGGTCGGCGTGGTCGACGACACGGCGGCGACCGTGCGCCTCGCGCAACCGGCGAAACGCATCGTCAGCCTGGCGCCGCACCTGACCGAAACGCTGTTCGCCGCCGGTGCCGGCGAACACGTCGTCGGCACCGTCGACTACAGCGATTACCCACCGGCGGCGAGCCGCATCAGCCGCGTCGGCGGTTACTCGCAGATCGATCTCGAGCGCGTCGCCGCGCTGCGGCCCGATCTGATCATCGCCTGGGAGAGCGGCAACGCCGCCGCCCATCTCGACCGGCTGCGCAGCCTGGGCATTCCGATCTACGTGTCGCAGCCGAACCAGATTGCCGACGTTGCCAGCGAGATCGAACGCCTCGGCGTACTGGCCGGCAGCCAGCCGGTCGCCCGCCGCGCGGCCGACGATTTCCGCCGGCGACTGGCCGCCCTGCAGGCGCGTTACGGCAGCCGCCCGCCGGTGCCCACCTTCTACCAGATCTGGAAACAGCCGCTGCTCACCGTCGGGCGCCGGCAGATCATTTCCGACGTCATTCGCCTGTGCGCCGGCGAGAACGTCTTCGCCCGGCTCGAGAGCATGGCGCCGACGGTCACCGTCGAAGCGGTGATCGCCGCCAATCCCGAGGTGATCGTCGCCAGCGGCATGGGTGAGGCGCGTCCCGAATGGCTCGATGACTGGCGGCGCTGGACGTCGATCAGCGCGGTGGCGCGCGGCAACCTCTTCTTCGTGCCGCCCGACCTCATCCAGCGGCACACGCCGCGCCTGCTCGATGGCGCCGAGCTGCTCTGCCAGCAGCTCGAAACGGCGCGCCGCCGGCGCCCGGCGAAGTGAGTCCGCCGCCGGTGTATCTGCCGCTGCGGCCGGCGGCGCGCCGGGTTTGAGCCAGGTCAAGGCGTTCCTCGCGCAGGCCGGGCGACAATTCCGTCATGCAACGATCCGCTGCCCTCCGCGCGCTGTCGCGCGAGCACCATGACGCCCTCAGGCTCGCCCTGCACGCCGGGCGGGCCGCCCGCTCCGCCGCCGCCGAGCCGATCGCCGCCGCCGCGGCGCAGTTGCGCGACGCGCTGGCCGGCGAGATCGAGGCGCATTTTCTGCGCGAGGAGAGCGACCTCCTGCCCGGGCTGGCGGCGACCGGCCAGAGCGCGCTGGTGGCGCGCACGCTCGACGAGCATCGCCGGCTGCGACAGTGCGCGGCCAGCCTGCTGCCGCCGCAGGCCGGGACGCTGCTGGCCTGCGCCGAACTGCTGCAGGCGCACGTTCGTTTCGAGGAACGCGAGCTGTTCGCGGCCATCGAGCGGCAACTCGCCGCACCGGCCGCGCCACCACTGCCGGCGTAGCGCGCGCCCCGGCTCACGGCCAGCGGCATTCGCCGATCAGCGGGTCGGCGCGCCGGCCGCAGGGGGCGCGGCTGCCGGGCTGCGGATGCGGCGTGCCGTCCTCGTCGATCCGCGCGTTCAGCGTATCCCAGGCCAGCAGGCCCTGCCGGTCGAGCGTCAGGCGCAGCAGCCAGCCGCTCTTCGCCGCCGGATGGTCGAAGCCGTCGAAGACGAAGTTGCCCAGGCTATAGACGATCAGCCGGCCCTGGTAATACTCGACCCCCTGCGTCACGTGCGGATGGCCGCCGACCACCAGGTCGGCGCCGGAGTCGATCATCAGATGCGCCAGTTGGCGCTGGCGGGCGCTCGGCTGCGGCTCGCCCTCCCAGCCCCAGTGCATGAACGGGATGACCAGATCGGCGCCGGCGCGGCGCGCCGCGCGGATGTCGCTCACCACCTGGCTGTCCTCGCTCCAGGCAATCCCCGGCCAGTCCGCGCCGGCCTCGAAGGAGCGCGGCTTGAACTCGTTGTAGGCGAGCACGGCAAGGCGCAGGCCGCGCCGTTCGATCCACAGCGGCCGGTGCGCCTGCGCCAGGTTCGGCCCGCCGCCGAAGGAAGCGATGCCGGCGTCGTCGAGCCCGGCGATGGTCTCCAGGAAGGCGGCCCGCCCGTAGTCGCCGGAATGGTTGTTGGCCAGGCAGAGGGCGGTGAAGCGTCCGGCGAGCACGGGCAGGACGCGCCGATGGGCGCGGAAGCTGGCGATCTTGTTCTCCAGCGGCTGGCCGGTGCTGGCGATCGGACATTCCAGGTTGCCGATCGTGTAGTCGGCCTCGGCGAGCAGCGCGGCGAAGGGGGCGAGCGGGTCGCCGCCGTGCTCGATCAGGCGGCCCGGCCCGTCGTCGAGCATGATGTCGCCGACGAACAGCAGGCGGACCGGATCGGCCGCCGGCGCCCCGGCCAGGGCGAGGCAGAGCGCGCCGAACAGCGCACGGCAGAGCAGCGCGCGGCTCATGCTGCGCCGCCCGGCGCGGCGGACAGTTCGCACCAGAATTGCAGCTCGCCGTCGCGGATCGGCTCGTAGACGCTGTTCAGGCCGGTGAAGCCGTACGCCGCCGACGCCGGCCGGACGGGCGGATAGGGATGCGTGACCTGGAGGATCGGCGCTGCGCCGTTCGCGCGCTCGGTGAACACGTAGAGCTTGATCGCCGCGAGGTCCGCCGGCTCCTTCTGGAAGACCATGCGGAAGAGGAAGTACGAGCCGATCGCCTGCACCGGAACGGCGTACGGCGTGCTCACCGGAGCGGCGCGCAGGAGGCGCGTCTCGCCGCCGTAGGTCAGGTGGCAGAGCAGGGTTTCGGCCTGTCCGGGCAGCGCGAGCAGCGCCGCGCCGGCGGCGCACAGCAGGCGGCGCGCGCCGGGCAGGAAGGCAGGTGGCCGGGTGTGATCAGGCATGCGCGGGCGGTCCGGGGCGGGGGAGCGCGCAGTATCACGGTTGCGCGGTCGGCGGTCAATCATCCGGCGCGCCGTCGCCGGATCGCCGCGGCGCCTCCCCTTTTCCCGGCCTTCATGATCGGTCCGGCGCCGCCTCCCGATCGCGCGAAGCAGCGGCGGTTCGGTCGACCGGCCGCCGGGCAGGAAGCAGGAAGCCCCGCCGGAGCGGGGCTTGTGCCGTCCGGCCGGGGACGGACTAGGTCCGCCGGCGGCGCGCCAGCAGCCCGACCAGACCGATGCCGAGCAGCGCCAGGCTGGCCGGCTCGGGTACGGTCGGCGGCGCCTGGTCGATGTAGAACTCGTCCATGCCGAAGCAGTCCACGGCGTTGGTGACGTAGAAACGGACCTGGTCGACGGCATCGAACGCGCTGCCCAGGAAGATCTGGGTGGCGGGGAATCCCCAGTTTTCCGGCGGCAGCAGGACGGCCGCGCCGGTCGAAACGTTGGCCGCGAAACCTTCGATCCAGGCCTGTTCGTTGCCGCTGGCCGCGCCTCCTCCGAAATCGGTGTTCGAGGTCAGGATGAAATAGTTGAGGTCGAAGGTCCCGCCGCCGATCTTGGTGATCTCGATCGCCGTGACGCCGCCATAGTTGCCGGTCGCCCAGTGCGCGTGAATCACGTCGTTGCCGGCGCCGTAGTAGTTGCCGACGTTGGTGGCAAAGCCGGTGCTGCCGGCGTTCGGAAGGAAATCGAGCCGGAAGCCGTTTTCCTCGTAATAGTCCACGTTGTCCCAGGTGACGGTGTTGTTGGTCGTCTCGGTCGTGGCGTCGAGTCGGGTGACGGTGCCGCCGGTGAAGTCGATCACCGCGGCGCTGGCGCTCAGGGTCGTGCCGGCCAGCAGCCCGGCGACGAGCAGGGGAGTGAGTGTCTTGTTCATGTCGAGATCCCTTGGTGGTGATGATTTTTCAAAAAATGAGGTGCGTCTGCGAGGTCCGGGAAATTTGCCGACCAGGCGGCCGGTGCTTCGTTTACCGACGGCAAGATACGGCTGCCCTTCGCAAAGCAAAGACCGTTCCATGAGTTCTTGATGGGAGGAGAAGATGAATCGATTCAATCGTCTGAAGCGAGTTTCCGGGCGCCGGCCGGGCCTTTCGCCACGCCTCCATGTGACCGGTGTAAGATTTTTCGACAGCGGGCGGGTCGGTTGGCGCTGCCGGCTCGGGACAGTCGCCGGAGAACGGAAGCGCGTGCCGCCGGCCGGCCCTCCCCGTGCTGCGCGACGGCGGACGGCGCTGGCCGAGCGGCGCAGCGCGCTGACCAAGTCGGCACCGTGCTGCGGCGACGGCGCCGCACGGCCAGCCGCCGGCGGACAGCGCCGCGCTGCCGGCAGCGCGGGAAAGCGGCGGCGCGCGGTGCGGCAAATTCCACGATCGGCGGACTACAATGGCCGGCGGCGGGACGATCCCGCCACATCCCCGTCTCGACACCACCACTGGAGGGATTCCGACATGCCTGCCCAACGCTATTTCCCGCAAAGCGAAGCCGATCGCATCACCTGGCTCAACAACTATGCCGCCAAACTGCCCGTGCACGGGCCGTCGCTCGGACTTTCCGGCGAGGAGATCGGCAACACCCAGGCCGACATCGCCTATCTGGTGTGGTTGCTGCATACCTGGAATCCGGCGATCCAGCAGGATGCGCTGCAGGCCACCGCGTTCAAGAACCTGATCGCCAGCGGCAATGGCACGCTCGCCGTCGCGCCGCCGGCGGCGACGGTGTTCAGCGCGCCGCCGGGGCCACGCCCGCCGGGTGTCCTCAACCGGCTCTACAACCAGGTGCAGCGCCTCAAGCTGCACGCCGCCTACAGCGAGGCGATCGGTCAGGACCTCGGAGTGATCGCCGTCGCCGACAGCAGCGAGCACCCGGTGCCGGTCTTCTCGGCGACGCTCGAGCAGGGTCCGCACGGCAGCCGGGTGCGCCTCGACTATACCAAGTATGGCCATGACGGCGTCGCCATCGACAGCCGCGTCGCCGGCGGCGCCTGGCAGTTTCTCGCCAGCGCGACGCAGAAGCCGACCTACGACGAGCGCCCGCTGGCCACCCCGCAAGTGCCCGAGATCCGCGACTACCGCCTGCGCTGGTGGGACAAGGATCAGGCCAACGGCGAATGGAGCGCCGTGCAGACGGTGCTGGTCGGCGCCTGATCGCCGAAGCGGTCGCGCCGGCCGGCCAGGCGGCGCATTCTGGGTTAGAATCGGCCGCTCGGGCAGGCCGCGGGCGGCAATCGGTCAATGTTGAGCGAGTCGGGAGAAAACGATGCAAATACCACCATTCGATCTGAATGACATCAGCCATGAACCCTCCGACGAGCAACTCGACGACCTGATGGAGGCGGTTGCCGACGCGGCGCGGCGGCATGCGGATGCGGCGCGCGCGCAACTGATGCTTCGTCTGCGCGCCGAAATCACGGCCATCAAGCTGCCCCAGCGTCGCCAGGCATGAACAGCGGGGCGCGGCCCCGACTGATCGTCGTGGCGGGTCCCAATGGCTCGGGCAAGACCTCGATCACCCAGCAACTGCTGATGCACGAATGGATGGGCGGCTGCGTCTACGTCAATCCCGACTTCATCGCGCGCGACGAGTTCGGTGACTGGAACTCGCCGCAGGCGGTCATCCAGGCGGCGCAGCGGGCCACCGAGATGCGCGAGCACTGCCTGGAGCAGGGCCGCAGCCTGGCCTTCGAAACCGTCCTCTCGGCGCCCGACAAGCTCGATTACATCCGCCGGGCGCGCGACGCCGGTTTCTTCATCCGTCTCTTCTTCGTGGGCACCGACGATCCCTCGATCAATGCCAAGCGGGTGGCGATGCGCGTCATGGAGGGCGGCCACGACGTGCCGATTCCGAAGATCATCGCGCGCTACACCCGCTCGCTGGCCTACTGCTATTTCGTCGCCTGGCTGGCCGATCGCACCTACCTCTACGACAATTCGGTGGACAACGCGCGCGCCCGGCTGCTCTTCCGCGCTTCGGAAGGGCGGCTGGTCAAGACCTACGGCGAAATCAACCCCTGGGCCCGGGAGATCGCGCAAAGACTCCTGCCGGCCGAATCGGACGACCTGACCCTGCCCCCGGCCGCGCCGCCTGCGCTGGCCGGGTGACGTGCCGCTGCGGTAGGCGAGCCCGTTCCTGATCCGCATCAGGAACCAGGACCTGTGCGGCGATATGCCACATTCCGCGGTGCCCTCCCGCTCCCTAGAATGCCGCCGACGACAAAACAGGGAGGGTTGGTCATGCACTTCACTAGGAAACCGGTCGCGCTCGCCGTGACCCTGGCACTGGCCAGTTTCGGGCCGGGCGCCGGAGCGCAGGAAGATTCGCCGACGCCGGCAATGAGCGAGATCGTCGTGCGCGCGACGAGGATCGCGGAGCGTGAACCCTTTGCCGCGAGCCGCCTCGACGCGGCCGACATCGCGCCACAGCGCGCGGCGACCAGCGATTCGGCACGCCTGCTCGAAGGTCTGCCGGGCGTCAGCCTGTATGGTGCCGGCGGCGTCTCGAGCCTGCCGGCCTTGCACGGCCTGGCCGATGACCGCATCCGGATCAAGGTCGACGGCATGGACCTCATTGCGTCCTGTGCCAACCACATGAACCCGCCCCTGTCCTATGTCGACCCGACCAGTGTCGGCACGGCGACGGTGTTTGCCGGGATCACGCCGGTCAGCGTCGGTGGCGACAGCATCGCCGGGACGATCGTGGTGAACTCGCCGGCGCCGCTGTTTGCCCGGGCCGGCGAGGGGACGCTGGCGAACGGCCGGGCGGGAGCCTTCTACCGCAGCAACGGTGCTGCCTGGGGCGCCAACCTGTCGGCCACGCTGGCCAACGAGATGTTCGCTCTGAGCTACTCGGGATCGATCGCGCAGGCCGGGAATTACACTGCCGGCGGCAGTTTCAAGCCGGCCGCCCAGTCCGAGGGGAGCACCGCCTGGCTGGCGGCCGACGAAGTGGGCTCGTCGCAGTACAAGTCGGAGAATCAGTTGCTTGGTCTCGCCCTGCGTCAGGCCAACCAGTTGTTCGAGCTGAAGGTCGCTTACCAGCACATTCCCTATCAGGGTTTTCCGAACCAGCGCATGGACCTGACCGACAACACCAGCACCAAGGTCAATTTCCGTTATCTCGGACAGTACGAGTGGGGTTCTCTCGAGGGGCGCGTCTATCACGACGATACCCGTCACCAGATGAACTTTCTGGAAGACAAACAGCAGACCCAGGGCATGATGGCCAACCCGGCCGGCATGCCGATGGAGACGTACGGCAAGACCAGCGGGGCACTGCTCAAGGCCGATTTCCAGACCTCCGAACGCGATCTCTTCCGGGTCGGCAGCGATTATCAGAAGTACCATCTGGACGACTGGTGGGACCCGATCTCGCCGGTCGTCGCCATGCCGATGGCCGGGATGAAGGGTTCGACCTTCTGGAACATCAACGACGGCAAGCGCGACCGCTTCGATGTCTTCGGCGAGTGGGAAGCGCGCTGGACTGGGCAGTGGTTGTCGCAATTGGGCTTGCGCAGCAGCACCGTGTGGATGGATAGCGGCGACGTGCAGGGCTATAACGTGCTGATGTACGGCAACCCGGCCAATCCGAACTCGATTCCCGGCGCCTTCAACGCCGCCGACCGCCGCCGGACCGACCACAATTTCGACCTCAGCGCACTGCTCCGCTTCACGCCGGACGAGCAGCAGACCTGGGAGGCCGGCTTTGCGCGCAAGACGCGCTCGCCGAACCTCTACGAGCGTTACGCCTGGTCCACCAACAACGCCATGGCGATGAACATGGTCAACTGGTTCGGCGACGGCAATGGTTACGTCGGCAATCTCGATCTCCAGCCCGAGGTGGCCAACACGCTCAGTGCCACCGCCAGCTGGCACGATGCGGGCCGCCAGCAATGGAGTCTGAGCTTGACGCCTTACTACACCTATGTGCAGGACTATATCGACGCGCGACGCTGTTCCGGCGGCAGCGGCCTGTCGCCTTGCCAGGGGAGCAATCTGACCCGCAGCACGGGCTTTGTGTACCTCGAGTTCGTCAACCAGTCGGCGCGGCTGTACGGCGCCGACCTCACCGGCACCTTCCCGCTGCTCGCCAACAGTGCGGTCGGCGATCTCGGGATGAACGGCGTGCTGAGCTACGTGCGTGGCAAGAACCCCGAGAGCGACGACAATCTGTATCACATCATGCCCCTGAACGCCCGGATCGCCCTGGTGCAACGCTTCGGGGGATGGACCAACACGCTCGAAGGCGTCTTCGTCGACGCCAAGACGAAGGTCTCGCAGGTCCGCAACGAGCTGGAAACCAGCGGTTACGGCCTGCTCAACCTGCGCAGCAGTTACGAGTGGAAACAGTTGCGCTTCGATGTCGGCATCGAGAATCTGTTCGACAGGTATTACGAATCGCCGCTCGGTGGTGCTTACCTCGGGCAGCGACCGATGGTTTACGGCACCAACGTTCCCGGCCCGGGGCGTTCGTTCCATGCCGGCATGAACCTGAGTTTCTGAGCCGGCGCCCGCTGCTGGCGGGCGTCGTTCCGCCCCCGCCGCTAGACCCGCTCGACGCGCACCTGGCTGACCGTCCGCGCATCGGCTGCGGTCACCGTGTAGCGATAACCCTGCTCGACCAGGCCATCGCCGACCTCGGGGATGTGGCGCAGGCGGTTGATCAGGAAGCCGGCCAGGGTGTGCGCCTCGCCGACCGGCAGATTGAGCTGCAGCGAGTCGTTGAGCTCGGAGATCGGCGCCCTGCCGCTGATCAGGTGGATGTCGTCGGCCAGCGCCTCGATGCTCACCCGGCGCGTCTTCATGGTGTCGAAGTCGTAGCCGGAATCGACCGTGCCGACGACTTCCTCGAAGATGTCCTCCATCGACAGGATGCCGATCGCCGAGCCGAATTCGTCGACCACGATCGCCATGTGATCGGCGCGCGCGCGCAGCATCGGCAGCACCTGGTCGAGGCTCTGCTTGGGGGTGAGGTAGAGGGCGGGTTTGACGAATTCGTGCACGGCTCGCTGTTCGATGTCCGGCAGCAGGAGATCCCAGGTGCTCAGGGTCAGCACGCCGGTGACGTTGGTGATGTTGCCGCGGAAGACCGGCAGCCGATTGAATCCGGAGGCCCAGACGCGGCGCACCGCTTCCCTCATGTCGCGTGCCTCGTTGAAGCCGATCACCTCGGCCAGCGGCGTCATCACTTCCCCGACCGTCGTGTCGGCAAACCGGAAGATGCGACGAATCCGCTGCTTGGCGGTGGCGGCACTGTCCGAGGCGGTTTCCGAGAGATCGATCAGGACGCGCAGTTCGTCCTTGCTGATGAAGCCGCTCTGCCCGGAAGTGGCCCCGCCGAAGAGGCGGGCGGCGACGCGGGCGACCCGGCTGAAGACGAAGATGACCGGATAGAAGAGGTAGGAGAAGACGCGCAAGGGGTAGATGATCCTGACCGCGATGGCGTCCGCCTTCTGCTGAAAGATGCTCTTCGGAACGATCTCGCCGAAAATCAGCAGAAAGGGCGTGAAGACGAGGACCGAAACCAGATCGCCGGCGTCGCCGAACAGGTGCACGAAGATCAGCGTGCCCAGCGTGGTGATCGTCACCGTCGCGATGTTGGTGCCGACCAGCGTCGTTCCAAGCATCACGTCGGGGGTGCGAAACAGGTTCAGCACCAGCTTGGCGCCGGGGTCGCCGAGCCTGGCCTGATGGCGCAGGCGGATCTTGTCGGAATTGACCATGGCCAGCTCGGAGCCCGAGAAAAACCCCTTGAGCACGAGGAAGAGCAGGATGATCAGCAACTGCAGAAGGTGTTCCATCTTTCTTCTCCGTGTCTAGTCCGCCGCGCCTGCGGCGCGCTCCGACGGTTTGTCGTGTGCTGCCTCCTGCTCGGCCGCGAGCCGACGCTCCGGCTCCGGTTCATTCAGCAGATCGCTCTCGTATTCGTCCAGCTTCTCCTGCTCCCGGTCTGCCGGCAAGCCGTCGGGACAGGCGTCGGCCGTCGGCTCGGCAACGCTTTCCATCTCGATCGGCTGATCCGGGGTTTCCTCGGGCTCGTCGGGGGTGGGGCCGCGCGCGACGCGTACCCTGGTGATGCGCAGGCCGCTCACTTCCTTGACGGTGATCTCGTAGTCGGCGTGGAAGACCTTCTCGCCGACCCGCGGCAGCCGGCCGAAGAGGACCAGGGTGACGCCGCCGATGGTGTTCATCAGCGGGTCGTCGATGTCGAAATTGGTCAGCGTGCGCAGATCCGCCAGGCGCATGTGGCCGGGCACGGTGAAACTGTCGTTGTCTTCGTGCCGGAAGTATTCCTGGCTGCGCAGCTTGCCCGAGATTTCCCCGAAGATGAAGCTCAGCACGTCCTTGATGGTGACGATGCCCAGCACTTCGCCGTACTCGCCGATGACCAGCGCGGCGCGGGTGTCGAAACGCTGGAAGTACTCCAGCATCTGGTCGACCTTCTTGGTCGGCGGAACGAAGTGCGCCGGCTTGAGAATTTCCTTGAGCTGGATCGGCGCGCCGCCGTCCTGCCTGCGCACCCGGCGCAGCAGGTCCTCGGCGTGCAGGAAGCCGATGACGTTGTCCCAGTGGCCGCGATACACGGGAACGCGCGGATGGCGATAGCTGCGGAAGCGCTCGATCAGTTCATCCACCGGCAGATCGCCGTCGAGGAAGCGGATGCGCGGTCCCGGGGTCATGATCCTGGCCACGTCGGTCTCGGCGGCTTCGAGCACCTTGTCGATGAGCACCCGTTCCGAAGCCTGAATGACGCCGGTTTCCTCGCTGTCGGCCATCAGGGTGCGCAATTCGTCGGCCTTGAGGATGTTCTCGCGTCCGACATGCTCGCCGACGACCAGCGTCGTGACGCGGTCGGCGACCATCCGCACGACATTGCGCAGCGGGGTGACGATGAAGATCCATTTCGGCAGGAAGCGCGCCGAGAGCAGGGTGGCGAACTTGACCGGAAAATTCACCGCGATGGTCTTCGGTGTCACTTCGCCGAACAGCAGCAGCAGCGGCACCATGACCACGACGTTGATCCAGCCGGCATCTTCCTCGCCGAAGGCGGTGACCAGGATCATGGTCATGTTGGCCGCCGCCGCGATATTCACCAGCTCGTTGCCGCAGAGCAGCGAGACGATCAGCCGGCGCGGTTCGTCGAGCATGGCATGGATGCTCTCGGAATGAGGGTTGCGTGAATTGCGCAGTTTCTGCAGGTCGATCCGGCTGAGCGAGAAAAGGGCCGTCTCCGAACCGGAGAAAAAGGCCGACATGCTGAACAGGCAGCACTGGATGACGAGGCGCACCGCCAGTTCCCAGTTGACCGACGACAGCAGTCCGATGATGCCTGATACGCTCAACGATTCCATCAAATGCCCTCGCCTGTGGAAATGCTGCGGACCCGCAACGCGCGCCCCGCTCGCCGGCGCCGACCGGGGCGGTGGCTCGCTCGTCGAGCGGCACGGGCGCACGCAAAGGCGCAAGGATAGGCGCAATACCGTGCTGAAACAAGGGAGGCCGGCGCGGCGATTGTCCCGACGCGGGAGGAACTGGCCGAAGCACCGCCCGGTCGCTCCGGAGACGGCAAAACGAGCCATGCGGAGCGCGTTTGTTGTATCTTTGTACGCAGGGGAGGAGAGATCACCAAGACCGGCCGACGAGACACCGGCTTGAGTGACTTGTCGCAGGCATGACGAGACCCGGCTGCGCAGGTCGGTCGTTACTGAGGAGGAAGACGATCCCATGGCTGAACAGAAGCTGAATCCAACTTTCCTCGATGGTTCCGCTCTGCCGCTGGTGCTGTGCGGCTGCGGGGCACTGATCGCCATGCTGGCCGGACCGGCGCTGGCGGCCTACGGAGATGAGGCGGGCGGCCTGGCGTGGGGGATGATGACCGTCGAGCTGCTCGGCGGTCTGGCGATCTTCCTGTTCGGCATGATGCAGATGGAGGAGGGGCTCAAGGCGGTTGCCGGCGAGCGCATGAAGGGCATCCTCGCCAGGCTGACGGTCAACCGCTTCATGGGCGTCGGCACCGGCGCGCTGGTCACCGCGGTGATCCAGTCGTCGTCGGTGACCACGGTGCTCGTCGTCGGCTTCATCTCGGCCGGGCTGATGTCGCTGTCGCAATCGGTCGGCGTGATCATGGGGGCCAACATCGGCACCACGATCACCGCGCAGATCGTCGCCTTCAAGATCACCAAGGCGGCGCTGGGGATGATCGCTGTCGGTTTCGCCATGCTGTTCACCGCCAGGAACGACCACACCAGGCACTATGGGGTGATGCTGATGGGCCTCGGCATGGTGTTCTTCGGCATGCACGTGATGAGCGAGGCGATGGAGCCGCTGCGTACCTACGAACCCTTCCTCACCCTGATGAAGACGATGGACAACCCGCTCGTCGGCGTGCTGATCGCCCTGGTGTTCACGGCCATCATCCAGTCGTCGTCGGCCTCGACGGGGATCGTCATCGTCATGGCCAGCCAGGGTTTCATCAGCCTGCAGGCGGGCATCGCGCTGGCTTTCGGTGCCAACATCGGCACCTGCGCCACCGCCCTGCTGGCGGTCATCGGCAAGCCGCGCGAGGCGGTGCGCGCGGCCGTCGTCCATCTGCTGTTCAATGTTTGCGGGGTGCTGATCTGGCTGCCCTTCATCGGCTTCATCGCCGATCTGGTGACCGCCATCTCCCCGACCTATCCCGACCTCGGCGGCACGGCGCGGCTCGCCGCCGAAACGCCACGCCAGATCGCCAATGCGCATACCTTCTTCAACGTCGCCAACACGCTGATCTTCATCTGGTTCACCACGCAGATCGCGCGTTTCGTCGAGTGGCTGATCCCCGACAAGCCGCTCGCCGAGGAAGCCGTCATCGTGCGCCCCAGATTCCTGCAGGAGGAACTGTTGAGCACGCCGTCGCTGGCGCTCGATCAGGTGCGCATGGAGGTGATGCACATGGGCGAGACGGTCAATGCCATGCTGCAGGGCATCATGCCGGCGATCATCAAGGGGGACACACGGGGGTTGGAGGAAATCCGGCGGATGGACGACAAGGTCGACATCCTCCATGCCGGAATCATCGACTACCTGGGCAAGATCAGCAAGCAGCCGCTGTCCGAAGAGCAGGGCCGGGAACTGATGCAGTTGATGGAGGCAGTCAGCAACCTCGAGAACATCGGCGACATCGTCGAGACCAATCTGGTCGTGCTGGGCCATGATCGCGTGCGCGACAAGATCGAGGTCAGCGAAGCGACGCAGCAGGTGCTCTATGGTTTCCAGCAGGCGATCACCAGGTCGGTCGAGGCCGCGGTGCAGGCGGTCGGACAACGCAACGAACGTGCCGGGCAGGTGGTGATCGGGATGAAGGAAGAGATCAACCGCATCGCCGATTCGGCAGCCGCGCATGAGGCACGGCGGCTGATCGCCGAGGAACCCAATCGCATTCCGGCCTATGTCCTGGAAGTGGATCTCATCGAGAAACAGAAGCGCATCTATTATTTCGCCAAGCGCATGGCGAAGACCGTCATGCCGGCGGTGCTGCAGCGCGGCTAGATTCGGCGCCTTCCGTCGACCACCGGGAGAAGCGTGCCGGCGGAGGCGTGCCGGGGGAGCGGGGGCCAGCGGGCCGTCGGCAGCCTCCTCTCCCACAGCAGGCTGCTCCGGTCGTTGCCGGTGTCATGCGGTCGGCCCGGATTGAAATTGCAGTGGAGCGGACGATGTGTTACAAGGGCGGTTCATCGTAAAACCGCCCGTCAAGCGCCTTCTCCTTGCCCATGGTCTTTTCGTTCTTCAAGAAACAGCCGCCGGATAAAAAGATGCTCACCCGGCCAGCCGTCACTCCGCGCGCTGCCGAGGAGCGGGGTGTGGCGCCGGAGGACAAGCACAAGGCGTCGTCGGTCGCGGTCGCGGTGGGTTTGCCGAGGGCGGACATCCCGTTTGCCACTCCGGTGGCGAGGGCCGATGCGCCGCCGCTCGATCTGAGCGAATTCGTCTTCAGCGAGACGGCGACCGATTTCCAGCTCGAGGCCGAGCTCGATCCGATCGACGCCGAAGCCGAGGAGGCTGCCATGCTCTATGCCAACGGCCAGGATGGCGCCGTCCGGGCACGCCTCGAGAACGCCACGCGGGTCTACCGGTCGGGTGCCGGGGAACGGTTGTGGCTGATGCTGTTCGATCTCTTCCGGCTGGCCGGCCTGAAGGCACCGTTCGAGGCTCTCGGCATCGAGTACGCCGAGGCTTTCGAGAAGTCGCCGCCGGGTTGGCGCGAGGCGATGCGCGCGGTGCCGGCGAGCGCCAAGGTGGCCGGGACGGTGTTGTTCAAGGGGGACCTGACCGGTGCCAACGACCTGGGCTTCGACGGTCTGCGCCAGGCGCTCGAGAAGAGTCAGCAATTGCGGGTGGACCTGTCGAAGGTCCGCCAGATCGACGCGGCCGGCTGCGAACGTCTGCTTGCCCTGCTCCAGCAGGCGCAACGGAGCCGGCGGGAGATCGAGTTGCTGGGCCGGGATTACCTCTCCGGTCTGCTCGACAGCCGGGTGATTTCCGGCAGCGCGGTCGACCGCTCCTGCTGGCTGCTCAAGCTCGAGTTCTGCCAGTTGCGCGGACAGTTGCAGCAGTTCGAGGATCTGGCGATCGACTACGCGGTGACCTTCGAGATCTCGCCGCCCTCATGGGAAGCTGGCCGTGTGCTGAAGAGCGAGCCGGATACCCTCGTGCTGGCTGCCGCCGACGATCTGATCGCCGAAGCGTATGTCCTCAAGGGTGACATCAAGGCGTCGCGTTTTGGTGACCTGCTGGGCTACGCTGCCGCCAACGACCCGGTGCTGATCGATTGTTCGACTGTCACCCGCATGGACTTCCTGAGTGCCGGCGCCTTGCTCAACGTCCTGACCACGGTCAAGGGAACCGGCCGGCAGATCATCTTCCGTCACCCCAACTACCTGCTCGCCGAGTTGTTCCGCGTCGTCGGCCTGAAGGCAGTGGCCGAGATCGTGCTGGCGCGGAACTAGAAACCTCCACAGGAGTTGCGTATGGACCAGTACCACGGCACGACGATCCTGTCGGTCCGCCGCGGCAGGAGTGTTGCCATGGGTGGTGACGGGCAGGTGACCCTCGGCAACATCGTCATCAAGGCCAGCGCACGCAAGGTCCGGCGGATTTACCAGGGGCGCATCCTGGCCGGCTTTGCCGGCGGAACGGCGGATGCCTTCACCCTTTTCGAGCGCTTTGAAGCCAAGCTCGACAAACATCAGGGCAATCTGCTGCGTTCGGCGGTCGAACTCGCCAAGGATTGGCGCAGCGATCGTGCACTGCGCCGCCTCGACGCCATGCTGGCGGTGGCCGATCGGGACAACTCGCTGATCATCACCGGCAACGGTGACGTGCTCGAACCGGAGCATGGCATCGTGGCGATCGGTTCCGGCGGCGCCTTCGCCCATTCGGCAGCGCGCGCGCTGATCGAGAACAGCGCACTCGAAGCCGTCGAAGTGGTCCGCAAGTCACTGCAGATTGCCGGGGAGCTGTGCATCTATACCAATCAGAACTTCACCATCGAGGTGCTGGAGTAATCATGTCGTCCATGACGCCGCAGGAAATCGTTCACGAACTCGACAAACACATCGTCGGTCAGGGCAAGGCGAAGAAAGCGGTGGCCATCGCGCTGCGTAACCGCT
>NZ_JAEUOL010000151.1 GCF_016789985.1 Accumulibacter sp.
CCAGCCACAACCCACCAGCGGCCAGCGCCGCACACTGATTCGCCGCTGAACACCTGGGGTCGGGCCCAGCGGCTGTTCAAACAATGCTGCTTGTCGGCAGGCATGGTCACGTCACTTCAGCGATGGGCTTTCACGGTAACGGAGAATCGGACCATGCTACCGCAGCTTGCGTTCCGGCGGGTGTCGCCAGGCGAGCGGTATGCATGTGAGACGCTTTGGGTCGGCCGACCGTCCACAGCGTCAAAAAGGACGTGGGCGAAAGTTCGTCGTGCTACGATGAACGATTCCTGAGCGTTTGGCTCGGGAATCGTCGCATGTCTTTGTGCGGACCAATGGTCCGCAAAGGGGGTCTTACCCGGTTGCAACAGTCTGCATGGAGGGCTTGAGCTGTGGAAATGTCGATGAGCTTCAAGAATGACAAACTGGTCGGTGACTTCTGGGGCGGGCTGGCGGCGATGCTGGTCGCGTTGCCGTCGGCGATCGCTTTTGGCGTCACGATCTATGCCTCGATCGGTCCTGCCTATGCCGGCCTCGGGGCGTTGGCCGGAATTCTCGGAGCGACCGCGCTTGGTCTTGTGGCACCGAGTCTGGGAGGCACCAACCGACTGATCACGGCGCCCTGCGCGCCGGCCGCTGCAGTCCTTTCGGCGTTTGCCATCGAACTCGTGCGCCAGGATGTAGACCCGGTTTTCATCGTGCTGATGTTGACCGCGCTCGGACTGGTGGCCGGGCTGATTCAGTTGCTGCTCGGTTTCATGGGCATTGGCAGTTTGATCAAGTACATCCCGTTCCCGGTGGTCAGTGGCTACCTCACCGGAGTGGGTCTGATCATCATCGGCAGCCAGATTCCCAAGTTTCTCGGCGTTTTCGGTAGTCAGTCCCTGTGGCGGACGCTCATTTCACCCGAGTCCTGGCAGTGGCAGAGCCCGGTGATCGGAGCCGTGACGGCGGGCGTCATGCTCGGCGCTCCTCTGATCACCCGCGTCGTGCCGGCGGCGATCCTCGGTCTGCTGGCCGGTGTCGCCACCTACTTCGGCCTGGGCTACTTCGTGGACCCGTCGATGCTCGTCCTCGAAGGCAACAAGCTGATCATCGGGCCGCTCGGCGGTTCGGCATCGAGCATGTTCGAGGCGATCACCGGCCGCTGGCGCGAAATCGGCGAGCTCAAGCTGAGCCAGATTGGTGCGCTGATGGGAACGGCGCTCACCCTCGCCGTGTTGCTGTCGATCGACACGCTGAAGACGGCCGTCGTGCTCGACGCGCTGACGCGCAGCCGCCACGATTCGAACCGTGAACTGGTCGCCCAGGGTCTGGGCAACGTCGCGTCGGCCTGTGCCGGCGGCATGCCGGGAGCAGGGCAGATGGGGGCGACCCTGGTCAACCTGGCGAGCGGCGGCCAGACTCGCGTTTCCGGCGTCATCGAGGGCGTTCTGTCGCTGGTCGCGTTCCTTGCCCTGGGCGCCTTCATCGCCTGGATTCCGGTGGCCGCCCTGGCCGGTATCCTGATCGTGGTCGGTATCCGGATGATCGACAGCCACAGCCTTCATCTGCTGCAGTCGCCGTGGACGATGCTGGACTTCGTGGTGATCGTGGTGGTGGTTGCGGTGGCGCTCGCTTACAGTCTGATCGCGGCGTCGGCGGTGGGTATCGCGCTGGCGATGTTCCTGTTCATTCGCGAACAGTTGACCGGCACCCTGATCCGCAACAAGGTCGAGGGCAGTGCCCGTTTTTCGAAGCGGGTACGCCTCGGACACGAGATGGAACTGCTGGAGCGACGCGGCGAACGAACGATCATCCTGGAGCTGCAGGGCAGCCTGTTCTTCGGCACCAAGGACCAGCTCTTTACGTCTCTTGAACCAGAGCTCAGCCAGCGCACTTATGTCGTGCTCGACATGCGGCGCGTGCAGTCGGTGGATGTCACGGCGGTCCACCTGTTGAGCCAGATCAAGGACTCGCTGGTTGAACGAGGTGCCTTCCTGGTGTTCAGCGGTCTGGCCCATACGCTGCCCAACGGGCGGACCATTGCCGAACTCTTCAGCCAGATGGAACTCACCACCGCCAGCGATCAGGTCAAGGTCTTTGCCGGTCTCGACGATGCGGTCGAATGGGTCGAAGACCAGATTCTCGGCGAGAGTCTGCTGGTTGCCGCCGAATTGCCGCCACTCGAGATCTACGAGATGGAACTTTTCCAGGATTCCAAGGAGGAGGCCCTGATCGCGCTCGTCGAATGCCTCGAGCGACGTTCGGTGGCCAAGGACGACAGGGTGTTCTCGGCCGGCGACGCGGCGGATCAGCTCTATCTGATCCGCAAGGGTGCCGTCCGCATCTCCGTGCCGGTGCCCGGCAAGGACTTCAGCCGGCACCGGCTGACCTACGGCCGCGGCGACTTCGTCGGCGGCATGTCCTTCATCACCAAGGCGGCGCGCTTCAGTAGCGATGCCACGGCGATGGAAGATACCGAGCTCTACGTGTTGCGACGCGAAAGCTTCGAGATGCTGCGCGAGCAGCATAGACGGCTGGCCTTCCAGTTGATCGAGGCGATTGCCCGTGTGCTGGCCCTGCGCCTGAGCTACGCGGACAAGGAACTGCTGGCGATGCAGGAATAGCGCGCCGGGCGCGGTGGGTACCGGCCGTTTGCCAGCCGCTGCGCGGCGGCGAGTGGCGGGCCGGCTCGTGGCGCAGCCGCTCTCCCGGCCCGCCGGACGGGGTCCATGCAGGTCTTTCGGGGTACAATTGCGCGCTTCGAAAGCTGCATGCTCGTCACTACGGTTGGGCCAGATGAAAACCAGTTTCCTCGACTTTGAACAGCCGGTCGCCGACCTTGAAGGCAAGATCGAAGCGCTGCGCCTGGCGCAGGATGATTCAGCGCTGGATATTTCCGAGGAGATCGGGCGCCTCGAACAGAAGACCCGGGTGCTGACCCGGGAGATCTATTCCCGCCTCACGCCATGGCAGGTTTGCCAGGTCGCGCGTCATCCGCAAAGGCCTTACACGCTGGATTATCTGCGCCTGATCTTCACCGATTTCGAAGAGCTGCACGGCGACCGCGCCTTTGCCGATGACCATGCCATCGTCGGCGGACTGGCGCGACTGAACGGCGACCCGGTGATGGTGATCGGTCATCAGAAGGGGCGCGACACCAAGGAGAAGATCTTCCGCAACTTCGGCATGCCGCGTCCGGAGGGTTACCGCAAGGCACTGCGCCTGATGCGGCTGGCGGAGAAGTTCGGCCTGCCGGTGCTGACCTTCATCGACACGCCGGGTGCCTACCCGGGCATCGATGCGGAAGAGCGTGGCCAGTCGGAAGCGATCGGACGCAACCTCTACGTGATGGCCGAGCTGCAGGTGCCGATCATCGTTACGGTCATCGGCGAGGGCGGCTCCGGTGGTGCGCTGGCGATTGGTGTCGGCGATGTCGTGCAGATGTTGCAGTATTCGACCTATTCGGTGATCTCGCCGGAAGGCTGTGCGTCGATTCTCTGGAAGAGTGCGGAAAAGGCCAGCGAAGCGGCGGAGATCATGGGGATCACCGCGCAGCGCCTGAAAGCGCTGGGTTTGATCGACAGCATCGTCAACGAACCGGTGGGTGGTGCACATCGCGACCACGTGGCGATGGCCGAGAGCCTGAGAACCGCCTTGCAGGAGGCATTGCACAAATTGGCTGCGCTGCCGCCGACGGATCTTCTCAAAGCGCGTCTTGATCGCCTGATGGCCCATGGCCGTGTCAAGGAGCAGGCGCTGCCCTGAGCTTCCTGCGGTGGCCGCAGGCCCGCAGATTCAACAGACTCTCGCGAGCTTTCTCGGCCCTCGCCTGGCGCTCGGTCGGCGACTCTGCGTCGCACTGTCCGGCGGCCGCGATTCGGTGGTTCTGCTGCATGCGCTGGCCGGCTTGCGCCGGCTTGGTCTGGCTGGCGAGCTCTCCGCACTGCACGTCAATCACTCCCTCAGCTCCGATGCCGATGCGTGGGCCGCTTTCTGCTCGGATTTGTGCCAGAGGCTGCAAGTACCATTGACGACAACACGCGTCGTCGTCCCGCCGGCCAGTGGCGAGGGGCTCGAGGCCGCGGCGCGCCGGCAGCGGCATGCGGTGTTTGGCGAGTGTCCGGCCGATTGGCTGGCATTGGCCCATCACCGCGACGATCAGGCAGAGACGGTCCTCTTTCGGCTGTTGCGCGGTGCCGGGGTCGACGGCGCCGCCGGTATGCGGGCCGAACGGCCACAGCCCGCTGGCGCGCGTCTGATCCGACCCTTGCTCGATCTTCCCCGCTCGGCCCTCGCCGCCTACGCGGCCGAACATGCACTGGTCTGGATCGAGGACACCAGCAACCACGACTGCCGATATCGACGCAATCACTTGCGGCAGGAGGTGCTGCCGCGCATTGCCGAGCAGTTTCCGGGTGCCGACCAGGTGTTGGCGCGCGCCGCCCGCCATTTTGCCGAGGCTGCCTTGCTGCTCGACGAGCTGGCGACGATTGACCGCGCCAACGTGGCCACCGAGCAGGGACGCATCGACCTGCTGCGCTTCAATGCGCTCAGCGCAGGACGTGCGCGCAACCTGCTGCGCCGCGAGTTGCTCGCCGCCGGTTTCCGCGCCCCGGAGGCGCGCTGGCTTGACGAGGCGATGCGACAAATGACAAGCGCCGGTGCCGGCGCGGAAACCTGTGTCGAAACGCCCGACGGGGCGCTGCATGTTTACCGCGGCGAGGTGCACCTCGTCGGCCGTCGGCCAGCGATTCCGCAGAGCAGCGTGGTGTGGCGAGGCGAGGAGGAATTGTCCTGGGGTGGCGGTCGCGTCCTGCTGCCGGCGAGCGTCGGTGCCGGCATCAGCCGCCACCTGCTGAGCCGTGCTCCGGTCTGCCTGCAAGCCAGGCTGGGCGGCGAGCAGTTGCAACCCGATCCGCGACGACCGCGCCGGGCGCTACGCAAACTGCTGCAGGAAGCCGCCATCCCGCCGTGGGAGAGGGCACGTTTGCCGCTGTTGTGGTGCGGTGCACAGTTGGTCTGGGTGGGCGGCATCGGGGCCGACGCCGCCTTTGCCTGTGGGCCGGGCGAAGACGGCATTACGCCGGTCTGGGAGCGCGTCGAGCGACGGCCGGCTGGCGGCGCTTCGCGTCGGACAGGCTGAAGCTGGGCGCTGAGCGGACATTGGTGACGCCCTCAGCCAGCATGCTGCCCGTCTTGTAGTGCCCCTCGGTGAGCCACTGCCGTGTTGTGCCGGCGCCGGCAGGGGCTTGCCGTCCGGCTTCCCCTGTGCCGTTGTCCTTGCCGCGGGCTGACATCCGTCCTACAATCGCAGCCTCGTTGCTGCGCCGCAATAAAGCAGGGGCGTCAAGCACGGAAGGATGGATTGTCGGCGATCCGGCATCCGCGTACTGCGCTGACGGCCGACTCTCTGACCGGGACAGGGCGGGATGGAACAGACTGTTTCCGAGGGGGGGCAATGATCGAAGAGCATACGCCGCACGGCGAGAAGTCAGGACTGGCTACGGCGGCACTGGCGGCAATGGGCGTGGTTTTTGGTGACATCGGCACCAGTCCGCTGTACACCGTCAGGGAAATTTTCAGCGGCCCGCATCCGGTCGCGGTGACTGAAGCCAACGTCCTGGGCATCCTCTCGGTGGTCTTCTGGGCGATGACGATCACGGTTTCCCTGAAGTATGTCCTGTTCATCACGCGCGCCGACAACAAGGGTGAGGGCGGCATCATGGCGCTCACCGCGCTGGCGTTGCGCACGGCGAATGCCTCGCCGCGGGTTCTCTGGCTGTTGTCGGCCTTGGGAATCTTCGGTGCGGCACTGTTCTATGGCGATGCGGTGATCACGCCGGCGATGTCGGTACTCGGAGCCATCGAGGGGCTCGAGGTCGTCACACCGCTGCTCGAACCGTATGTTCTGCCGATCACCGTTGCCATCCTGATCCTGCTCTTCATCTTTCAGCGGCACGGCACGGCGGCGGTCGGCGCGGTGTTCGGCCCGGTGATGATGTTCTGGTTCGCCACCCTTGGCGCGCTCGGCCTGTGGAACGTGATCAAGTACCCGGCCGTGCTGGCAGCGATCAATCCGTGGCATGGGGTGATGTTTTTCGTCGACCATCAAGGTCTGGCCTATCTGGCGCTGGGTTCGGTGGTTCTGGCGATCACCGGCGGCGAAGCGCTCTACGCCGACATGGGGCACTTCGGCCGGCGGGCGATCAAGTGGGCCTGGTTCGGCTTCGTCTTCCCGCTGCTCTATCTCAATTACCTCGGGCAGGGGGCGCTGATCCTCAATGAGCCCAAGGCGATAGAAAACCCCTTCTTCCTCATGGCACAGAGCGAGCTGTTACTGATCCCGCTGATCCTTCTGTCCACTGTTGCCACGGTGATTGCCTCGCAGGCGGTGATTTCCGGCGCCTTTTCACTGACCAGCCAGGCCATGCAGCTTGGGTACTGCCCGCGTATCCAGGTCAGGTTCACCTCGGAACGGGAAAAAGGACAGATCTACGTGCCGAACATCAACTGGCTGCTGTTGCTGACGGTGATCATCGTCGTCCTCGGCTTCCGCTCGTCGTCCAATCTGGCTTCGGCCTACGGCATCGCGGTGACGCTGACGATGATGATCGACACCATTCT
>NZ_JAEUOL010000165.1 GCF_016789985.1 Accumulibacter sp.
CCGTCAAGGGAACGGCTGGGACCATGCCCCGATGGAGCGTTTCTCGGGATCACTGAAAAATGAACTGGTGCATCACCAGCGCTTTGTCACGCGCGAACAAGCCCGGCAGGAAATCACCGAAGACATTGAGACCTTCTACAATCGTATCCGCAAGCAGGCTCGACTTGGCTATCTATCGCCTACTGCATTCAACCAGCAGTACCATGCAAAACAGATGGCCGCTTAATCCGTTGGACTCTACGGTTGACGACCTACCTCAATCTTCCAGCGCAAGACGCTGCAAAATGCCAGCTTCTCGAGTGTCGATCAACTCGTCGAGACCATTCACAAATTCACCACCGCTTACAACCAGAACGCCGCTCCCTTCGTCTGGCGAAAGCGCGAGGTTAAGGGAACACAGCTACGAAATACTATTGTTAACCTATGCAATTAAACACTAGGGCGGCGCAGCAACGCCGGGCGACCAGCTACGAGGCATCAGCCAGCCAGGCGTCGCTCGGCAGATCCGGAATTCCAGGACTGACCACGAAGCGGGTCATGGCATGCGGATTCATCAGTCCGACGCCGCCTTGTGCCAGTCGATAGTGAATCGCCGGCCGCTCGAAGAGACTGGTCAGGTTCATCAGCCGCTCGGCCAGCGCCGGCTTGCGGACGCCCTCGGCGCTCATGAAGAGCACGTGCCCTCCGGTGAAGAAGAACTCTATCCGCGCCCGGAAATGATCGCCGTCAAGCCCGCCGACAAATGGTTCGGCGCGTTGCTCGGGGGTCAGCGCGGTCAGCGTCAGGTTGAGCGGACTGGGCAGATAGTCGCCGAGATCGCGGATCGTTTCGATCTCGACACAGGCGATCGCCGACGCGGCGAACACCTCGGTCAGCGCTGGCGAACCGACGATCAGCGGCTTCCCCGTGAACAACTGGCTGCTGCGTCGGAGACTATCGAGAATCGTCTGCTGCAGGGCTTCGTCGACCTGGACAAAACGTCGCGCACGATTGGCCGTGGTAATGACGGTGATATTCATTGTCATGCTGGCACTCCCTCAACAAGAATTCATGCGCGTAGCCGGCCCCCTCAGGCACCGCCACGATTCTTTCCTTGCACCCACAGCACGTCACCGCGCCCACCCGCCCTGTTCAGCGCGCGGCCCAGCACGAAGAGCAGATCGGACAGGCGATTCAGATACTTGCGGGCAAATCCGGAAACCGTCTCGCTGCTTGCCAGGTGTACCACATGCCGCTCGGCACGGCGGCAGACGGTGCGCGCCAGGTGTGCGCTGGCAGCAGCACGGGTGCCACCCGGCAGGATGAAATCCTTGAGCGGTGGCAGATCGGCGTTGAACTGCTCGACCAGATCCTCGAGCCGGGCAACCTGCTCGTCGCTGATCATGTTCATTCCGGGAATGCACAGCTCGCCCCCGAGATCGAACAGATCGTGCTGGACGCCGATCAGTGCCTGCCTGATTCCGTCCGGCATCTCTTCATTGAGCAACAGGCCGATCGTCGAGTTGAGCTCGTCGACCTGCCCTATGGTCTCGATACGCAGGCTGTCCTTGCCAACGCGGGTGCCGTCGCCGAGCCCGGTGGTTCCGGCATCACCGGTGCGCGTGACGATTTTCGAAAGACGATTGCCCATGCCGAGTTTCCTGATCAAAATAAACGAGGATTATAGTTCAAGGAGTCCGAGTGCCCTTACCCTCGCTGAATCTGAGCGCCAACCTGAGCTTTCTCTTCCCCGATGTGCCATTCGACGAACGTTTCGCGCGCGCCGCGCGCGCCGGCTTTCGTGGCGTCGAGTACCTCTTCCCCTACGCCTATGATGGCGATGAACTGCATCGCCTGTTGCGCGAAAACGGTCTGCTCCAGGTCCTGTACAATCTGCCGGCTGGCGACTGGGAGGCGGGCGAGCGGGGAATTGCCTGCCTGCCCGGACGCGAGGCAGAGTTCCGGGAGGGCGTCGAGCAGGGGCTGGAGTATGCACGCCGGCTTGGTTGCCGGCAACTCAACTGCCTCGCCGGGATCGCGCCGGCTGGAATCCCGGAAGCCGCGTTGCTGGCGACCTGCACGGCCAATCTTCGTCATGCGGCAGAACGACTGGCGTCACACGGGGTCCGGCTGCTCATCGAGCCGATCAACAGCCGGGTCGACATCCCCGGCTTCTGGCTTGACACTCCGGCCAAGGCGCTGGCGCTGATCGACCGGGTGGCGACCGAAAACCTGTGGCTGCAGTACGATATCTACCATGCGCAGATCATGGAGGGCGATCTGGCGCGCACAATCGAGGCTAACATCGGGCGGATTGCCCATTTTCAGTTGGCCGACAACCCGGGACGGCATGAACCGGGCAGCGGCGAGATCAATTATCCGTTTCTCTTCGCCCTGCTCCGCCGTCTCGACTACGGCGGCTGGCTGGGTTGCGAATACCGACCGTTGTCGGCGAACACCGAGAGCAGCCTCGGCTGGGCGAAGGACTGGCTCGCCGGCAGCGCTCCGGCCAACCCGTGACATCAACCGTCCACCGTAAAGGAGCGCCGATGCGCGACCTTGCCGAGTTCCGTTTCCTGCATGGCCTGTTTGCTGCCGCAACCGCGGCCGCCAGGCCGGAGCGCTGTGTGCCCCCGCAGCTACCCGCCGAACGCAGTGGCCGCCTGCTCGTGGTCGGCGCCGGCAAGGCCTCGGCGGCAATGGCCAGGGCAGTCGAAGAGCATTGGCCCGGTCCGCTGAGCGGCCTGGTGGTCACCCGTTACGGCTTCGGCGTCCCCTGCCAGCGCATCGCGATCGTCGAAGCAGCACACCCGCTCCCCGATGCTGCCGGCCAGGCTGCCGCCATTGCCATCCTGCAGCGGGTGAGTAATCTCACGCCGCACGACTGCGTGCTGGCACTGATCTCCGGCGGTGGATCGGCACTACTCGCGGCCCCGGCGGCCGGCATCAGCCTGGCGGACAAACAGGCGATCACTGCCACCTTGCTGAAAAGCGGCGCCACCATCCACGAGATGAACTGCGTGCGCAAGCATCTGTCGGCGATCAAGGGCGGACGGCTGGCCGCCGCCGCCTGGCCTGCCTCGGTGCTGACGCTGGCCATCTCGGATGTCGCCGGCGATGATCCGGAAGTCATCGCCTCCGGCCCGACCGTTGGCGATCCCGGCACCTGCGCCGACGCGCTGGCGGTGGTCGACCGTCATGCGCTCCACCTGCCGGAACAGTTGCGCCGGCGCCTCCAGACCGGCGAGCTCGAAACGCCCAAGCCAGGCGATCCGAGGCTGGCGAAAAGTGAATTCCGCCTCGTCGCCAGCCCCTTGATGGCCCTCGCCGCAGCGGCAGAAGCAGCAAGGGTGGCCGGCGTGACACCGCTCATCCTCGCCGATGGCATCGAGGGTGAGGCGCGCGAGGTCGCCCGTGCGCTGGCCGGCATTGCGCGCAGCTGCATTCGCCACCGGACGCCTGCCCGCCCGCCCTGCGTCCTGCTGTCTGCCGGCGAAGCGACCGTCACCATCCGCGGCAAGGGACGCGGTGGGCGTAACAGCGAGCTGATGCTGGCCATGGCGCTGGCACTGCAGGGACAACCGGGCGTGCATGCCCTGGCCGCCGACACCGACGGCATCGATGGCTCGGAAGACAACGCCGGCGCCCTGATCGGCCCACACACGCTGGAGCAGGCATGCGCGCTTGGCCTCGACGCCCGCGCCGCACTGGACGACAATGATGCTTACGCTTTCTTCTCGGCGATCGGCGACCTGCTGGTAAGCGGACCGACGCTGACCAACGTCAACGACTTCCACGCCATTCTGGTGAGCTGACGAAGACGCGCCGACGGTGGGTTCAGCCGTCGGCAAACGCGTTGCAGAAACGCAGTTCCTCGGGATAAGGGAAGAAATCCTCGACATGACCGGCGCGGATCTTCTCCTGTGTCGTCTGCCAGAACTTCACGCTGAGCAAGGCCCGATGGTACTTGAGAAAAGCCGAGCGAACCTTGGGTGATCCGAGCAGAAAACTGGCGAACTCCTCCGGGAAGACATCGTGCTTGCCGACCGAGTACCACGGTTCGCCAGACATTTCCATCTCCGGGTACGGCGCTTCCGGGATGACGCGGAAGTTGGTATCGGTCATGTACTCGATTTCGTCGTAGTCGTAGAACACGACGCGGTTGTAACGGGTGACGCCGAAGTTCTTCCAGAGCATGTCCCCCGGGAAGATGTTGGCACTGGCCAGCTCCTTGATGGCATTGCCGTACTCGAGCACGGCGTGGTCGATCTGTTGCGGCGTTGCCGAGTCGAGATAGATGTTCAAGGGCGTCAGGCGGCGTTCGATGTACAGATGCTTGATCACCAGATCCCGTCCCTCTTCCTCGATCAAGGACGGAGCAAGGGTATGCAATGCTTCCAGCAACTCGGCGGAAAAGCGCTTCCTGGGCAGGGCGACATGCGAAAACTCGAGCGTATCGGCCATGCGACCGACCCGGTCGACCTGTTTCACCAGCAGGTACTTGCGCTTGACGGTTGCCCGGTCCATTTCCTTGGACGCTCCGAAGACGTCCTTGATCAGCTTGAAAACGTAGGGATACGACGGTAGCGTGAACACCAGCATGACCAGGCCGGCAATCCCCGGCGCGATGATGAACTGGTCTTCCGAATGGCGCAGATGATGCTTCAGATCGCGGAAGAAGAGCGTCTTGCCCTGCTTGCCGAGGCCGAGCATGGTGTAGATCTCCGACGGCGGCTTGTTCGGCATCATGCTGCGCAGGAACTGCACGTAAGCCGAGGGAACCTCCATATCGACCATGAAGTAGGCGCGTGACAGCGAGAAGAGCACGCTGATCAGCCAGCGGTCGAGCAGGATGGTGTCGAGCACCAGCAGCCCCCCGGGCGAGTGCACCACGGCGATGGCGAACGGAACCTCGGCATGGCCGTTGATCGCCTTGCCGAAAATGTAGGCGCCCTTGTTGCGGTAGAAAGCCGAATGCAGCACCTCGATCTGGGCATTGGCCTCCGCCACCGGCCACTCGCCGAGACGCTTCCTGGCCGTACGCATGATGAAATCGACGTCGCGGTCGAGGTCCGCGAAGGGGCGTTGCCAGTCGAAATCGACGATGATCTGGCGCACCGTGTTGCGCAGCCCTTGTTGCGCCGGATAGTAACTGCGATAGGTCGGCGGATACGACTGGATGTACTCGGTCGACACGGCCGGCCGGGCAAAGATGTAGTCGTTGTGGAAATAGGTTCGATGCAGGATCTTCGAGCAGACCGAGTTGAAAAACGTCTCGGCAAGCTCGGGCTG
>NZ_JAEUOL010000211.1 GCF_016789985.1 Accumulibacter sp.
GACGAACGGGCACCGACATCGAGAGTTCCGGGTTGCGCCAGACAATGATATTGACGTTGTCTCCGGCCCCGATGATGTAGCGGTAGTCGGCCGAGGCTGCCGAAACTGGCGCCGGCGGATACGAAGAGCAGCCCACCAGCAGCACCCCGAGAACGCCCAGCAAGATCCAACGAAACGCGACGCCAATCACATCATGCAGGCGTGTAACCATAGTGCTCTCCTTTTTAAGTCGCCAGCTCGGAAACGGTGTATACGGCAGAAATCATAAAGGTTGCGCCGACGGCTGCCGTGCAGCGCGGCACAGTATAGTGGAATTGGCCGAGACGGCAAAAGTGCAGCCCGAGGCACCTACCAGCCCTGCCCGTCCAGACCCGGCTGGGCGAGACGACTCGACCCTTGGCCCTGTCCGGAGCAGACCCGGAAACCGCCCTGCCAGCCCACCTCTGCCACACGGCTGCCAACCGCTGCAGGATACCGCCTTCATCACTTTCAACAAGGGAAATAACGCACACTTGGCCGCATTTCTTTAGTCCGCGTGAGGAAAACAACAGCCAATACGATAACATGCTTATATAAGTGTTCATTCACCCGGGCCACCGGACGCCAGCCGGGCGGCCCGGCAGGACTCCGACCGATGCCCCCGGCTCACCACCTGCGATAATCGATGAAAATCGCCACCTGGAATGTCAACTCGCTCAAGGTCCGCCTGCCGCAGCTCCTGTCATGGCTGACGGAAGAAGCACCCGATGTCGTCTGCCTGCAGGAAACGAAGATCGAGGACAAGTTCTTCCCATGCGCAGAGATCACCGCCAGCGGCTACCACGCGTGTTTCTCTGGTCAGAAGACTTACAACGGGGTAGCGCTACTCACCCGCGATGCGCCATCCGAGGTGGTTTTCGGCAACCCGCTCTACCCTGACGAGCAAAAGCGTCTGCTGACCGCCACGGTGCGCGGGATCTGCGTGGTCTGTGCCTACGTTCCCAATGGCCAGTCGATCGGCAGCGACAAGTACGCTTACAAGCTGGAGTGGCTGGATGCCCTCGCCGGCTGGCTGGCCGGACGGCTCGCCGGGCATCGGCAACTGGCGCTGGCCGGCGATTTCAACATTGCGCCGGAGGATCGGGACGTGCATGACCCACTCGCCTGGGCCGGCCAGATCCTGTGTTCGGAACCCGAACGTGCAGCCTTTCAGCGCTTGCTGAGCCTCGGTCTGCAGGACAGTTTTCGCCTCTTCGCTCAACCCGAGCGGTCCTTTTCCTGGTGGGACTACCGCATGCTCGGCTTCCAGAAAAACCACGGGCTACGGATCGACCATGTGCTGCTCTCCGCGCCACTCGCTGCACGCTGCGTCGTCAGTGGAATCAGGCGCGACATGCGCAAGCTCGAGCGGCCTTCGGACCATGCCCCGGTGGTGACGGAGTGGACGGATTGACACAGCGACTGCCGCCAGACCTCGAGCCATCGCTGCTCACGCATTACCCGGTCCTGCGCGCTCTGCCCACCGAGGACTGGGCGGCTCTCTGCGACACCGCCGGCTGGCTCGAGCTGCCGGCTGGCGCCCAGGTGTTCAACGAACGGCAGAACTGCATGGGATTTCCACTGATCCTCGCCGGCACGATCAAGGTCGTGAAGAGCAGTGCTGGTGGACGCGAGATGCTGCTCTATCGGGTTGCCGAGGGCGACTCGTGCATCATTACCTCGAGCTGTCTGCTGGGACACAGCCCGTACGCGGCACGCGGCATCGCGGAAACTCCGGTTGCGCTGCTGCTCCTGCCGATCCCGCTTTTCGAGAAACTGATCGGCGAGCAACGCGCGTTCCGCGAATTCGTCTTCCACCTCTTTGCCGAACGGATTGCCAAGCTGATGCAACTGGTCGAGGAAGTTGCCTTCCAGCGCCTCGATCAGCGCCTCGCCCGGCTATTGCTGGCCAGAGGACAGACCGACCACTGCACCCACCAACAACTGGCCGATGAACTGGGCAGCGTGCGCGAGATCGTCAGCCGCCTGCTCAAGGTTTTCGCCGCCGACGGTCTCGTCGCGCTCGGTCGCCAGCGGATCAGGCTCATCGACCGCGCCGGATTGCAGCAACTGGCCGACAGCGGCCGCTGAGACAACCGTATCCACCCTCTGTGACCGGGGTTACATACACGAGCAGCAGGCCCGGCTATTCTCGGCAGCTTCTCCTACACCCTTTCACGGAGCTCATCATGAAAAACAACGTCGGTGGAATCGACAAAACCCTGCGTATCGTCGTCGGCATCGCCCTCATCACCCTGGCCGCTCTGGGTGTCGTTGGCGCCTGGGGCTGGATCGGCGTCGTCCCCTTGCTGACCGGCCTGCTCGGCGTCTGCCCCGCTTATTCGCTACTCGGCATGAATACCTGCCCGCTCAAGAAGAACCCCTGAACGGTCGCCCGCTGGACGCCGCACTGGCCGGTCCGACGCACCGGGTTGACCGCCGGAGCACTCCCGCACCTGAGCGTCCGCGCTCAGGCAAGCGCCGCAACGCCTGCCCCCCAACTTTGCCGCCGGTTTTCGCCTGCCGTGTCCTCCGGGCAAGTCGCGCCAATCCGCTGCGCTCCATCCGAAGGAGCCAGCTCTCCATCTGTCGGAATACTTTACAGAAGGCGGCAGCGAGAATTCCAGACCGAGCAGTTTCTCCATGCAAAACATGCGACTAGAAACATACATCTGCCCTGGCACTCTTATTGCTTGCCCGGTTGGCGTCGGATATCTCGGAGAAATCGAGAAAGTCCCCGACTGATCTGTTCAATTTTCAAGCCATTGGAGGCAAGCATGTTCAAGATTGAGAAAAAGGTTGCTCTGGCCAGCCTGCTGGCAGCAGTGGGTATCGGCGGCGCCCAGGCAGCGCCGTTCGCAGATGTCGCGGTGTTGATGGACGAGTCGGGCTCGATGGCCGGCGAACAGGCCTGGATCAAGGGTGCGATCACCTCGCTGGACACCGAGCTCGTAGCCCTGAGCCTGACGCCGAACAACTACGCCTCGGTTGGCTTCGCAGTCGGTGGCGGTCCCGGCCTGACCAGATACTTCAACGTCCCGGCTCCCGGCACTTCGAACACCGTCGCCGGGCTGACCCAAGCCTTCGGAACCGCCGCGGACTACCAGACCCTGACTTACTCGACCGCCGGTGGAACGGAAGACGGCTGGGCGGCGATCGCTGCGGCGAACCAGTACAGCTTCCGTGCCGGCACGGCGCGCAACTACATCCTGGTCACCGACGAGGACCGCGACGCGGCGCAGGCCGGCCTGACCTATGCCGGCACCCTGGCCAGCCTGACGAGCACCAATACCCTGCTGAACGCCATCGTGGACGCCACCTTCCGCTGCACCTCGACCTCGACCGGTCCGGTCATCGGCATCAGCAGCGGCGGCGCCTGCTATGTCGCCGACGGAGCGGGCGGCTATGTCGTCGGAACCGGGGGCTCGGCCGCGACCGGCTTCGGCAACACCATTGCCGACTATGTCGACCTCGCCCTGGCTTCCGGTGGTGCAGCGTGGGACCTCAACCTGCTCCGGGCGGGCGGCCTCGTGGCCGATTCGTTCACCGCGGCGTTTGTCGACATCAAGGTCGGCGAAATCCAGAATCAGACCCCGGAACCAGGCTCGCTGGCCCTGCTCGGTCTGAGCGTTGCCGGTCTGGCCATGGCTCGCCGCCGCAAGTCGGACGCCTGATCGCCTGACCTGGCAAAGTGCTGAACGCCGAGGCGGCCTGCGGGCCGCCTCGGCGTTTGCGCGCACCTTCCGCTGTTAGCAGCGCCCTCGCCGTACGCGAGACGGCCTTCGCGTGTCATCGGCAGGCTGGCCGCAGCTCCTTTCCGACCGACAGCGCGCTGGCGCCGCTCAGCCCAGGGCAGTGGCCAGACGCAGGTAATCGTCAACCGACAACTCCTCGGCGCGACAGGTCGGAGCAAGCCCCTGCGCCTCCAGTCGTGCCTCGTCGACCAGCCCCGCGAGACTGTTGCGCAGCATCTTGCGGCGCTGCGCGAAGGCTGCCGAAACCAGCGCGGCAAACCGCCCCTCGTCGGCGACGGATAACTCGGCGACGGGTCGCGGCATCAGTCGCACCACCGCCGAATCCACCTTTGGCGCGGGCTCGAACGCCTCCGGCGGCACCGGCAGCAGCCATTCCATGACGAAGCGGTATTGCAGCATGACCGACAGGCGCCCGAAGGCAGAGGATCCCGGCGTGGCGATCATGCGTTGCACGACTTCCTTCTGCAGCATGAAATGCATGTCGCGCACACAGTTGCCAAAGCTTGCCAGATGAAAGAGCAGCGGCGTCGAAATGTTGTACGGAAGATTGCCGACAATCCGCAGACCGCCTGGCGAAGCAGCCGCCAGATTCCCGAAATCGAAGAGCAGGGCATCGCCTGCGTGAATCGTCAGCTGACCGGGCGAATACGTCTGCCGCAAACGCGCAACGATGTCGCGATCGATCTCGACGACGTGCAGGTGGTCGAGGCACCGTAACAAGGGAGTGGTCAGGGCGCCCAAGCCGGGGCCGATCTCGACCACCCGATCGGAGCGCTGCAACGCGAGCAGTTCGACGATGTCGGCGATGACCTGCCGGTCGACCAGGAAATGCTGACCGAAGCGCTTGCGCGCGACGTGCGTGCGCATGTGCTCAGTCTTCGTGGCCGGCGCGCTCCGCCATCGCGATCGCCTGCTCGACGGCGACGAACAGACTGCCGGGATCCGCCTGGCCGCTGCCCGCCAGTTCGAGCGCCGTGCCATGGTCAACCGAGGTGCGGATGATCGGTAGCCCGAGCGTGACATTGATCCCGTGACCGAAGCTGGCGTACTTGAGCGCCGTCAGCCCCTGGTCGTGATACATCGCCAGCACACAGTCACCCCGCGCCAAAACCGGCGGCGAAAACATCGTGTCGGCCGGTAGCGGCCCGAGCAGGTTCATGCCTTCCTCGGCACGCAGGCGCTCCAGCACCGGAATGATGACGTCGATCTCCTCGCGACCGAGGTAGCCCGCCTCGCCGGCGTGCGGGTTGAGCCCCGCCACCAGGATGCGCGGCCGGGCAATGCCATACTTGCGGCCCATTTCGGCATGCAGGATGCGCAGGGTTTCCTCGAGCGCCGCCGGTGTCACTGCCGCCGGCACCTCCTTGAGCGGCAGATGCGTCGTCACCAGAGCCACCTTCAGCCCTCCGCCGGCCAGCATCATCACCACCCGCGGCGTCTGCGTTCGTTGCGCCAGATATTCGGTATGACCGGTGAACGAGATGCCGGCATCGTTGATCACTCCCTTGTGCACGGGCGCGGTGACCATCGCGGCGAATTCGCCCGACCGGCAACCGGCCAGCGCCCGATCGAGCAGGGCCAGCACCTGTGGCGCGTTGGCCGGGTCCAGGCGACCGGCCTGCACCCGGGCCGCCAGAGGCAGATGCAGCACGTCGAGAACGTCCGGCTGCGCCGGCAGAGACGGGTCCCAGTCACGCAGTTGGCCATCCAGACGCAAAGCTGCGGCACGCTCGGCAAGCAGCGAGCGATCGCCGAGCACGACGAGGCGCGCCGTGAACGGTGCCTGGCGCATGCGCTCGAGCAGTCGCAGGCAGACGTCCGGGCCGACGCCGGCCGACTCACCCATGGTGACCGCGATGACCGGCAGAGACGGCATGGACTCAGCCCTCCTCCAGCCGGACTTCCACATAGGCCCGGTCGCGCGCCTGGCGCAGCCAGTCCTGGTAGGCCTCGTCGCGCTTGCGTTCGCGCAGCGCCTGGCGTGCCGCCGAGCGTTGGCGTTCACTCGACACATCCTGCACGCGGCGCTCGAGCACCTCGATCAAGTGGAAACCGAATGATGACTGCACCGGCGGGCTGAGCTCACCGGGCGCCAGGGCATTCATCGCGCGCTCGAATTCGGGGACGGTGTCGCCGGGGTAGATCCAGCCGAGATCCCCACCCTTGGCCGCCGAACCGTCCTGCGAGAAAAGCTTGGCCAGTTCGGCAAAGCTCTCGCCGTGCTTGATCCGCTCCCGCAGCCCCTCGATCTTGTGACGCGCCTCGGGCTCGGAAACGATTTCATTGACCTTGATCAGGATGTGGCGCGCGTGCGTTTGCTCGACCGCTCTGGCCGCGCCACCGCCACGCTTGTCCAGCAACTTGATCAGGTGAAAGCCGTTCGAACTGCGCAGGATCGGCGAGACCTCGCCAACCCTGAGCTTGACGCTCACCTCGGCAAAGATCGCCGGCAGGCGATCGAGCGGCCGCCAGCCGAGATTGCCCCCCTTCATGGCGTCCGGGGCGTCCGAATAGGCTGCGGCGAGCTGCGCGAAGTCCTCGCCCCGGCGCAGGCGATCGAGCACCTGCTCGGCCTTGGCGCGCAGCTTCTGAATCTGCTCCGGGCTCGCCGACTCGGGAGCGCGCAACAGGATGTGCGCCAGTTGATATTCCTCGCCGGCCCCGCCCTGCGCCGTCATGCCGCTCAGATAGTTGTCGATTTCGCCGTCGGAGATGAAGATCTTGCTGTCGACCTCGCGCTCGCGCAGCCGGGCGATCGTCATTTCGGCCCGGATCTCCTCGCGAAAGCCGGCAAAAGCAATCCCGTCCTTCTCGAGCGCCGCCCGGAACTGGCCGAGCGACATCTTGTTGCCGGCAGCAATACGCTGCAGCGCCTGATCCAGTTGGGCATCGTCCACCCGTAAACCCATTTCGCGCGCCAGTTGCAGCTGTACCTTGTCGAACACCAGACGCTCGAGCACCTGCTTTTCGAGCACATCGCGCGGCGGCGCAGGCATCGACTGACGCTTCAACTGCGCGACGGCCGAGTCGAGGCGCGCCCGCAATTCGTACTGCGTGATCACTTCGTCATTGACCACGGCCACGATCCGGTCGACCGGAATCGGCTGACCCGCCGTGCGCGGCTGGGCCGTCGCCAGGCCGACCAGACAGGCGGCAAACAGCACGCTGCGCCCGAGAAGCTTCATCACTGACCCTACCATTCTGCCAACCCCTGGTCACTCATCGCCGACCCCACCGCGTAGCCCGGAATCCTGCGCTGCAGCAGGCTCAGGGGGTTCGAACCAATGCTCGACAGGCCATTCAATTCAAGTTGTACGAAAAACCGCGTCGTCGAGTCGGCCTCGGTCGTCTGCAGCCGGTGAGCAACGGTACGTACCGCCCAGCAACCGGCGTTGTACTCCAGCCCGCCGATGATCTCGATTGGCGTGCTCTGCAGGAAAGAGTAGTTATAGCGGCCGACCGCCTGCCAGCGGCCGCCGATCGGCCACTGCCCGGCAAGGTCGATCTGCTTGATCGGAATCGCCGCGTCGATGTTGTAACTGTAAGTCGCGCTGAGCGCCTTGCCCGGTTCCGGCGTATATCGGGAACTCAAGGCGTAGCGCTCGAACTGCTGGTCGCCCGGGTCGTATTGCAGCGCCGCGTCGAGGTAGACTCTCGGCCACACCTGACCGCTGAAGGCGGCCAGAAAATCCGAAGTATCCCACCGGCGAAGGGTGGTGCCGGGCAGGATCACCTTGTCGTCGCTGAAGTATACCCGCTGGCCAACCATGGCCCGCATGATCTCGGCACCGCTCGCCGGGTCGATCAGGCGGGAACTCAAGGCGGCCGTCAACTGATTGGCATTGTTGATGCGGTCCCAGCCGGAGAACTGGTTGTCGGCAAAAATCTGCGCAAAGTTGAAATCGGCCAGTGCAGTGTCGAAAATCGGGATATCGTTCTGGTTCTTGTACGGGATATTCAGGTAGAACAACCGCGGCTCCAGCGTCTGGGTATAGTCGCGCCCGAACCAGTTGCTCGAACGGTCGAAGGTCATTCCCGAGTCGATGCTGAAGATCGGCAAGGTCCGTGTAATCGAATCGGGGCCGACGACACCCGCATTGGGATACGACAGGGAGTAATGGGTCAGGTTGACGCCGACCCGCGGCGTGACATACCAACCCGGCGTCACGAAAGGCAGAGAGATCTGTGGCTGCAGCACGGTTCGCTGCCCTTCGACCATGTTTGCGTCGGGATGGACGAACGACGTGTATTGTCCGAAGAACGAGCTGTCGGTCAGCCACAGGTCGGGTTGTCGTGCGTTCACCGTGATTTGCGGCAGCAGACGATAGGGCTTGGTCACCGGATTCTCGGGGTCGGGCTGCAGCGTCTGGAAGGACTGCAGATTGGTCGTCACGGACCACCACCCCCCTCCGCCGTAAGTCAGCGACCCCTGTTGCAGCAACTGCGTACGCGACGTGTTGGTGATCTTGCTCGACAGATCGGTGTAGTAATCGTTGTCCGAGACCCGGTTGTAGCTGAGCAAACCGGTGAAGCCGTTGGCCGTCGTCTGCCTGTGCCGTAGCGCCACGGCCCAGCGGTCGTCATTCGTCTGCCGGTCATGCGGAAGATACTCGAGTTCGATACCGCCCCGGTATTTTCCGCCGTAAGCCTCGTCGAGATACTGGAACTCGCCGCCGAGCAGCCAACCGCGCTTGGTCAGCAACTGGGGCTCGAAGGTCGCGTCCATGTTGGGTGCGATGTTCCAGTAGTAGGGCACGCCGACCGTAAACCCGCTGCTGCTCCCCGAGCCATAGCTCGGCGCCAGGAAGCCGGACTTGCGCTCGTTGTTCAGCGGAAAGGAGAGCCAGGGACTGTGCAGGATCGGCACATCGAAAAAGCGGACCGTGGCATCCTTGCCGCTGCCCACATCATTGTCGTAATCGAGCTGCAACTCGCCAGCCGAGAGATACCAATCGTCGCTGCCGGGCTTGCAGGTCGTGTAGGTGGCGGCGGTAAGGTGAATCTGATTCTCACCCTGCAGGTCGATGCGCTCGGCCTCGCCACGCGCCTCGGTCAACTGGTCGGCCGGTTTTTGCGAGGCCTTGATCCGGGTCTGCCCCGGTTTGATGGCGATATCCTTGGGCGCCGCGAAACCGGTGGTCGACGTTTCCTCGTCGGCCGCCTTGGCCGGTTTTGCCTGCCGCTTGACAAAGTACGATGCCTGGTCGAAGAAACCGACCTGATCCTCCAGCTTGAGGCGCGCTTTCGGACCGGAGATGATGTCGTCGCCCTGCTGCATGCGGACGTTGCCATCGGCCTCGACCTCGTCCTCGACCGGCCAGTAGGTCAAACGGTCGGCCGTCACCTCCGTGCCCACCTTGCGCAACTCGGCCTCCTGCTCGGCCAGCACCTCGCGCTCGATGACGCCCGAGATGGTCTGTGCACTCAGAAAGACCGGTCGCGGCTGTGCGCTATCGAGCGGAGGTGGCAGCATGCCCTCGGCCCTGCGCAACCGCAGGGGCGGCTCGTCAGGCGAACGCGCCGCCGATGCCGCCACGACCGGCACCTCTGGCGGCTGCGCCGGTGCAGGGGCCGGCTGCGGTGAGGTCGGGGCCGGCAACACCCGCCCGCTGGCGACCGCCGGCTCGACCGTGTCGCGCACGGGTGACGGCCGGGCGACCGGTGCCGGCACCTCGCTGCGCGAACTGCGCAGCGGCGCTGCCACCGACGCGGGAGCGGCTGGTGTCGCCACCTCCTGCACGCTTGGCGCCGGCGGCGTCACGGCGGGCGCCGGACGCGCCGCCTGCGATGCCACTGCTTTCGGTACCGCCGCCGGTTTCTCTGCCTGCGGCGGCGCCGGCGTTGCGGCGGCTTCCTCGGACGCGCGCCGCGCCGCGGGCTCCGTTCGTACGACCGGTGGCGGCAGTGGCCGCGTCTCGACAGGGGGGAGATCGACCGGCCGAGATTCGGCCGCCGCGCGCTCGAACGGGGTCTGAACGTCCGCCTGGGCCGGTTTTGCCGGCGGCAGGCCGAGCAGGCCGGGGTCTACCCGGAAGGGCGCCGGGCTCTGTGCTTGCGCCTCGCCGGCCAGGCTGGCGGCAAACGTTCCCGCAACACTGCAGCAGAAGATCAGGGTGAGCGGTTTGCGCCGAGAAGGAAACGTCATTCCGGGAGAGTCGATCAAAGATGCGTCGGGTTGTAGCCTCTGCCGGCGCGTGCAGCGTGCGGCCGGATGCTAAAATCCGGCAATTCTAGCATCATCGTTCAAGGAGAAGCGGCATGCCGCGCACAACCCTGCTACGGCACTGGGTGCAGGAACTCTTCGCGGAGCAGTTCCCCGGGCAGACCATCCCAGTCGAAACCGCCTCGGCGGACGCCAGCTTCAGGCGCTACTTCCGGCTCCGGCTGCCGGACGGGAGCACGCGTATCGTCATGGACGCGCCGCCCGACAAGGAGGACTGCCACCCCTTCCTGCGGGTTGCCGCCCTCTTCCACGACGCAGGCACGCATGTCCCCGCGGTCCTGGCGCAGGATCTCGAACAGGGCTTCCTGCTCCTCTCCGATCTCGGTCGCACCACCTACCTGCAGGCCCTGGTGGACAGCCGGGCGGCGCCGCTGCTCTACGCCGACGCCAACCGCGCTCTGCTCGCCATCCAGCTCGCCAGCCGACCGGGCATCCTGCCGGATTACGATCAGGCGCTGCTCGCGCGCGAACTGGCGCTCTTCCCGGAGTGGTACCTGCAGTGTCATCTCGGCCTGACCCTGGACCAGACCCAGGCCGGGCTGCTGCAGTCGAGTTTCGCCGCCATCCTGGCCAACAACCTGCGGCAACCGCAGGTGTTCGTGCATCGCGACTATCACTCGCGCAACCTGATGGTGGTCGGCGAGGGCTCGCCAGCTTTCCCGGCCAACCCCGGCATCCTCGATTTCCAGGATGCCGTTTACGGTCCTCTGACCTACGATCTCGTCTCGCTCTATCGCGACGCCTACATCCAGTGGCCCGAGGAACAGGAACTCGACTACGTCATCCGCTACTGGGAAGCGGCGCGACGGGCAGGGCTGCCGGTACCAGCCGACTTCCATGATTTCTATCGCGACTATGAATGGATGGGCGCGCAGCGCCAGCTCAAGGTGCTGGGCATTTTCGCCCGCCTCTGCCACCGCGATGGCAAGCAGGCCTACCTCAAGGACATGCCACGCGTCATGAGCTATCTGCGCCGCACCTGCCAGCGCTACGGCGAGTTGCGCGGGCTCGCCCACCTGCTCGACACGCTGACGGAACAGGCGCTCGACGTCGGCTACACCTTCTGATGACGGCATGAAAGCGATGATCCTCGCCGCCGGTCGCGGAGAGCGACTGCGGCCGCTGACCGACACGACGCCGAAACCGCTGCTCCGCGCCGGCGGCAAGCCGCTGATCGTCTGGCATATCGAACGGCTCGCCGCCGCCGGCTGGCGCGAGGTGGTGGTCAACCACGCCCACCTCGGCGAACAGATCGAGGCAGCGCTCGGCGATGGCCGCGTCTTCGGCCTGGCCATCCGCTACTCGCCGGAACCTCCCGGCGCACTCGAAACCGCCGGCGGCATCGCCGCGGCCTTGCCGCTGCTCGGCAGAGCGGCCTTTCTGGCGGTGAACGGAGACGTCTGGTGCGACTGGGATTTTGCACGTGCGCGACACGTCGCGGAAGCCGGAGACCGGCGGCAGGCGCACCTGATTCTGGTCGACAACCCGCCGCACCACCCGGACGGCGACTTTCGCCTGACTGGCGAGACGCTGTCCAGCAGCGCCGCAGGCAGTGGTGACCCGGCCCTGACCTACGCCGGCATCGGCATCTTCTGGCCCGAGTTCTTTGCCGGCGTCGCCCCGGGCGCCGTGATGAAGCTGCGGCCGCTGCTCGACGACGGCATCCGGCGCGGCATCGTCACCGGCGAACGGCATGGTGGGCGCTGGGTCGACGTCGGAACCGGCGAACGCCTCGCCCAACTGGACAGGGAGCTTCTGCCAACCCGATGAATCACCAGCCCTACTCCCGGCGTCGCCAGCAGGTACTCGACCGTCTCGGCGACGGCGTCGCCGTCATCCCGACCGCACCCGAGCGGCTGCGCAACCGCGACGCGCATTACCCTTACCGTTTCGACAGCTACTTCTGGTACCTGAGCGGCTTCCCCGAACCCGAGGCGGTGATCGTGCTGATCGGTGGCAAGCAGGCGCAGTCGATCCTCTTCTGCCGCGAGAAGAACGAAGAGCGCGAAATCTGGGACGGCTTCCGCCATGGGCCGGCGAGCGCGGCCGAAGCCTTCGGCTTCAGTGAGGCCCATCCGATCGCCAGTCTCGACGAGAAACTGCCGCAACTGATCGCCAATCGCGGCACCCTGTGGCACTCGCTCGGCCACGACGCCGAATGGGACCGCCGGATCGCCGCCGCGCTCAACGCGGTACGCGCCGACAGCCGCAGCGGCACGCGCGCGCCGGGCGAAATCCGCGACCTGCGTGGCCTGCTCGACGAGATGCGACTGATCAAGGACGCGCACGAGATCGACCTCATGCGCCGCGCCGCCGACATCGCTTCGGCCGGCCACGCCTGCGCCATGCG
>NZ_JAEUOL010000133.1 GCF_016789985.1 Accumulibacter sp.
GAAACCTGTCGCCGTCGCGGAGCATCCGCCTGGCAATACCTCGGCACCGTCATCGCCGCCGCTCGCAAAGGCTTGCAGCTTCCCACGATTCCCGCCATCCCGGCAAACGTGTAGGGGAGTGAACGATTACGCAGCGTCAGCGTGCGCTGCCGGGTGAAGTGCTTGGAGCTGATCCGTGCCGCTTCGAGAAACGTGCTTGAAAACAGATAGTTAGACAGGTATATACGTATCTTCGAATATTCAGGCCGTCATGTGATGGTCCTTTATAAACAATGCATTACACCGAGATTATCGAACACAACTACACCCGCCGCAAGGCGAACGCCTGCGCGGCTTTGGGAGCGCCATCAAAGTTATCCGAAAGTGCTAAGTTGTGAGGATGGATCACCACCCTCCTGCTTCAGGCGCCTGAGGCATCTGGCCAGGCTGGCTCTCCAATGCGGAATCGCGAGCCCGTATTTTTCCCGAATCTTGCTCTTGTCCAATACCGAATAAGCGGGCCGCGGCGCCGTCAACGGCAAGTCCCTGCCAAGAACTGGAATCACATGGCAGGACAAGCCCGCTTCCCTGACGATCTCGACGGCCAGATCGTACCATGAGCAAACCCCCTCGTTGGAGTAGTTATAAATCCCGCCGACAAAGGCCAGACGACCTCCGGAAACACCCGAAATAATGCCCATTATTGCATCGGCAAGATCCGCCGCGTACGTGGGGGTTCCCGTCTGGTCGAACACGACCTGCAGTGACCGATTATCGCCAGCCTTCCCGAGAATCGTCTTGACGAAGTTTTTTCGGAATGGCGAGTGGAGCCAGGAGGTACGTATCACCATTGACGCATGGTGGAGCAAGGCATGCGTCTCACCGCCGAGTTTTGACCTGCCATAAACCGACAAGGGGTTGGTTGCGGCATCCTCCCGATAAGGGATGTTTGCCCTGCCATCCAGCACGTAATCCGAGGAAACATGAATAAGCCGGCACTGCGAACCACTGATTGCAGCGCGGAGATTCCCGACCCCGGTACTGTTGATCAGAGCAGCCGCATCAGGCTCGCTCTCTGCCTGGTCCACCAGATTATACGCCGCACAATTGACGATCCAGTCCGGTCTCGTCCGATTGATGAAGAGGTCCGTCTCCCGTTCATTTCCGATATCGAGCGCCTCGACATCGGTGAAGACGAAGTCGTGTCCAGCATGGTTCCCCGAGGCTGCCCGCAACTCGTTGCCAAGTTGTCCATTGGCCCCGGTTATCAGGATGCGCGGCATGCTGGTCTAAAAGTCATTCTCCGCGTCTTTCAGACACGGCTGCCGCAAGTCTTTCTCGCTGATCAGTCGAGCGCTCGTCTCCACCTTCCAGCAGATACCCAGGTCTGGATCGGTCAGCAGGATTCCCCGTTCATGTTTGGGGTTGTAAAAGTCGTCGCATTTGTACTGGATGATCGCACTGTCACTCAGCACCGAGAATCCGTGCGCAAACCCTTTAGGAATCAGCACCTGTTCCTTTGCCTCGGCATCGAGTTCGACGGCGAACCATTCCCCGTAGGTCGGGGATTCTTTCCGGATATCCACCGCGACATCAAGAATTCTCCCGGTTACGACGCGTATCAGTTTCGCTTGGGCATGGGGATTCATTTGATAATGCAAGCCACGAATGACACCCTTGCACGACCTGGATTCGTTGTCTTGAACTGGCAAGAAGGAAATTCCCGCTTTCTCGAAAGTGCGCTGGTTGTAACTCTCGAACAGGTACCCCCGGCTGTCCGGGTAGACGTCCGGCTTGATGACCAGCAACCCCTGCAGACGTGTTTCAATAATCTGCATCTGTTGGATCGTCCCGCCTGTTCTGGTAATTCCCGGTCATATCGGCAATGACTCTCGGAGTCGGCGTACCCTACTCCGGCAAGCCGTTGAGATGATACAGGCTGTCGAGCTGAGCACCCGGCTTGGCAAGAAAACCGAACCACCGGTCGTAAATGCCATGGATTTCGCGAGTGCGCGAAAGACGCGCCAATTCGCGGTTGACGGCGAGGCGAAAGTCCGCATCATTGCGCCGCATCATCAAGGCATAAGGCTCGTAGGAGAAGGTCTCGTGACCGATCACCCAGTCCGTCGGGCTGCCGGAATCAAGCGCCAGGCCGATCAACAACGCCCGATCCGAGGCATAGGCGTCCGCCCTGCCTTTCAGCAACGCCGACAGCCCCTGCTGGTGGTCGTTGACCCTGACCAGCTCGGCAACCACCTTGTGCTGCGCCAGGGCCTCACCGAGCGTGCGCTCGCTCGTCGTACCGACGGCCACCGCAATCTTCCGGCCAGCCAGATCCTCGAAGCGCTTGATCCCGGAACCGCGACGCGACAGGTAAGATGCGCCGTCGACGAAGATCGGTAGGCTGAAATCGACCTCCTGCATGCGCGCCAGGGAACTCGTGGTCGAACCGCACTCGAGATCGATGTCACCTGACTTGAGTCGGGCGATACGCGTCTCGGGCGTCACCGGAACCCAGAGCAACTGCAGTTCCTCAATGCCGAGCTGCTTGACAATCGCCGCCACCACCTTGGTACAGAGGTCCACCGAATAGCCCCAGGGCTGGTTGTCGTTACCGGTATACGAGAAGGGGATCGACGCTTCACGATAACCCAGTGCGATCGTCTTGCTTGCCCTGATCTTGTCCAGTGTTCCGGCCGCCTGGGCCAGCGTGCTCAGACACAGCAAGAGGCTGGTTGCCACCGCCGGAAACCAATGGTCAAGCCGCATTCCGTTTCTCCCCGGGATTTGTCATGTCTTCAGGCCATGATTCTGACATGTCCTTGGCCGCTTGAGAATCACCCTGCCATTGCCTTTTCGCTGGACTGGTCCGGCCGTGGGCCCAGCGGTCCCGGCAAGCGCATGCAGCACCGAGGGCAGCACTCAGCGAGCAAGGTGGTTTGCCCACATCCTGCGGCCCGGGCGCGAGGCGCTATACTCACGCTTCCGATGCCCCGGGAAACGACACAACCATGAACCCGCTGATTCATAGCACCACCCTGCTCCTCATCTGCCTGCTGACTACCGTCCCCGTCCGGGCAGATGTCACACGTTATAGTGGACTGTGCGATGCTTCCGCCGCGGTGGCGCTCGATGAACAGCACTTCGTGGTGGCTGATGACGACCACGACTTTCTGACAATCTACCGACGTGGCAAACCGGATCCGGTGCACGGCCTCGACCTCAGCGAATATCTCGGCAATCGAGAGGTGGATGGAAAACTACGGGAGGCTGATCTGGAGGGCGCGGCAAGGATCGGCAACCGGATCTACTGGATTACCTCGCACGGCCGCAACAGCAAGGGCAAGCATCAGGAAGCCCGCCAGCGTTTTTTTGCCACCGACCTGGTCGACACCGGCAGCGGGCAGCGACTCCAAACTCCAACCAGTCCACCCTACACGCGGTTGATCGAGGAGTTGCTCGCAGACCCACGTTTCGCCGTTCTCGCCAGGGCACACGCGCTCAAGATTCCCCCCGAGGCGCCCGGCGGCTTCAACATCGAGGGACTGGCCGCCACACCGGGCGGCCAGTTGCTGATCGGCTTCCGTAATCCGCTGGCCGACGGCAAGGCCCTGCTGGTGCCGTTGAACAACCCGGCCGAAGTGGTCGATGCGACGGCACGCCCGCTCTTCGGCGATCTTGTTGTGCTGGATCTCGGAGGACGCGGTGTGCGCAGCATCGAGTTGCTGAACGGAGGCTACCTGATCGTCGCCGGACCCTACGACAATGGCAAACAAAGCGGCAAGGATTTTGCTCTGTACCACTGGTCGGGCAAGGCGGACGCTTCGCCGCAGCGTGTCGGGGAGGCCAACTTCGGCAAGCTGCACCCGGAAGCGATGTTCGCCTTCCCGGGCAGCAACGGAACCTATCTGCTCAGCGACGACGGAGATGAAAAAGTTGGCGGGCGGGCGTGCAAGGACAAGGAGGTGCCGTCCGGCAAGAAGTCGTTCCGCGGCATCTCTTTGCGCATGCCGGCCTTGAACAACCCTCCCTGAGGGGGAGCGGGCTAGAGCGAACGCACAGAGACGCGTCGTCCTACTGCCAGGCAGCGAGAAACTCCTGCCAGTGCACCTTGCCGATCTTCGCCAGTTCGCCTCGCACGAAAAGCACCTCCTGATCGTACTCGGCCGCCGAGAGTTCGCCGCGCATCAGGCGGAAACGAAGCGAGACGAGATAGGTATTGAGCACATCGGTCTCGCAGTAATCGCGGATCTCGCCAATCCGGCCTTCCTGCCACGCCTGCCAGACCTTGCCGCCATCCATGCCAAGCTTGCCGGGAAAGCCGATCAGCCTGGCCAGTTCATCGAGCGGCGCACTGGCACGCGGCTGATACATCGCCAGCAGGTCCATGAGGTCGAGATGGCGCGTGTGGTAACGACCGATGTAATTGTTCCATTTGAAGTCACGGCTGTCGGCGTAGTCGCCATCACCGAGGTCCCAGTAGCGCGGCGCCACCACACCATGCATCACCCCCCGATAGTGCAACACCGGCAGATCGAAGCCGCCTCCGTTCCAGGACACCAGTTGCGGCGTGAATTTCCCTATTCCGTCGAAGAAGCGTTGAATGATCTCGGCTTCGCCCTGCTTCGGCTCGGCCAGCGACCACACCCGGAAGTCCTTGCCTACACGCAGCGCACACGAAATCACCGCCACCCGCTGCAGATGCAGGGGCAGGAAGTCATTGCCGGTCGCCGCCCGCCGCTGTTGAAACGCCAGTTCCGCCACTTCGTCATCGGATAACGCCGGATCGAGCGCATGCAGCCGGCGCAGGCCCGCGACGTCGGGAATCGTTTCAATGTCGAAGACGAGGACCGGCTTCATCGGACTCTGTCAAGCCGGGTAGACCCCGGTCGACAAATAGCGGTCGCCACGGTCACAGACGATGCTGACGATCGTCGCATGCTCCACTTCCGCCGCCAGCCGCAGGGCGACGACCAGCGCACCACCCGACGAGATCCCGGCAAAGATGCCTTCTTCGCGTGCCAGGCGACGGGTCATTTCCTCGGCATCGCCCTGCGATACCGATTCGAGGCGATCAACGCGTGTCCGGTCGAATATCTTCGGCAGGTAGGCTTCAGGCCACTTGCGAATGCCGGGGATCTGCGAACCGTCTTCCGGTTGGCAGCCAATGATGCATACCGCCGGGCTCTGTTCCTTGAGATAGCGCGAAACACCCATGATCGTCCCAGTGGTGCCCATGCTGCTAACGAAATGGGTAATCTGTCCAGCCGTCTGGCGCCATAATTCCGGACCGGTTCCCTCATAATGCGCCAGCGGGTTGTCCGGGTTGGCGAACTGATCGAGAATGATGCCACGTCCCTCGTTGCGCAGTCCTTCGGCGACGTCGCGCGCCAGCTCCATGCCGCCATCCCTGGGGGTCAAAACCAGTTCGGCGCCGAAAGCGCACATCGTCTGACGCCGTTCGACACTCTGGTTTTCCGGCATCACCAGAACCATCCGGTAGCCCCGCGCCGCCGCCACCATCGCCAAGGCAATGCCGGTGTTGCCCGACGTCGCCTCGATCAACGTGTCGCCCGGCTTGATGTCACCACGTCGCTCGGCGTGAGCGATCATCGACAGCGCCGGGCGGTCCTTCACCGAACCGGCCGGGTTGTTGCCTTCCAGCTTGGCCAGAATGCGGTTGCCACGTGCTTCGCCGGCGTCTCCCGGCAGACGTTTCAAACGCACCAGTGGCGTGTTGCCAACGTAGTCTTCGAGCGTCTCATGCATGCGTATTCAACCATTCAACATAATGCGGGATGGCTTCGCGAAGGCTGGCGAAGGGCGCTTCGTAACCAGCCTTGCGCAGCTTCGAGAGGTCCGCCTCGGTGAAACTCTGATACTTGCCACGCAGGTCCGCCGGAAACGGAACGTACTCGATCAATCCCTGCTCGACCAGTTGCGCCAGTGGTAACGGGTCGTCGCCGGACAAGGCACGGCAGGCATTGACACTGGCCATGGCCAGCTCATTGAAGGTCTGTGCGCTACCCGTGCCGACATTGAAAATCCCTGACTTCTCGGGATGATCGAGGAAGAACAGGTTGACCCGGCTGACGTCGCCCACAAAAACGAAATCCCGCCGCTGTTCGCCATCCCCATAACCATCGCAACCGGCGAACAATTTCACCTTGCCACCACTGCGCAACTGGTTGTAGTGATGAAAAGCAACCGAAGCCATTCGCCCCTTGTGCGACTCGCGCGGCCCATAGACATTGAAATAGCGAAAGCCGACCACCTGCGAATTGAACGAACCGCTCCCCGCCAGGCGCTGGCGAACGATCTGATCGAAGAGGAACTTCGAGTAGCCGTAGACGTTGAGCGGCGCCTCGTGCGATCGCTCTTCGCGAAACACCCTGCCGCCGCCGTAGGTCGCCGCACTCGAGGCGTAGAGCAGTTGTACCTCCTGATCCAGACACCAGTCGAGCAGACCGAGCGAGTAACGGTAATTGTTCTCCATCATGTAGTGGCCATCGCTCTCCAGCGTGTCGGAACACGCTCCCTGATGGAGAATGGCCTCGACGTCGCCGTCGAAATCGCCAGCCAGCAGGCGATCGAGAAATTCCTGCTTGTCAAGGTAGTCCGCGATGTCGCAATCGACCAGATTGCGAAACTTGTCAGCCCGCGTCAGATTGTCGACCGCAATGATCTTGCGTACCCCACGCTCATTGAGTGCTCTGACCAGGTTGGAACCAATGAAGCCGGCGGCACCGGTAACGATGGTATACATGGACTCCCTTCAGCTAAATCAGTGTAGCGGCCAGTTCGTCATGCGCCACGACCGCCGTGCCCAGCTTGCCCACCACCACACCGGCCGCAGCGTTCGCCGCATGAACCGCCTCCGGCCAGGAAGCGCCGCAGGCAAGCATCACCGCCAGGGTGGCAATCACCGTGTCGCCAGCACCGGAAACATCGAATACCTCACGCGCCACCGCCTGTTCGTGGATCGCTCCGGCGGCGTGAAAGAGCGACATTCCCTCCTCACTGCGAGTGACCAGCAAGGCACGCAGTCCCAGCTCGCGACGCAGCGCCTCGGCCTTGCGCGCCAGTTCCTCCTCGCCGTGCCAGCGGCCAACCACCGTGCGCAGCTCGGCGCGATTGGGCGTCACCACGCTGGCGCCGGCGTACTTGGAAAAGTCGTCCCCCTTCGGGTCGACCAATACCTGCTTGCCCGCCACGTTCGCCAGCCGGATCATCTCGCCAATGTGCGCCAACCCACCCTTGCCGTAATCGGAGAGGATGACCGCATCGCACTCCGGCAGACGGGTGGCGAATTCGGCCAGTTTGGTGCGCAGCACCTCATGTGACGGTGAAGTCTCGAAATCGATCCGCAGCAACTGCTGCTGCCGACCGATCACGCGCAGCTTGACCGTCGTGCTGATCGCCGCATCGACATGCAGGCTGACATCGATGCCGCTCGACACCAGCAGGCGCTGCAGACTCTGTCCGGCCTCATCGTCGCCGACCACCGACAACAGGGCCACCCGCGCGCCCAGGGCTGCCACATTGCGGGCCACGTTGGCCGCGCCGCCGGGCCGTTCTTCGCAACGCCCCACCTTGACCACCGGTACCGGGGCCTCCGGCGAGATGCGCGTAACCTCACCAAACCAGTAGCGGTCGAGCATCACGTCGCCGACGATCAGCAACCGTGCCGCGGACAGATCAGCGAGGCGCATCGCGAACTGCCTCGGCAGGAGCGGCGGCACGCACGTGGCTGAAGTGCCGCGTGCCAGGCACGGGAAATGGCAAGCTTGAGCTCCTAAGGTGTCAGATCGAATTCTTCCGTGCGCTTCGGCGAATAGGTCTCCCAGCCGCCGCAGGCCGGACAGCGCCAGTAGAACTGGCGCGCCTTGAAGCCGCAATTATCGCACCGATAGCGCGCCAGACGGCGCGTGTAGGTCTGCACGATTCCCTTCGCCAACTCCAGATCGGCCCGATTGTCGGCCGTGGCAAACAGCAACCG